>JANQQI010000061.1 GCA_028285085.1 Saprospiraceae bacterium | reverse complement strand
GTAAGCCAATGCCTTGCGTGCAAAACGCATGGAGTTAACGTTTTTGATTTCACAGCGCTCATTCAGGACCTGGCTGCCCTTCAGGCGCACCGAGATATTACAGTCACAACGCATCGAACCTTGCTCCATATTACCATCGGAAATATCGAGATAACGCACCAATCTACGCATTGTACTCATCAGGGCATCAACTTCCTCGGGGCTTCGTAAATCAGGCTCTGTGACAATTTCCAGCAAAGGCATTCCCGCTCGGTTCAAATCAATCAGTGAATGTTGTGGATCCTGATCGTGGATGGATTTTCCCGCGTCTTCTTCCATGTGGATATGATGCAAACGGATGTTTTTTTGTCGACCACCTTCAAGTCGGATGGGAACTTCACCACCCCAGCAAATGGGAGCAGCGTCCTGGGTGATTTGATATCCTTTCGGTAAGTCTGCGTAGAAATAGTTTTTACGATCGAAGTGATTATGTTCGGTGATCTGGCAGTTCAACGCTAAGCCTAATTTAACGGCACTGAGTACTTGTTCTCGATTGAGGCGCGGCAGCGTACCGGGATGCCCCAAAGAAATGGCACTTATCTGGGTATTTGGCGCCGCACCAAAGGTAGTCGCATCAGCGCAAAATGCTTTACTCCGAGTGGATAGTTGTACGTGGATTTCTAAACCGATAACGGCTTCATATTGATCGTAAATACGCTCTGACATTGGCTGAACTAATTATGAAGGGACAAAGATGTAGGAAAAGTGTAGTTCAGTCAACTTTTACTATTAAAATAAGAAAATACTAATCAGTACGCCGAGGACGAAGAAGATGGAAGCGAGTATGCTAAATAGAATATTAAGTACAAACCATTTTAGGAATGTTTTAAAGAAACCTTGTTTATAAACGCGTTTCATCGCGAGGAACTCATAAACAAAGATGCCCGTAATCGTCAAACCGATTTGCCAACCCTGCATATATGGTCCAACTATGGATAAAATGCCTACGATTACAAAAACGAAAGCGTGGAAATGAAAGGAAAAAACCAGGTGCTCGACGTAGTAGTAATTCCGACGAATATAAAGCATGCGAAGGATTAAGGCCAAAAACGGCATCATCAACAGCAACATAATCGTCAGCTTGCCTAAGAAAAATTGATACAAATTCCGGCCGGAGCCTTCTTGTAGAATCCGTAATTCCTGTCGGGCAAGTATTCGCTCCCAAAAATCTTCAATTCCGTATTTGTCAACGACTTCGGTAGGGGTGAGCTCATTAAAATCCTCAATGGACATCCGTAGTTCTTGTTGATCAAAGAAATAATCCAGCGTCATTGAATCTTCGTGCTCACCAATGTCCGCTAAAAAGCGGGTATTGAGACTATCAAAGGCCATCCCGACCTGTTGCGAAGGCTGTTCTTCGCGAATATTTTCCATGAGCGTATCCAACATGATAATCGCCCGTTCCCGTTCAGCTTTTTGAACATATTCAACATTTAAAGTGCCGAGATCAATAGCTACTTCACTAGTCAGAAAACTAACCAGAGCAAAGAGTAAGACGGCCGTGACCAGAAACAGACGCAAAGGGCTGGCGTAGGTGCGATGCCGGCCTTTAAAGTATTCATTGGTAAGTCGGCCGGGGAAAAATAAAGCGCCGATGGTACGAAAGATGCGCGAATCTAGATTGATGTGTTCACTGAAAAACTCATTGATAAAGGTCCTAACCGGAATTTTGCCCGTCGTATACTTCTGCCCACACTCCTGGCAGTAGATGGCGCGCCGGGGAAGTGGATAATAGCAGTTCGGACAATACCGATTCGGCTTCGGAGGTTTTTCTGACATCTTGAAATTTCGTTACGTAATGTTGCAGGCAAGGAATAAATCCAAAACATGTAACTAAACGAAGATAAAAAAATGTGATGGCTGTGCGAAAAGAAGCAAAAAAAAGAGGCATTCCACCGTTGCGGAATGCCTCTTTTCGCAGTATTAATTCTGCTAATCGAGAGATTGGTTTGAAATGGAAGCCATATTCACCAATTCCTGATATTCTTCGTCGGTAAGGCCATCCATGCAATAGTGGATAGGATTAACCTTCTCGCTTTTGTAAATTACTTCGTAATGGAGGTGTGGGGCAGTTGATGTTCCCGTATTGCCTACCGCGCCAATGACTTGGCCACGCGTAACCTGATCACCGATTTTGACATCAACTTTGCTCATGTGAGCGTACAAAGACTTGTAGCCAAACCCATGATCGATAATCACGTGAGTACCGTAGCCATTTTTCAAATGGCGAATATTGACCACTTTACCTTGGCCTGAAGCGTGAATTGGAGTGCCTTTAGGACAAGTAAAATCGATTCCCGTGTGCATGCGACGACGCTTGAAAATAGGGTGCATGCGCATACCGAAGCCAGACAAAGAACGAATATTACGTTGCAATTTGTCAGAACGGATAGGCTTGATGGCCGGGATTGACGCCAACATTTCTTCGCGATTCAACGCCAACTCTTCTACCTCATCCAAAGATTTTGACTGAATGACCAACTGTCGCTTAAGTTTATCAATTCTTGATTGCGTTTCGGTCATCAACTCACCGGTGTTGCGGAAATGCTGATAGTCACTGTACTGATTGTGACCACCGATACCACCATCCCATACATTGGTATCAATCGGATCCATTCCGAAGATCATGCGGTGGACGTGGGCGTCGCGGTCTTGCAAATAATTAAGTTCTTTTGAAATAATTCCTAGATCATGTTGAAACTCATTGATCTGGTTTTTCGTATTGTTTAGCTCATTCATTAGAGCTTGCTCGCGTGGAGAGGGGAAATAACGCAGGGTGACAGAGATGATGATCACCGCTGAGACAAGAACGGCGCACATGAAACCGAGAACGCGGAATATCTTAATTCTTAGCGGTTCTACGACTTTCTCGTAACGAAGCGTTTGAGTGTTATAAACAAACTTTTCTTTTCTCATGAAGTCCTTATTCGTTAGCCAAAAAATGCTATTTTTGCGGCATTTAGAGGCCTAAATATTCGTTTTCTCAAGTATGGAGGCCAAAGTTAATCGCGAAAGATTGAATTTTCAAAAGATTTTTCGGGAAAATTGGGGGAGATGGTAAAAAGTTATTAACATTTTTAAGACTATCAACCTCTTGCTTATACAATCAAAGATGAACTTTTAAATTGTTTCATTTTTTTGCTAATCCTCTTTTTTTGTGACATCGTTTTATGGGGCGTTAACGCCTTCTCACTGAATTGAAGAATCGTCAAATCGTTATTTTTCCTATGACAGCTCAGCAAATTCGCCAGCAATTCCTTGACTTTTTTAAATCGAAGGAACATAAAATCGTACCCTCCGCTCCAATCGTCAGTAAAGACGACCCTACCTTGATGTTTACCAACGCAGGAATGAATCAATTCAAAGATTTTTTCCTTGGCAATCAAGTCCCTAAGGCACGTCGTATTGCGGATACCCAAAAGTGTTTGCGCGTATCGGGTAAGCATAACGATTTGGAGGAAGTAGGAATCGATAGTTACCATCATACGATGTTTGAGATGTTGGGGAACTGGTCTTTTGGTGATTATTTCAAAAAAGAAGCGATTGCCTGGGCTTGGGAACTATTAACTGAAAAGTATGGCCTGGAGCCCAATCGCTTGTACGTAACTGTATTTGAAGGCGACCAGAGCGAAGGTTTGGAGGCCGATGAAGAAGCAGTTTCTTTCTGGAAAGAATGGATTCCCGAGGATCGGATCTTATATTTTGACCGTAAAGATAATTTTTGGGAAATGGGAGAGACGGGACCTTGTGGGCCGTGCTCAGAGATCCACATTGACCTACGTACGGAAGAGCAACGACAGTTGCAAAGTGCTAAGGAATTAGTCAATCAGGATCATCCTCAAGTCATAGAAATCTGGAACCTGGTTTTCATCCAATTCAACCGTAAGGCTGACCGTAGCTTGGAGCAACTGCCAGAAAAACATATCGATACGGGGATGGGCTTCGAGCGCTTGTGCATGGCCATGCAAGGGAAAACATCAAATTATGATACCGATGTTTTTACTCCTTTTATTCGCTTTGTCGAACAGGCTTCAGGCAAAACCTATACTTACAGTTATGACTTGCAGGCCAAGTCAGACATTGCGATGCGGGTGATTGTTGATCACATCCGAGCAGTAAGTTTTACCATCGCTGATGGAGAACTACCGAGCAATACCGGTGCAGGCTACGTTATTCGCCGCATTTTGCGCCGAGCGGTTCGTTATTATTACTCATTTCTGGAGGTCAAAGATCCTTTGCTGTATAAATTGGTGCCACTATTGGCAGAAACCTTTAAGGATGTGTTTCCTGAATTACACCAGCAAGTAGAGTTTGTCGGTAAGGTCGTACTGGAAGAAGAAAAGAACTTCCTACGTACTTTGGCCGATGGGTTGAAACGCATCGAATCCCTCCAGCCAGAAAATGGCGTATTGGACGGACAGACGGTATTTGAACTCTATGATACTTTTGGCTTCCCGGATGACCTGACGCGCCTGATTGGAGAAGAAAAGGGCTGGAAGATCGATGAAGCAGGCTTTAAAAAAGCTTTGGAAGCGCAAAAGCAACGCTCTCGTGAGGATGCTCAAAAAGAAGTTGGTGATTGGACCGTGCTCATCGATGACCCGCAAGTAGATTTTGTAGGCTACGATGATTTAGTCACGAATGATGCTAAGATTGTAAAATATCGTACCGTCGTCGTCAAAGGCAAGCCGCAATATCAAGTGGTGCTGAATAAAACGCCTTTCTACGCCGAAAGCGGGGGACAACGCGGAGACACGGGCTTGCTCCTGATCGGATCGGAAAAAGTGCCCGTCATTGATACACAAAAAGAAAATGACCTAATCATCCATATCGTCAAAGCTTTCCCTACGGATATGAGTGCCAGCATCCGGGCAGAAGTGAATGCGCCCCGTCGTGAATCGATTTCCAAGAATCACTCTGCGGTGCACTTGATGCACGCTGCTTTGCACGAAGTATTAGGCACCCACGCTGTGCAAAAAGGGCAGGATGTGGACGATAAGCGCTTGCGTTTTGACTTTTCCCATTTTCAACGCATGACGGAAGAAGAAGTCGAAAAAGTAGAAGCAATTGTCAATCAGAGAATCCGTGAGAACATAGCGCTCGGAGAAGATCGAAATATGCCTTTGGAAGAAGCACGCGCCGCTGGAGCGATGATGCTTTTCGGCGAAAAATACGGAGAAGTCGTACGCATGATCACCTTTGACCCTGACTTCTCTCGTGAGTTATGCGGAGGGACGCACGTACCGGCGACGGGTGAGATTGGGTTATTTAAAATTTTATCGGAAACCGGAACGGCAGCTGGCGTAAGACGGATTGAGGCAGTGACAGCCAAGAAGGCGGAAGATTTTGTGAAAAAGGAACTGGAAGAGCTCAATGCTATCCGCAGTTTGTTCAAGAATCCAAAAGATACACCCCGTCAAGTGGAAGCTTTGCAAGAGGAAAATCGAGAACTGCGTAAAACCATCGAAAAACTTCAAGCGGCGCAAGCAGGGGCTTTAAAGAGTGAGCTGAAGGCTGCCGTAGAAAAGATTAACGATATTCAATTCTTGGCCACCAAAGTGGCTTTGCAGGATAGTAAAGCCCTCAAAACGCTCGCTTATGAGCTGGAGCGTGAATTGGAAGCGGCCGTTATTGTCTTCGGAGCGGAAATCAAAGGCAAACCACAGCTAATGGTCACGGTAAGTGAAAACCTGACAAAATCTGCCGGATTGCACGCCGGGAATATGGTGCGCGAACTCGCCAAGCATATCCGCGGTGGTGGTGGTGGACAGCCATTTTTTGCCACAGCCGGTGGAAAAGATGCTAGTGGGATTGATGCTGCGCTGACCCAAGCCCGTGAAATGATTGCGGGCTAGCCCCCAGATTAGAATGCTGACTTATTTGCTGCTTCTTGTTCGTGTTTCAAGGAGAGAACACTTATCTTATTTTTTGGGTTTACTCTATAACAAGTGCTCAAACAAAAAAATAAGTTATGCGACTCTCATTACTCGTTTTTGTGCTCCTCCATTTTAGTCTCAATGTGATTCATGCTCAGTATCCTAGTTTTGATAAACTGAGAGGCAAGGTTTTTACCGATCTAAAAGATGCGCTGCGCGAACCATTGCGGGTGTATCATCTCGACCTAAGTGAGCAAAAGCTAAGTGAGATTCCTGCTGAGGTCGCTGAATTTCAGAATCTGCTATCACTCAATCTGGCTCTGAATCAAATTTCATCAGTCGATGACTTTGATTTTGGACAACTGCGAAAGCTCGTGGAACTGAACATGGAGTATAATGATTTAACCGCCTTTCCACAGCACTTAGCAGATCAGGCGCCCAATTTGCTTCGTTTGTATCTCAATAATAATCGCATTGCTGAGATTCCATTATCGTTCAAACGGATGCAATTTTTGGAAGAACTTGAGCTGCATTACAATAAACTGAGTCAATTCCCGGATATTCAGTTCAAGCATTTGTTGCGCTTGCGATTGGACCATAATGCATTCGCTGAGTTCCCATTAGCGGTACTGTCCTTTCGAAAGCTCCGTTATTTGAGCCTGAATGGTAATTCTTTAGAGCGCGTCCCCGATGAATTGACCATGCTTGGCAAGTTGGAATCCCTAAACCTGGGGGATAATCTGTTGACACAATTGCCAAAATTGAGCACGCTGGCGAAGCTTCGTAAGCTCATCCTTGATTGGAATCGCTTTGCGGCGCCGGAACAAATGCTGGTAGATATTTGTCAATTACGGCGTCTCGAAATTCTCTCCCTGGAAAATTGTGGCATTGGTGAAATACCTAAAGCCATCGGCGACCTCCGTCGTCTCGAACAGCTCTCGCTGATCAATAACAAAATCAGTACATTGCCGGAGAGCCTCACAAGACTGCGTCGGCTGGATAAACTCTGGATTGGCGGGAACAATTTGTCAGATGAACAACTGGCATTTTGGCAAAATACTTTGGAGGAAACGGCAGTTTCGTTCTAATAACTGTAGAAAGATTATCTTAAAGCGCGAACCAACTGTTTCCTTTCCGGGTATAAAGTTGTAATTTTAGTGGTTCAAAATACCTTTGCTCATATTTGGAAAACCACAATTTATGAAAAATCATCTACTCGGTATATTTTTCCTAACCCTGTCTTTTGCCTTATCGGCACAGATCACAGTGACTAATGCGACCTTCCCACAGGCGGGAGATACACTTCGCACAGCGATAGACGGGGCGCCTAATGGCATTGATATTAACCCGGCAGGAGGTACTACCGACCAAAGCTGGGACTTCACCAATTTGCTGGGGGTAGCAACAGAGCGGGTATATCGTCCAGCTTCCGAAGGAACTAACTTTGCTGCTTTTCCTTCCGCGGATATTTTTTCTACGCTTGGACCAACCGGAGAGACTTATTATGATCTAATGGATGATGGGATGGTCTTAGTCGGTTACGAAGGGCCGGATCCTGCGAATCTTGGTTTAAGTCTTACGGTTAAGTTAGATCCTACGCTGAGAGAACGCCGAGCACCATTGAACTTCATCGATAATTATTCTGACGAATCCGCTATTTTGTTGTCATTCGCTTCGGATGACCTGCCAGCAGCTGTGCTAGATAGCCTAGACGAGACACCGGATTCAATTCGTCTACGTATCGCCATTGATCGCAATGGTATTGTCGATGGTTGGGGAACTGCGAAAATTCCAGGAGGCACTTACGATATTTTACGAGAGAAAATTGTCGAAGAACGGGATACGCGCCTGGAAATCAAGGTTTCTATTGGCCCGATTTCTAGTTGGATAGATGTAACGAGTGCAGTGCCATTTTTTGATTTTGTAGGAAAAGATACCGTTACGACTTACACCTTTTGGAATGATGAAGAGAAAGAGCCGATTGCCTTGGTGACCGTTGATAATGAAGACAACGATCAGGTGCTTTTAGTGGAATACAAATACGTCGATCTATCGACCAATACAACTTATATCAATCGAGGTCGCCCAGATTTAGTCGCTAATCCTAATCCAGCCATTGATGAAGTACGGTTTAACTTCTTAAATCTTGATTCTGGCCAATATACTCTGAAAGTCTACAACATTTTGGGTGTTGTGATTTGGGAAAAGCAATACCGCGTCAGTGGGAATCGCACCGAAAAGATTGATCTTAGCAATTTTAGAAAAGGAACTTATTTATATAGCCTCGTCAACGAGAATGGGAAAACCATTACGACGAAACGGCTGATGGTCATGCGACCTTAAGTCCACTTGTTAAAAAGTGTTAAAAAAGGCAAAGCCACTACGGTTTTGCCTTTTTTAGTATTTGTAAGGCGCAACCCTTATTTTTTTGGGCTGTCTCTAATTCAGAAATTAATTGGAATACAAAAGAAAACCTAATGAAACGACTGATACTGCTTGTCTTCGGCTTGTTCCTCCTATTTACTGCTTTGCTAGCACAACGTGATGAAACTGTTTTTGGCTACAGCGGTCTGAAATTAACGGGACTTTGGGGCGGTCCTTCGATAGGCATATCAAAGTTTGGAGATGATTACGCCACCTTTCGCGGTGGTTTTGGTGGACTTGAATTCAACAATGCCATCTTTATTGGTTACGGTGCGGCCCATTTGAGTGATGATTTAGAATTGGAAGAGTTTCCCGATCAGGACTTTGATTTGATCTATCGTGGACTGGTCTTGGGTTACAACTTTAATTCAAATAAGATAGTGCATCCCAAATTGTCCCTCTTAACGGGAGGAGGAACCGTAGAGTTGGAAGGTGAAGATGATGATGGCGTATTCGTTTTACAACCAGCGTTAGGTGCTGAAGTAAATATTTTCCGTTGGTTTCGTGTCAGTTTAGAAGGTGGTTATCGATTTATCACGAATACTGACATTAACGGATTATCGGACAGTGATCTGTCTACCCCCTTTGCAGAGTTAAAATTCCGCTTTGGTATTTCCTGGGGGTGGTAAGTATAATATAATAGAGCTTGTTCGGGATTGGTCCTTTAAGTAAACAAAGGCCAGAATTGATGAATCCCAAACAAGTCTTTAAGAATAAGCCGGAAGCAATAGCATAGGAATAGGGATGTTGCCTTGGAGCACATCCCTTTCTTTTTTGAGTAGCGGGTTTTCCCAATAAAAAAGCTGAAATGCAGGGAGAGAGTTATTGATAAAGATGCATTTCAGCTCGGGAGACGCTATACGCGTCAAATAGTAGAGGAAGAATGTTATTTCTAAATGTATGGACTTTCTGTAATTGTCGTTGACCGGTTGTATGAATGCAAGACTTACTGTCATTTTCAACCAGCCAAATCTAGGGAACGTATCAGCTTTGATAGGCGTATACCATGGCGACGAAGTGTCCTGCACTCCCACCAATCACAAATAAATGCCAGATACCGTGATGAAAAGGCAGCTTTTCCCAAGCATAAAATACGGTTCCTAAAGTATAAGATATTCCTCCGATCATAATCCAATAAAAGCAAGCCCTAGGCATCAGATCGTACATGAATGGGATAATGAAAACGGCCATCCAACCAAGAAAGATGTAAAAGAATAAAGAAAAGCGTGGGTAGCGATCGATCATGAATATCTTATACAAACAACCTAAGAGAATCAATCCCCAAAGAATAGCTAGATATCCATAACCGTAGCTGTGATCCAGATAGCGTAGCACAAAGGGGGTATGGGTACCTCCAATCAGGAAGTAAATACAAATATGATCAACCTTTTTAAGCTGGTTTTTACGATCAGGGTGATGTACATAGTGATAAATCGTCGAAGCAGTATAAACGGCTAAAAGAGACAAGCAGAATAAAACTAAACCAAAAACTTGGAGGCTGGTCCCGTTTTGCTGGGCGAGTTTCAACAGCATTGGACTGAAGGCCAGAGTAAGTGCAATGCCCAGCGCATGAGTGACGGTATTAACCACTTCTTCAGCACCGACTTGTTTGGACCAGCTTTGTATCATGGTACAGCTTTGGTGAACGATGCTGCAAGTTTACAAAAAGAGAAGAGCCTTTCCAATTTGGAAAGGCTCTTCTCTGCAATCTTAATTTCTTACTTATACAAATTGTCCAATTGGGCAAAATTCGAAACGAAAACGATAACTAACTCTTGACCAATCTTCTACGATTTGCTAAAATCTAAACTTAATACAATCTCAGATCATACGGTGCTTAACCTACCCAGGTATAGCCACCATCGTTGTTGCGTGCTTTCTTTTGGACTTCTGTCTTAGTAGAAGTGGTGAAGCTCTTAACCTTTAGTGTGCTTAATTTGAGTTTTTCCTTCTTCATCTCACGTCTTTCTTTAGTGTTCCAGAATTATGTGTGTTCCTTAAAATTGTTATGATCTCGCTGAGCAATTCATGGCGAAACCATAAATTTGTGACAGGCTATTTACTAGCCGATTTGTTCTTTTGGAGGTTATGTGAGGTTATGAATTGGGGAGCGGGAAATAATATAATTATTTTTTATTATACATTACAATTATAATGCCATTTGCGGGCAAAAACAATAAATATTAATTTTTTTATTATGAAACGTTATTTTTAAATAAGAATTGGATGTTTGGCATTAATAAATTGGTCAAATCATGCAAAAAATGCTGGATAAGCTGTCTCAGACTATTATCACCCCGGTCGAAGAGCTAATTACCGATTGGACGGAAGCGGCTGGCGTTCGCCTGCTCATCCAGCGAGAAGATCAACTTGACTCTGAGATTTCGGGCAATAAATGGCGAAAATTGAAGTACAACCTTCTTGCGGCGCGGGAGGCCGGGAAAAAGCATTTGCTCACCTTCGGTGGCGCTTATTCGAACCACCTGGCTGCCACCGCCGCGGCGGGCCGTCGCTTTGGTTTTCAGACCTTGGGGGTGGTGCGTGGCGAAGCCACTGAACCGCTCAATCCCACGCTTGCGCAAGCGGTCCGGGATGGTATGGCGTTGCGCTTCATCAGTCGTAGCTTGTTCCGTGATCCCGAAGCGCGCTTGGCACACTTATCTCTTGATCTTGCGGATTACTATCTCTTGCCGGAAGGTGGTACCAATGCTTTAGCTTTGCACGGCACTCGTGAAATTATAACGGACTCTGACTGGAAGGAACCGGTGGACTATTGGTGTGTTTGCTGTGGCACCGGCGGGACCTTAGCGGGTATGATCACTGGCCTTAGAACAGGAGAGCAAGCGCTGGGCTTCGCCGCCTTAAAAGGCAATTTTCTGGATCAAGAAGTCGCTCAACTACTACCTGATGGCGCCTCTTCTGATTGGTCTATCCAGCATGATTTTCATTTTGGTGGCTATGCCCGCTTCAACGAGGAGCTGATCCAATTTATCAATGCGTTTAAACAAGCGCATGGCATTCCGCTTGACCCGATTTATACTGGTAAGATGATGTACGGAATCTTTACCTTAATTCAGCAAGGTTACTTTGCGAGAGGCACTACCATCATGGCCGTGCATACGGGAGGGCTGCAAGGTATTGCAGGTTTTAATCAGCGATTTGGGCCACTCTTGGTATAGATTAATGCTCGACTTCTTCCAGTTCGTCTACTTTGACGATTGGTAGTTCCACGAAAAATTCGGTGCCTACGCCGACTTGCGTCTTGAAGTATATATCTCCGTTAATCGACTCGATAATATTGCGCGAAATCGCCAGACCTAACCCTGTACCGGAGCTTTTGGTTGTGAAATTCGGTACAAACACCTTATCGCGTTTATCGTCCGGGATACCACTACCGTTGTCTTTGACTTTGATTGTTGCTTTTTCGTGATCGTGGAAAAGCGAAATCTCAATTTTGCCCTCGCGATCGTCCGGAATCGCTTGCTGGGCGTTTTTAACCAAATTGGTCAATACGCGCATCATGTGACTTTTATCAGCGTAGACATTGAGCTCTTCTACCGGGAGATGCAGCGAAATATCCATCTTTTCACCATCGCTAAACAAGTCATAAACCGAGGTGACCAGCGCATTGAGGTTGATTTTCTGGTTCTCGGCGCGGGGCATCTTCGCAAAGTTCGAGAACTCCGAAGCGATCTGCGCCAAGTTATCGATCTGCTCGATCAAGGTACTGGAAACGCGCTTGAGCAGAGGTTCAATATCTTGTGAATTGGAGCGGAAAGCATGCTGTAGGTATTGAATACTCAGCTTCATCGGCGTGAGCGGATTCTTAATCTCATGCGCCACCTGCTTCGCCATTTCGCGCCAAGCCCCTTCACGCTCGGACTGGGCGAGTCGCTGGGCACTTTCGGCTAATTTAGCGATCATGCGGTTATATTCAGCGATGAGCGTACCAATTTCATCCTGTGAGTTTTGCCATTGTAGCGGCTCGTTATCTTTACCGAGTTTGAGCTGCTTGAGTTTGTCTCCGATAGCGGCGATTGGCCTCGTAATCGATTCCGCAACGAAGATGGCAAAGGCCCCCGCAATGAGCAATAGAAAAACATAAACGTTCATCAATGTACTCATGAAGACGGTTACATCACTGCGCAGCTTACTTTGACGCGAATAGTAGGGGAGGCCAAGGTAACCAATGGTGGTTTCACGTACCTTGAGCGGAATGTAGGCGGCTTTGTACGTCAAATTACCAATACGTGCACTTTCCTGGACATACTCAGGACGTCCTTGCCGATTGATCGACAGCAAAGCCGGCGCCGCCATTTTATTAGAAATAATACCTTTTTCAAAAATGTCATTCTCTGAAGAGGTCACCAGATTACCTGCTAAATCGAATAAGTTAACGTCCATCCGGTGGACTTTAGACAGGGGATCTACAATGTCCAAGGCCTGCAAATCGATCTTTTGCACCAAATCATCACTATTCAAAGAATCCATCTGGCTCGCCAACAGACTTAATTCATGTTGGGCATCCGTTTTGACCGAACTGGTCTTACGCTCCAGACGATTTTCGTGGTACTCGTGCGAGGAGGTTCGGAAAAACCAAACGGTAACAAATCCAATAAAAATAAACGAAACGACGATCAGAGCGATCACCGAATATTGTACCCGAACTTTCAAAGAGGGCTTAGGTGGATAGAAGAAGTTGAGCGAGTCCGGTAGGATTTTTACGAAGTAATTGATCACTGCAAAAAGAACAACAAAGCCAATCAGCATTGTAAAGATGAAGGAAAAGAGAGAAATCGCTTTTTTCAGATATTCTTCTGTCTCTTTGCCAATAATGACCACAGTATTATTAGATGCATTGTAAATTAATTCCGAGCGATTGCTGAACATCAATTCTTTAAATTCACCCGACGGAGGAAGATCATCTGTGTTCAGACGATTGCCATAGACATTGCCACGTGCATCGATCTGAACATTATCCTTATAGACCGCATAATCGTATTTCGCGAGCTTAGTGAGATTCTTATAGGGCTTATCGACTAGCAGTTCGGTGAAAACCTTGGATTGCTCCCGGCGTTGTCGTTGGAATTCAAGTACAAGGGTATTCAGTTGTTGACTACTATCTTGTACCGGAAAATCCATTTGTACCAGATAAGATGCTCGACCTTTTTGGTTATTCCAATACCGAATATTCTCGTATCTGGTTTGAGAAGAAGCATCCCCGTATTGAAATTCGAAAGTATCCCAATCCTTAGTTTGCTCCTGAAAAAGAGAGGCCTTACGAGCGTTGTACGCCGAAAATTGATATTGATAGTTGTAAAATAAATAACTGTCCTCGGTATAAATATCATCAATGACCGTACTGATCTTATTATGATTCAGATCATTAGGAGACAAGAGCGCTTTTTGTAGTTTGGGATCACGTTGGATACGTTGGTAGATATCATAAAGCGCATTTTCGGCGTATTGATCTTTCGTTTCAGCCAGATCCTTTGCGTAGGCGTGTCGGATGGTTTGATCCTTGAAGGCATTGTAACGGAAGAGCAGGATCGATGGAAATGCTGATAAGATAACCAACCAAATGAGTAACCAGGTGAAGTTGACTTGACGGCGATCGATAAACTGATCGAAGATCAAAATGAAGACAAAAGCGATCAGTAGCAAGTAGACCGAGTCAATGATGAAGTCTACAGAAAGCAGGACCGGCAGTGTAATGACGGTCGCCAACGCCAGGCCTCCGAGTCGTTGGTTAATGGACAGACCAATCCGCGAAATGGTCATCATCATCCGGTGGCTAAACAGGAATAAGGCAATGAGCAAAAGGATGACCCCTAAAATAGCGAGCAGACTATGCCCATCGAGACTAAAGACATTATCAAAATCGAAGGTCAGCCCAGTATTGAACACTAGATTTTTAAAGACCCAGGTCAGAATCAGAATGGCCGATAAAATGGCGACGTAGTTCAATACCGTCACGCCTACCTTAGTCGGAAATGACAAATGACTGTAGGAATGCACTGGGAATTCCTTATGAAAAAAAGCCATGATCCACAAGAGCAAAATGATATTGATCAGTAGATCACCCAGCGACGAACTTAGGCCGGTGCCAAAATTTTTCGTAAAGAGCGGTAAATCCGCGAAGTGTCCGCTAAAGTCAAACATCAAACTCAGCAGGCGTAAACCGAAAAAGGTAATGATTAGAAACGCTGCACCCTGCCAGGGCTTACCTTGCTGAACCATGCTCTGGGCTAATCCATTGAGGAATACCCCGAGAATGAGGAAGGCTAATAAGTAGAGGATCAAACTGATTTTTAGGCGGTTGAGGTCCACTACTTTTGTATCATGTGATAAGTAGGCCAGTGGTATGCCCTGAAAGTCATTGATGACGGGCCCATCAGCTTCGGCCTCCACTTTGAGCATTTCAGGGATATGTGGATCAGCGGCAAAACTATTCTCCAGATAGCCACTTTGGATGTTGTATTGATATTTAATCGGGATCAGAGCGCTAAGTGTATATTCGCCTAGGTCACGAGAGCGCATCGTTTGCCATAAATGTTCATAATACCCATTCGATAAGAGCAGCAATCGCGATTGTCTTTCGGGGGCTTTGTGCATAATGGTATCCGAAGGAAGCAATACTTGTGAATTGCTCCACAAAATGAGCGAATCCTTCTGATGTAATAGCAGGGTATAAGGCTTGGAATTAAGTGATTCGAGATAAGCATTATCCTCATCGGTAAAAGAGGCATTGGCTGAACTGAGCTGACGTTCGAAAAAAGACTTATTCTCAAATACGTCAGCGACTTCTTGTTCCATTAAACGCAAATGCTCGTTGATCTGAGTCGCGTAATCATCAATTTTAAGGTCTCGACTGGTATAGAGGTCGTAGGCCAGTGCACTGACGAAAAGAATCGCCATGGTGGAAAGAAGATAGATTTGTCGCTTGGTCATGGTATTTGGAGGAAAACGTTAGAATGGCTTTCCTATTTCAAAAATATTAATGATTTTTCTAAAATGACCACAAATTTTAATCCAAATTCTTACTTTAGCTCGCTAGTGCACTGTGTATTAAAAAAATGATTGTTTTGAACCAGCAAATTTTTGATGCAGACGAGGCGCGGCGAAGTCTCGTAGCCAAAGCTACGAAGGCGAGTAAGTAACGACGTATCAATCAAAAAGATGACTTCAAAAGGATGAGTAATTTATTACAAAGTGTATTAGATTAAAATTCACAAACAAAAATACACTGCAAACCGCTCTATCGCGGCTATCTACCGGCTTGTTCGGTGGAATAGATGAGGAAAGTCCGGACAACGTAGAGCACCACACCATCTAACGGATGGGCGCTATCGCTTCGGCGATAATGACAGAGAGTGTCGCAGAAAATAACCGCCTCGAGCGAGCTCGAGGTAAGGGTGAAAACGTGCGGTAAGAGCGCACGACCTGATCAGGTAACTAATTGGGTGGATAAACCTTGTGGGTTGAAATGCCACGTACATCTCGATTCCCTTGGAGCTAAGTTGCTCGCTTAGTTTTTCTCTTCGGAGGAAAGTCGGGAGGGGTAGGCAGATAGACGGCAGGTGTAAACCTGCCGCTAGATAAATGATAGAGCTTTTGGTGTGATTTTCGTACCAATTGACAGAATCCGGCTTATAGGTTTGCAGTGTTTTTTTTCTTTTCTCCTTCTTTTACAGAACTTACATCAACAAGTTTTGTCAAAGAATCACTTTCTCATAATGCGGCATCAATACTTTTTCCAATGGTACAAATTACTGCTACTGGGTGGTCTGCTTATTGGCCTGCCGGCCCTCGGAAATGCCCAGCCTGGTTGTACCGATCCTCAGGCCAGTAATTACGATAATACGGCTACCGCCAACGATGGCTCCTGTGTGTACGATCCGACTAATTATAGCCTTCAACTCATTGCTGAGTTACCGGCAGTGCTCAAGGAGTGCTCGGGCATTCAATGGATCGATGACGAGCTTTACATCCATAACGATGCTGGCAATGCTGAACAAATCTACCGGATCGACCCCGGGACTGGCCTAATTGCTTTCAACCATCTGCTCGAAAATGGAGATAATGTTGATTGGGAAGACCTCACCGAAAATGCAGATTATCTTTTTCTCGGCGACTTTGGTAATAATATTGGCAATCGTACGGACCTGACCATCTATCGGATTGCTAAGACAGAACTAGATGTTGTTTTACTCGAAGCGGATAAGATCACCTTTACATTCGAGGATCAAACTGATTTTAGCGAACAGCCCAATAACCACGATTTTGATTGTGAAGCGATGGTGTACTATAATGATAGTCTGCATTTATTTACCAAAAACTGGGTGGATGAACGCACCCGGCATTATGTCCTCACCGCAGAGCCAGGCGACCATACAGCACGACTGCGGGAGAGCTATGATGTCCAGGGATTGATTACCAGTGCGGACATCTCCGATAGTGGAGAACTGGTATTGCTAGGTTATACGGCTACCGGACTTAACTTTATGTGGCTGCTCTTTGATTTTCAGGGTGCTCAGTTTTTTTCCGGTAACAAGCGTCGTATTGAACTAGGCAATGGTTTGACCAATAGTCAGACCGAAGGTATCACCTTTCAAGAAGGCCGAAATGGCTTGATCTGCTCCGAAGCTTTTGAAGTCAGCCAAACATTGACGCTACCGCAAAAGTTATTGGCGTTTTCCATCGAAGACTGGATTGATGAAACGACGCGTGTGGAAGATTTAGAATTTACGGCTCAGGTCCAGCTTTACCCCAATCCGGCTACTGAGACGTTATTTTTACAAGCGGATAAGAATCTGAGTTGGCAAGCATATGATGAGCAGGGGCGCTTGATGATTTCCGGGCGATATCTGCAAGGGACGACAACAAGGATTGAATGCGGGCATTGGTCCGCTGGCGTTTATTGGATACAACTAGAGGATGCGCAAGGCGCCAAGTTGTCAAAGGCAATTACGCGTTAGTTGATATTAATACTGAGATCAAATCAAAAACGCCATTTCGGATTCCCGAAATGGCGTTTTTGATTATTAAGTATGAACAATAGGCTTAGCCCTCATCGTCTTCTACATCGAAGGCGGCGAAGTCAAACAAGAGCGAGAAGCGTAAAGTGTTATCCAGTGGGTTACGCTGATTACTCGTTGGTACCAGGTAAGAGAAGTTAAGTCCAAAGACATTGTACTTCAATCCTAGACCTAGAGTAATGAAGCGGCGATTACCTTTTGTGGGGTGCTCGGTGAAATAACCCGCACGAACAGCAAACTGCTTATCGTACCAATACTCTGCACCAAAAGAGTACATGAGCTCGCGAATTTCCTCAGAAAAACCGCCCGGTGCATCGCCAAAAGAACTTAGCAAACCAGAGAACATAGACTGCTCTTTGTAATCCGGGATACCGTTGGCATCCGTGTCATATTCTGGATCATTGCTAAAGCGAGGCGTTGGTACGAGCAATTTGTTGATATCCGCAGTAATGGTAAAGGTGTTGAAATCATCGATATTGAAATCCCAAGCGGCACCAATACCCAAGTTAGTTGGGATAAAGTCGCGATTAACGGATCTCGTATAGGAGATTTTACTACCCAGGTTAGAAATGGCTGCTGCTAGCGTTAACATAGACTCACCGCTAGCCATTTTCACTGGGGTCTTATACGTGATAGAGAAATCTGCCGCACCGGCGATACCTGGAGAAATTTCAACATCTCCTAAGCTTTGGCCAGCAGCCAGATTCGAGAAGATGAATTTAGGCGCTACGGCGATAGAGAGCTTTTCGGAAAGCTTTCGGGCGTAGGCAACACTGAATTCAAATTCGTTGGGGCGACCAGTACCGAGTGGTTGACCTAACTCATCGGTAAAAGAAATAGAACCGAGCGAGAAATAACGTAAACTCGCGCCTACAGTTTGATTTTCGTCGATTTGCTTATAACCAGATAGATAAGCCAGGTAGACATCCTGGAGGCCCAAGGCACGTAGCCAAGGCGTGTAAGTTGCTGAAACACTGAGATCCTGATCGACGAAGGCCAGCTTAGAGGCATTGTAGTGCATCGAGTTGGCGTCGGCAGAGGTGGCCAATCCGGCATCCCCCATAGCGCCACCGCGGGCATCGGGCGTAATACGCAGGAAAGGAACCGCCGTGACGATCGTATTCGGACATGGTTCGTTGTTTAATGTTACGTAGTTTCCACTGCCAGGGGGACTTTCAATACATTGAGCTTGGAGTAAGCTCGACATACCACACAACACAGCAATAATAATAGCAGTCGTTGTTGATCTTTTCATAATATCTTCTTAGATGTTCTGTTTTCAAAAAAATTCCTGCAAATATAATGATTTGTTAAGGAAGATATTGTGCAGGCTTTGCACCTTAAAACACATATTTTTATTTCGATCATAAACCAACCTCTTTTACACCACAATCTACTTCCTTCCATTTGCAAATGATCGCAGGCAAGATTTTAAAAACTATTTCAAAATCACCAACTTCTCGTAGTCACTCTCGGTTTTACGCTGGTCTTCAGCTCTCAATTTTACTTGATAGAGGTAGACCCCTTTGCCTAATCGATCACCGTAGTCGTCTGTTCCATCCCAGTTGATGCCTGATACTCTTCGACCATCCGTATACACTTGCTGTTCAATGGTTTTGACCAATCTGCCACTCACCGTGAAAATTTGGATTTGAACGTCCAAATTCTGGTTTTGCAGATTATGCTCGAATTGGAAATTAGTGTTGGTGGTAAATGGATTTGGATAGTTCAACACATAGTCCAGAGCAATCTCTGCATCGGAGGCGACGAGGAATTCGGTTGAGCCTTCGCCGGAATTATTAGCAACATCCCAGGCCTTCACGGTAATGCGGTGAACCCCTTCTTCCAATTCGAATAAAGGGAACCGCACTTCACCTTTTGTATAATCATCTAACTCCGATTCGTAGAAATCGTTCAAAATATAGGTGTTCTGAGTATTCTGATCTAACACTCCGGTCAAATCATGACCAATGCTATTGCCTACCACATTTATGCCATTATCGTCAGAGAGCTTGGCCAAAAGGGTCGGATTAGGGCTGGTCAGACCACCAAAAACGAAATCTTCGGAATTCATAAATACTTCAACCAGAGGTCCTTGATCGTCGTTAATCCCCTCGGGATTTGTCCCGCCAATCACAAAGCCTTCGAAGAAGCCCCGTGCATCGGTCGTTCCATTTTCGGCGTAATAACTGATCTTTCCGTTGCCGTATTCGTAGTTGATATCTTTCGGCACGACAAAGGTGAATTCAAACCTACCATTAGTGACACTAGCCTGTCCCTTAAACAGCGCACTACGCTGGATCTTGAAATCTTTGACGGAGCTTTCCGGGTCTTGCGCCAGCGTAGAAACGATGATCTCCTTATCGTAAATCGTAGGATACACCCGACCGTTAAAATCCGAAAGCAAGGTGCCATTTCGGTCATGAATTTCACCGGTAATGGTGACACGATCCAGTGCCTGAATGGTATCGATGGCGCCACTACTTACCTCTGTTGTATTGATTTTGGTCGTGACGACATTATGTTCAGGAATAGCCAATTGCAGGGTAGGATCACCTAGTAAGGTGAATTTACGAGAGTTGACATCCATCGTATCGGCGGCGTTTGAATTCTTTGCCCGACGTAAGATCTCACCGATCGGCAGTACATCTTGATTGACTTCCTGGAAAATGGTATCGAAAACTGCATTCGTTAAGCGATCATTCTGGAAAGAATATACTGCGCGAACCGTTGTGAATAGGCCAATAACGCCGCCCGTTTCTTTAACAAATGCTTTTTCTCCGGCCGTTACAATAGAAGGTTCATCGTATCCGGCAAATGAGCAAGTGGCTGTCACGAAT
>JANQQI010000060.1 GCA_028285085.1 Saprospiraceae bacterium | reverse complement strand
AAATGCGGCTCCAATCGTACGGGAGAGTAAGAAAAAGCCTGCTCCCGTTTTATAAGAGACTCGCCCGAAACGCTGTTCCAAGTAGGTATAAATCGAGGTCAAGTTGAGCCGGTAGTACATCGGCATCAGCACGGTCGCAATCACGAGATAACCGGCCAAGTAGCCCAGTACCATCTGCATGTAAGAGAACTCCTTCAGGGCGCCGGCCCCATTGTCAGTACCAACCCAGCCGGGCACAGAGATAAAGGTTACCCCGGAAAGTGTGGCCCCGATCATTCCAAAAGCCACTAAATACCAAGGGGACTTTCGACCGGCAAGGAAGAAGTTCTCATTGTTGGCATCTTTCCCGGTTAGGAAGGATACCAGCATGAGGATTGCAAAATAAACGGCAATAATCCCTAGTATTAATCCCGGACTCATAGTTATTCTGGAGGGCGTTTAGGTTTTCGCGTTCGCAAATGTAAAAAACAAAATCATAACGGCTTCTTACTCCTGCATTTTTCCACCAAAGGCAAGATCGCCGGCATCTCCCAGACCCGGCACGATATAAGAACGTGCGGTAAGCTCTTCATCTTGTGCACCAATCCAAAGATGTGCATTAGGATGTAAGCGACGGATATAATTGACACCATAAGTTGAGGCAATTGCAGTGACGATATGCAGGGATTCGGGGCGACCGTATTCGAGCAGCGCCTTGATCGCTAAGTCCATAGAAGCACCGGTCGCCAGCATCGGATCACAAAGAATGACGGTTTTACCTTCGAGGCTAGGACAAGAAATATACTCTAGCTTAATTTCAAAAGTACCACCTTTATGATGCATCCGATACGCTGAGATGAAAGCATTGTCCGCTCCATCAAAATAGTTCAGCATGCCTTGATGGAGGGGCAAGCCCGCTCGCAAGATAGTACCCAATACGACCGAGGCCTTGGGGGTACGTACTTTGGCAATGCCAAGCGGCGTCTCCACGGATCGATCTTCACAGGTGATGGTTCGGCTGATTTCATACGCCATGATTTCACCAATTCGCTCCATATTGCGCCGAAAGCGCAGGCGATCCTGCTGAATCTTTACATCTCTAATCTCTGCCAAAAACTGGTTGGCAATCGTATTTTGTTCGCTTAAGTTGAAAATCATGCACCTTTGTCTTTAATCTCACCTCCAAATCTAAGAAAATATATACATGACGCAAATTGCTCGGTGAGAACTCACGAAATAATATTACGCAGGTAGGAATGGATAAGGATTGAGGTAATGGTTTCCGATTACGAGAGATGTTCCAGCAAAAATTGATACATGCTGCGCCAAGCTTTCCATTCTCCGGTATCTGTAAAAGAGCTATTATGCCATAAGGTGCAAAAGGTGCCACCGTGGGTACGGACTTGTTCCGCGATTTGGATGGCGAGCTCAAGGGCTGTTTCTGGAGTTAAAGCGAGGTATTGCTGGAGCGTCACGTCCATCACTTGAAAGGGGTGAATCTGCAGATCAGTGGTCCTATCTTTTTCGAGATCATACCAAGGGAAAGATTGTGAAGTACCGGCCCGGAAGCCAATAGCATCCGCATACCCCATCGAATAGTCGTCGGTAAGGCCTGCATCGATGAGTCGTCGATACGTTTGGGGAAAGGTTAGTTTGAGGAAATGTTGACGACTTTGTTTTGTGGGTTTGTTGATAATGGCCTCTAAGCGTGCTTTTTCAACCTGAATCTGCTGTGCATGCTGATTCGAAGCGTAAGAGGGGTGAATGCCTAATGCATAGCGATTGGATAATTGTCGGATGAGAGATTGAAAACGCGGGTGCTGATGAGGAATGTTTTTATCAAATTCGCCGTAATCGCCAAGCAAAAAGAAATAGATGGGTTTTATATTAAAGGTATCATGCCATTGGTCCAGTAAGTCGAAAGTATAAAAAGGATCAACCTGCCGGCCCGATTGCACGGCTAGGCGCTGCCGCATTTCGGACCAATTCGCTTGCAGTAGATTACGGGCATAGCCACCGAGGCTGCGCAAAAAGCCTTTGTAGCGAAATGCCCAGGCGTAATCAATATCATAAGTCGGTTGAAATTGGAAAGCAGGGCGTTGGGCTTTGAAAGCCGGAAATTTCTGCTGTAGGGCTTCGGCCAGTAGTTGTGCCCATTGGTCCACCACGGGTACCGCTAGTGCATCGTGCTGATACTGTAGGCTAGCGGTAGCCGGAAAGCGACCGTGGGCATCGGCCTTGAAGTCGAGATATTCCTCGTAGCGACTCAATACGAAAAAGATGGCCGCCAAAGGATCAAAAGGTAACGCACTTTTTTCGTGCTCATCAGCAAAAAATAAAAGCTGCTGATTATGAACACGAATAGTAGGTTCTACCGCTTTAATCCCGGCTTGAAATAACAGGTCATTGGGGATAATATGCAATTCCTGATTCCGAATAGGGGAGGAGCTGTAGTTAATTGCTGGCAGCTCGATGCTTTGAAATGCGGCAGGCTGTTCACAAATTATTATCTTACTGCCCCAGCTCGCTGACAGGAAGTCGAGCACGTACCGCAAACGCGGACTAACTTGCGGACAGAAAAATGCAACTTTCATGAGTAATTTGAGTATTTTTTAAAGGTATCGATTTTACTCAAAATGAAATCCTTCGCGGCCGCTTCATTCGAAAATAAACCACAAAAACGACCTGTGGGCTTCGGTTCAAAACAGCTATTTTCGAACATAATCAAAAAACAGCTACCTGATGGCTAAAAAAGAGACTAAAAAACAAAATAACGGGAATATGGAACTCGGGGAAATCAATACAATTCGGAATATCCTCATGGGTGAGCAGATTGCCGCCTTTAATCAACAGTTAACGGAACTCACCGATCGGATCACTAATTTAGAAGCTGAGCTGAACGATAAGATTCAGCAAGCGAGTGATCAGGGAGAGAACAGCCTGAGCAATTTAGAGCGCAATGTCAATCAACAGTTTACCCAACTGGAAAATGCACTAGAAGCCAGCTTCAATAAATTGAGCACTAAGTTGGATAAGGTGAGTAAAGAAGACAAACAACGTTTGGGCAAGATGCTGGAAAAAGTGAGCAAGCAACTGATTGGCGAGTAAGCAGTATCAGGAACTATGCGGGATTCTAAACCACAAGTGGATAGCCACCAGCCATTGGATCGCTTACGCGAAATCCTCCTAAGTGAGGACCGTGAGGCGCTACAACGCATCGAGCAAATCCTCGAAAATCGCGAGGCCCTCTCGGAGCGGGTTTCTCCTATTGTGGAAGAGCATCTTGAATTTCTACGCCAGAATTTCCCCAAGGAATTCCGAGAAGTAGTCGATCGTCAGATTGATGTCAAGCTTAAGGATTCACAGGATGAGATTCTCAACGTCATTTATCCCGTACTCGGGCGGATGATTCGCAAGTATATCACCCACCAGTTTCAAATGCTGAAAGAGAATATCGATCGGCAAATCAAAAAAACATTTTCTCGGCAGGGGATTTTTGGTATTTTTCGACGCCGAAAATCCAGCGAAGAAATTCTGAGTGAGGCAGATCCGATGCACATTGAAGAGGTGTATCTGATCCAGCGCGATAGCGGATTATTGTTGGGAATAGCCTCTCAGCAGCAAACGATGGATCAGGATGCGGTGGCGGGGATGTTTACGGCTATCAAGGCTTTTGTTGAGGATGCCTTCCGTCGCGAGCAAGAAGAGTTGGCTTCGATTGAGTACGAGAATTACAAAATCTTTATTCAGAATTTTCCGGCCTATTATCTGGCGGTAGCCATCAGCGGCTCGGTATCCGCCAAGGAAAAAGATCAATTAGCCAGTCGCTTATTGCGATTCGCAGAGGAAGAAGTTTTGCAACTGCCCAGTGAGGTGACCGATACGGTACGTACTGGATTTTCACAAAAATTAGAACATTGGTTCTTTACAGATAAGACTTGAATTATAGCATGATTAGCAAGAAAATTATTCTCACTGGAAGTTTTGGTGTAGGAAAAACCTCTCTTTTTAACCAGTTTATCTACAATCGATTTGACGACAAGTATCTAACGACGATTGGGGTGAAAGTGAATAAAAAGGTGATTGAAATTGATGGCAAAGAATTATCCTTGCTCATTTGGGATATTGCCGGGGAGGTATCGCAGGATAAAGTGCCCAATTCGTATTTTCTAGGAGCAAGTGGTATCGTTTTCGTCTTTGATTTGACCCGACCTTCAACCTATAAGAATATTGCAAACGAGATTAAATATCTCCAGGAGATTGGCGATCCGAATAGCATTATTAAGGTGGTGGCTAATAAATCAGACTTAGTAGATGAAGAGAAAATCAATGAGGTCGCAGCCGAAATTCAACGGCCTTGGGATGTCATTACCAGTGCTAAAACAGGAGAGAATGTGCAAGAGCTATTTCGTGAACTTGGAAGAGAATTGATTGATGCAGCAGAATGAGAAAACTGGTATTCGTCATTTATCGAAGTTCAGCCAGTTTTTTTTGCTCGATGATCGGGCACAACTACTCGCGAGCTGCGACTCAATCGTTGCCACTCAACATTTACCTCAGAGACCCGTGACGGATTGGTTTCCTTTTTTGGAAAGCATTTTTCAACAGGTCAAGTCATTACAGGTAGATACTGCCGAAATTCATTTTCAAAAAATTACCATTCCTCATCATCAGTTGCCGGGTATCTATGATTTCTCTTTTCGGCGGATTCAACTGCGGGAAGGGGCGTTTTTACTCTGGCGAATATTCGATTATACTGCGCTCTACGAAGATTTACAGCATTACCAACAGCGTCGCAATGAGCTCGAAATACATCGAGAGATGCTAGAATTGCGCCAGCGCCAGATGCGGTCGCGGCGAGATTTAAATGATGGTTTCAATCTCGTTCTGGAAAATTTTAATCACCTGCAGATTGCATATTTCAATCACTTACGCCGAGCCTTGCAATCACCGGTAAACATGCTGGATGGCTTTCGGCCCGAAGTGACCCTACAGGCGGCCAATGCAACACAATATTATATACAGCATCTTTCTCAGCTCTTGCAACATCTCCAAAGTGCGATGGCAGAATGGCAAAGCTATGCGCCGGCAACTGCCCTGGTAGAGGCTTCTCATTTTTCTCCTGCAGCTTTAGTGCAGCAACTGGGAATTAATTTTCGGGAGCAGTTAGGGCAGCCACTAGCCATTCAATTCGCTTCAGTACTGCCCGAACGTTTGCAGGGCGATCAGGGAGGACTCTGGCAAATTCTGGCCATGTTACTCTACAGCGCCGCTGCGTATCACCCTGATTCTAGCTTCGAGTTAGAAATTCGTGCTCAGGTAGCTGGAGAGGTAGCACACCTGACCGTCATTGTGCGAGAAAGCCTGGGCCGCGAACAATCAAAAGCCCGTTCTGATCAGGATGATTTGCAGTTAGTGACACGCCTGTCGCTGGCTCGGCAAATGGTAGAGTGGCAAGGGGGACAAATACGTGTCTCCAATGACGCAAAGCAACTAGCCATTGCTATCGAACTGAATCTCAACTATCGCTTTGCTTAAAACTTTGTTAGTCCGGCTGTACTAAAGCTTGGAAGCCTTGCCAAGCGGCCGCAGCTAGTTGGCGAGTCAGCGATTCGATGTAATAACTTCCCGCGCCGGGGTCAATGACCCGATCAAGATAACTCTCCATTTTTAATATATGCTGCAGGTTGCGCGCTAGGCGTCGGGCAAACTGCTCATCTTCCCGCTCGGTTGGGCGCACAACCAATATGTCGGTACTTCCAATCACTGCGGACATAGCCAGCGTAGTAGCTCGGATTAAGTTTGTATTTGGATCTTCAACGTAAGTACTTGGATTGAAAATACAGCTAATTCGGGCGGCTTGTAGCGGGATGCCATAAGCTTGTAATACATTGGCCCAGAGTAACCGTAGGGCTCGAATTTTGGCCATAGCTGGGAAATAGCTGGTATCTAGAGCTAATTGAAAGTGAAGTGCTGCGGGAGAATGTCCGGCTTTAAGGCATTGATGAGCTTGATGGATTAAATCGCTGAGCTGTTCGGATTGAGTGGGCGCATCGCTACTGAAACTGATGTAATCCCAAAGCGGCAGCGCCTCTTCGCATAGCGCTTGCAGCGTGCCGGCCTGAGTGGCCGGGCTTTGAATCCCACCGCGCAGCGTACTAGATGGCTGCCCTTGCGCTTGTAAATGGGCTAGAAATCCCTCCAATACGGCTAGTGGCTGAGTTTGGGCCGCCGCACCAGCCAACCGCAATTGAATATAGCTGGGCTCGACCTCATGCAGGAGCTTCGCCCAATCGGCGGACGAAGGGCTGTGTTGCAAGTGCAGAACCGGTGCATCGACGCCTAATTGCAAAGCTTGTAGCAGTTGGCGATTGGCTGCGGCATAGTCTTGATCAATAGTGATGTCTTCCCCAATGGCCCAGTTATTATGGGCTGGCGTAGGGAAATCTGTAGCTGGGATAGCATCATCGAGATGATAGAAAGGCGATAGCGTTATACTGGAATTAGGCGACCAGGTCAAATCTTCTGGCAATCGGCCTTTCAGCTCTTTGGTGACTTTTTCGAGCCACTGATCCTTGCTGGTAGGTGAGAATTCAGGAAATAGATTTTTCTTATCAGACATCGAATTTGGTTATGGCAAAGCAGGGAATTGCCGCTTTTTTTAAGCGTTTGGTATTCAGTCGCTAAGATAAATCATTTCCGCTGGAGATTTAATCGTGCTTATAGATATTTTCACCAAACCTTTTTAGTGGAAATGTGTTATATTTGCAAAACATTTTAGTGCTAATTAGAATAAATCTAAATAAAAACAATGGATAATAAGCGTCTGATTTATCTGGACAATAATGCGACCACGCCCTGTGATCCACGGGTGGTGGATGCGATGGTGCCTTACTTTTATGAGCATCCTGGTAATGCTGCCAGCCGTAATCACCCTTTTGGTTGGGTGGCTGAAGAAGCTGTAGATTACGCACGCGATCAGATTGCAGATTTGATCAATGTAGATTCAAAAGAGATCATTTTTACCTCTGGAGCTACAGAATCGGATAATCTGGCTATTAAGGGTGTATTTGAAATGTACCGCCGCAAAGGAAATCACATCATCACGCTAAAAACGGAGCATAAAGCCGTATTGGACGCTTGTAAGAAAGTGGAGAAGATGGGAGGCGAGGTTACCTACCTCGATGTCAAGCGTGATGGTTTGGTCGATTTAGCGGAACTTGAAGCAGCCATTAATAAGGGAACGATTCTGGTTTCGATCATGTGGGCCAATAATGAAACCGGCGTGATTCAACCCATGAAGGAAATTGGTGCTATCTGCGAAAAGCACGGTGTTTTGTTCATGAGTGATGCGACACAAGCAGTAGG
>JANQQI010000050.1 GCA_028285085.1 Saprospiraceae bacterium | reverse complement strand
CAAACAATCATCAAGGTGGTATCCATAAATGCCTGATCGTCGCTAAAATAAATACAAGCCGTGTCCTTACCCTCGGCTAAAGCTGTATAATCGACACAGCCAGCAACGGGATCAATATCGTATAGGACTGCTGTTCCCGATTGATCTGGGCAACCGTTAATCATCGCGGTAACCGTTCCTTGCAGGTTACTCAGATCAAAATCGCAGAATGACGTTTCTTCGTTCAGATACAGGGTATCATAAAAGAATGCAGGCCCATCGCGATTGACGGTCAGGTAAAATATCGTCGTATCGCAGTTAGCTAAGTCATCGCAAATCACAATACAGGCAGTATCTGTACCAGCCGACTGGATAGCAAAGTAATCTACACAGAAATTATCTTCATCGAGAGCTACATCGGCGTAGGTGCCAGAACTCTCGGGGCAGTAATTAAAAATGGTGTCCAAATTGCCGGGGAAAATTGCCGGATCAATACACCATTGACCGCTTTCTCCGGGCAGTAGCATAGCGCTCGCCTCATTGAAGCCTACTGCTACTTGGGATTGGACATTAAGATAGGTGGTATCACAAAAGTTGTATTCATCGCAAGCGACAAAGCAGCCATTACCTTCACCAACTCCCATCCCAGTAAATTCTACGCAAGTATTACTGTTTACTAATTGAAACCCAACAACTGTTTCACCACAAATATTGACTACTGAAGTCACCGCTCCGGGTAATTCCGAAAAATCAAAGCAATAGACATCATCTTGCCCAACCAATAGAGAAAAATCATTGGTCTCTGTGTTTGGGCAAGCCACTAGTACAAAAACACTATCGGAAATACCGGAGTTATTATTGGTTACAATAACTTCATGTACACCGAAGCCAAAATTGATGGCCGTTCCCTGAGCAACAAAAGTCGTATTAACCGCAAGGTTATTAATTCCTCCGGTGGTTACCACTTGAATTGTCATATCTTGGTAGGTATTGCCTTCGGCGCCACCCGAGATCAGTAAGTTACCAGCATCCTGAGTCCAATTCCCCATCGGGTCCCAGGCATTCATCGAATCGACTAGCTCGGGAATTGAATTGAAAGTCGTTGTAAAGCTCGATCCATTGATATCCCAACTTTGCAGAATATAAGGTCCGAGATTACCTTGCCCGAATAGTTGGAAGTAAGAATAGAAATAAGTTGTATCGTTCTTGCATCCTGCAATGCCGTTAGCATAGGGTTGGCCATTTGCAGTGATTTGATAATCACTAATATCATTCAAAAGGATATCCATACATACCTCGCCCGTTTCAGAACAATCGTCCAGTTCGTATCGAAGTGTGTCAGGTAAATTCAGAAAATTCCCAGTAGCAAATAAAGGGCCTTCCGAAGCTGAATAATTCGTACTAAACGCCAAAGGTAGGGTAACAGCAAACGCAATCAGTGTAGAGATAAACGGTAGAATATTTTTTTTCATGGTGTCTGCTTTAGCAAGAATGGCATCTTGCGACGGTTTTTTTGGAAAATGTCCAATGAAGAAAAAATAGTGATTGGGCGTCTTGCAGAAGGTGTATTACGGTTTTTCTTAATACAACCGGGTAATAGTATCTTTTTGTACCGAAAATCATGCCAAATACATTAATTTAAGACCACATACAGCCGTAAGACTGGTATGTCGCAAATCTAATCGCGTCAAGCAAGCACGCAATTATTTTTTATAATTAATTATCAATTCTCTTAAACAATGATTTACAAATAAATAGACATTTTTTAATATCTAAATTTTATATATCATGTCTTACTTATATTCATATACAATGCCAGTTTTTTTCTGAAAAAAATTTTATTTAATCTCAAGACTATTTCTGACCTCAAATTTCTCAGCAGAATTCTGAAAAAAGACGTTCATTTGTAGCATGAAAGCACCATCTCGTCTTCAACTCTCCGCAATCTATTGTTATCCAATCAAGTCACTTGGTGGCGTAAAGCTGACGAGTAGTCAAATTGAAAGTCGTGGGTTACAATACGATCGACGGTGGATGCTCGTTGACGAGCAAGGACTCTTTCTAAGCCAAAGAACATTACCACAGATGGCGCATCTGCAAGTTGATATTGAGGCTGAATATCTAAATATTCGCCAGCGTCAAAATGGAGAGCAACTGCAAATACCCATCGCGGAGGAAGCTTACAGGTTTTTAGTGAAAGCCAAAGTGTGGAAAGATGAATTAGAGGCTGGATTAGCTCCAGAGGCGATCAACGACTGGTTTTCCAAGCAATTGGGACAGCCGTGCCGCTTGGTGCGTATGAAATCGGAAAGTGAACGTCATACAGAACCGGATTATGTTGGAACAGGACAGGCTGTAAGCCTGGCCGACGGTTATCCTATCTTGTTGGCGAGTGAGGCAAGCCTCGATCATCTCAATCAGCAGTTGGAACAAGATATAAGCATGCTGCGCTTCCGGCCCAATCTCGTTGTTTCTGGCGGTTCACCCTTTCAAGAGGATCACTGGGATCATTTTCAAATTGGAACAGCTCACTTTAAAGGGGTTAAATCCTGCTCACGCTGCCAAGTTATTACCATTGACCCTGAGACCGCTGAAATTGGTAAAGAACCATTACGAACTCTAGCGACCTATCGTACATTTAATAGAAAAGTCAAATTTGGTGAGAATATATGCTGGGAGGCTAATTCTGGTGATCTTGTTCAAGTCGGCGATACGGTGACGGTGCATTCAAACAAACAAGTCCAATACCACCAATCCACCCAAAATTAAGCTAGCGACGCCATTAGTGGTAAAAAAAGCCAGATTCACACGACTCAAATCATTAGGCTTGACGAGGCTGTGCTGATAAATCAGTAATAAAACAAAAATGGTGGTCCCTACCCCACTCAGCCAACCAAAGTCCGGATATTCATTCAATAGCAAGTAGCTGGCTGCAATCATTAAGATCGCGCAACAGAGGTGTAATACTGCCGCCAACCGAAGAGCACCTGCTCTACCCAATTGAGATGGCACTGAAAAGAGCTGATTAGAACGATCAAACTCCACATCTTGCAAGGCGTAAATAATATCAAAACCGGAAACCCAAAAGAAAACTGCTCCACCATAAAGCATCGGTATCGGATCAAATCCACCACCAACGGCTAAATACGCCCCGATTGGCGCAAGGGCTAATCCCAGTCCTAGCACAAAATGGCATAAGAACGTAAAGCGCTTGGTATAACTGTAGCCTAAAATGACTAAAAGGGCTATCGGCGAGAGATAAAAGCAAAGTGGATTGATAAACCAAGTGGTGGCAATGAAAAGCACCGCATTGATTATCACAAATGTCAAGGCAGCGCGCGGCTTGATAACCCCGGCCGGAATTTCGCGCTGAGCCGTGCGTGGATTGCGTGCATCAATATCACGGTCCTGATAGCGATTGAACGCCATGGCAGCGCTACGCGCAAAGACCATACAAAGCAAAACGAGTAAAAGTAGCCACCAGGAAAACGATACATCCAAGCTGCGCTGGGCAATGAAGAAGCCCAAAATTGCGAACGGCAGGGCAAAGATGGTATGACTGAATTTGACGAGTGATAAATATTGCTTCATGCCGTTAGGATAATCAATAATGCTTTGACTAGTAATACAAAAAACAAGCAAGAGGGTTTATCAAAGCATGAAATAAAAAAAGCCTGTACAACTTATTCGCAAAGTTATACAGGCTTTTGCACTTATCGTGCAACCCAAGTAAAATTATTTATTTGGATTTTGAGGTGTCAAAGGCTGTGGCTTGATTCCGCCAGCATCGCCCTCAGGTGCGTTAACTTCACCTTTGATGGTCAAGTAAGTATTTACTGGATCAGTGTTAGCAGTGATGGTTACACGCTTAGACTGCTTACCTTTTTTACCTTTACTATCAAACTGTACTTTGATCTCACCGGTGCCACCAACTGGAATTGGCTCTTTTGGCCAGCTAGGAACAGTACATCCACAGCTACCTTTAGCGTTAGAGATGATCAAAGGCTCGTTACCAGTATTTTTGAACTTATATACGTGATTTACTTTTTCACCTTGCTCAATCACACCGTAATCATGCTCCAATTCTTCGAAAGTTAGAGTGGTGGTTGGGCCAGTAGGTGCAGCAGGTTCTTTAGCCGCAGGAGGCGTAGTGCCAGTAGGTGTTACCGTTGTAGAAGGGTTATTACCAGTTACGTTGGTAGTCAAGCTTTCGCGAGCAGCGTCACGATCAGCATCACCACTACCACCAAGGATGCCATCAAAAGCACCGAAGAGGTTCAAACCAAGCAAGAGAGCGACTACACCGAGAAGTCCAATTTGAATTTGCTTTGACTTTTCCATTATTCAAGTTAAATTTTGAGATTACGTAATAATTATTTCGATATGCAAAAATAGCTTTTTCTAAAGACATTTTATCCGTCTACAAATATACATTGACCGAATACGAACCGTTGTTAATGAGTTGTTAATGGGTTTGTTAACAGACTAATCGTTTCAATCAAAACCTATATAATCGTCTCTATTCAAACGGACTTACTAATTTCTCAAGAACGACGATACAACTTTAATGCCCTTTTGCCTTGCAGAAGGTAGCAAAAGCCTCTGCGTCTAAGCTGTTTAAACAATTTGCCCGATCCAAGCCGCCTTTGCGCGCTGCAAGTACCCCAAAATGAATATCGTGAATCCCTCCCGTGCTGTGCGCATCTGGATTAATGGCAATTTTCACGCCCTTTTCCAGAGCATAAGGAATCCACTCCCAGTCTAAGTCTAAGCGATAGGGATTTGCATTAAGTTCAATAACGACATTGTGCGTTGCACAAGCATCGATAATAGCTCGATGATCAAGAGGGTAGCCTTCGCGGGATAAAAGCAATCGTCCCGTAGGGTGACCCAAAATCCGTGTGAAAGGGTTCTCAATAGCTTTGAGCAAGCGCTGAGTTGCTTTGGTCTCATCCATTTTCAAATTCGTATGCACCGAAGCAATGATAAAATCAAACTGCGCCAGCAACTCATCCGGATAGTCCAACGAGCCATCATTAAGTATATCCGATTCGATGCCTTTGAAAATACGGAATGGTGCTAGCTTGGCATTGAGCTGATCGATTTCCGCAAATTGTTGCAGCACCCGATCGGCCTTCAAGCCATTAGCATAGAACGCAGCTTGCGAGTGATCTGTGATGCCGATATAACCATAGCCCTGATCGCGAGCGTATTCGGCCATTTCGCGAAGGCTATGCAAGCCATCGCTGTATGTTGTATGCGTATGCAGTACGCCTATAATATCTTTTTCTTCGACTAATTCGGGGAGCTGACCAGAACGCGCATAGTCAATGGCATCTTCCCAATCGCGCAGTTCTGGCGCGATAAAAGGCAAATCAGCTTGTGCAAATACCGCTTCTTCTTCGGCCAGGTCACGAAAATCATCCCCCGTGGCGGCCTGCAAAAAGTGATCGATAAACCCATCGCCACCGGTGAAGCGGAAGAGCTTGGAGCCCCATTGGCCCGGCGCACAGTGATGGATCATTACCGGAATATTATCCTCGGTGCGGCCCGACCACTTTTGGGTCGTTTGCTGCTCTACGGTCATCAATTCAGCTACGGTCACTTCGATCGGGCCATCATGGCCTACCAGAATATCGATGCGCTCGACGATTGGGCAGCGGCGGCGCATCGCGCCGGTGAGGGCAACTTTGGCGTCGGGCAGTTTTTGCTGTAGCGTTTCAATCAAGGCTAAAGCCGTTGGCTCAAGGCTCGCGTAGTGGAATTTATCTTTGGATTGCAGGAAGTAGGTTAGCTTTTTTCTCAGGTCTTCCTGCGTTTTCTGCCCAAAACCATTGAGCTCGATGAGGCGATTCTCATTGCAGGCATACAAGAGCTCGCCGATGCTCTCGGCACCAAGATCTTTCCAAACCACCTTGACTTTCTTTGGGCCAAAGCCTTTGATTTGGAGCATCTCTTGCACGCCTTGGGGCGTCATATCCCGATACTTTTCGAGCGTAGCTAATTTGCCCGTATCGATCAATTCACGAATCTTGCTACTAATGGCATTGCCAACGCCTTTGAGTTTGCCAATTTCGGCGTCGGACAATTCAGTCAATGGATCCGGGAGCTTGCGCAAAGTCAGATAGGCATTAGCATAAGAGCGAATCTTATAGGGGTTCTCTCCGTGCAATTCCATGAGTCGCGCCAAATCATTAAAAGTTCGAGCGATATCTTTATTGGTCATTGGATGGGCATTTCGTCTTTTAGAAATTAGGATTGGGCTGTGGCTAATTCTCCAAACAGGTCATATTCGGTAGCCTCTGTGATCCGAACCTGAGCAAAGTCGCCAATTCGTACATAGTTGCTAGCCGCGGGGACAAGGACTTCGTTATCCACTTCGGGAGAATCTGCTTCCGTTCGACCAACAAAATATTCTCCTTCTTTTCGATCAAAAAGCACGCGGTAGATTTGCCCCACTTTTTCAAGGTTCTTCTCATACGAGATCTCTTGCTGAATGGCCATCAGTTGATTAGCACGTTCCGCTTTCAACTCAGCGGGTATATCATCCTCCAACTCGTGCGCAAGAGTATTCTCCTCGTGTGAATATTGGAACACCCCTACCCTTTCAAAGCGCATTCGGCGCACAAAATCACAAAGCTCCTCAAATTCCTCTTCAGTTTCTCCGGGGAATCCAACTAATAAAGTCGTTCGAATCGCAATTTCGGGTACCACCTCGCGGGCGTGAGCAATCAAATCTTCTGTTTCGGCTCGGGTAATTTGCCGGCGCATTCGCTCCAATACGGTATCACTAGCATGTTGCAACGGGATATCGAGATAGTTACAAACCGATGGCAACTGTTTCATAGCCGTAAAAATCTCACGGGGGAATTTGCTTGGATAGGCGTAATGCAAACGAATCCATTCAATCCCTTCGACCGCAGCTAGGGCTTCGAGCAGTTCTGGTAGTGCTCGTTTTTTATAAATATCTAGTCCATAATACGTCAACTCCTGCGCAATCAACATCAATTCCTTAGTGCCCATTTTGGCCAAATGCTGAGCTTGCTTGACCAAGGTTTCGATCGGCTGTGAGATGTGCTTACCCCGCATTAAGGGAATTGCACAAAAGGAGCAAGTCCGATTACAACCTTCGGAAATTTTCAAATAGGCATAATGTTGTGGTGTAGTCACTATGCGCTCCCCGATTAGTTCGTGCTTATAATCGGCGTTCAGCTTGGCCAGTAAACCCGGCAACTCCAAAGTCCCAAAATAGGCATCTACCTCGGGGATTTCCACTTCCAGATCTTGTTTGTAGCGCTCGGACAGGCAGCCCGTGACGTATAATTTATCAATTCCGCCATCATTTTTGACCGCTGCATATTGCAAAATAGTGTTAACCGATTCTTCCTTTGCCAAGTCAATAAACCCACAGGTATTGACGATCACCACGTTCGCATCCTCTTCTTCACTATCGTGCACCACCTCATAATCATTTCCTCGAAGTTGAGTAATGATATTCTCGGAATCCACCAGATTTTTGGAGCATCCGAGGGTAATGACATTCACTTTGTCTTTCTTGAGACTTTTTGTTTTCAATTCAGTATGATTTTTGAAATGAGTTGCAAAGATATAATATTTGTAAATGGACAACGTTTTGCTGAAAACAAAATCAATGAAAAAAGCGCTTCTAATTACTTGCTTTAGCCTACTCTCACTGGTCACCTATGCCCAATATGGCCTAAGTGCCGGTTATGTCAGTAACCAAAATGTAGCCTGGCGATATTATTTTACGGATGATGTTATGGACTCAGGCTTCCAAGTCGGGGTCAATTATTGGTTTCGTTTAAAAAATTATCGGGTAGAATTTACGCCTGAGCTCGCTTATAGTCGATTCAAAAGTGAGCTTAATGATCCTAGTGTAGATCCGGGTTATGAGATGAGCATGAATATGTTCCACTTCTTTTTTAATACTAATCTCTACGTTCTCGATTTCAAAGGCGATTGTGATTGCCCGACTTTTAGTAAAGAAGGGACTTTTGTAAATAAAGGATTGTTTTTGTTTGTCTCTCCCGGCATTTCCTACTTCGATGGTCAAATGACCGGACAGACCAACTCAGATATGCAAGATGCAGTCCTCAGTCTAGGAGTCGGAGCCGGTGTTGATATTGGGCTCAATGATGTGGTTACCGTAACACCTATGTTTTCTTTCCGTCGTTTTTTCCGTGCAGAATGGGAAGGCTTGGCCGAATTGGCCATGGAAGAAGAGCCCACCAGACTCAACTCCGCTTCAGAAACTACCGATATCAATCAGTGGTTTCTTGGTTTAAAAATGACCGTCCGCCTCGATGAAATTAACAAATATGGCTATCGCTAAACTGATTGCGCTATTGATCTGTTTTAAAATACGATACAGTAATCCGTGGCTTTTAGAATTATCAAAAATTTTGAAAACATCGCGGGCCTAACATCTCAAAAATTAATCACCTGCTTTTCAACGTGGAAAGGCATAAATTCAAGAAAATGAAAAAATTATTCCGCCTTTCCGTTGGGCTTTTCCTACTTACTGCGCTGGCAACGCCGAGTTTTGCAGCAGGCATCAAGTTCTTTAAAGGAAACCTAGAAGAAGCTATCGCTAAAGCAAAAGAAGAAAACAAGTTGGTTTTTATTGATGCCTACGCTGCTTGGTGTGGCCCCTGTAAAATGATGGATCGTTCCACGTTTAAAGAAGATGCTGTTGGTGAATATTACAATGAGAAATTTATCAACGTCAAACTCAACGTAGATGATAAAAGCAACGAACAATTTGTAAGTGCACAAGCGATTCGCTCGATCCCTTACTACGCATTCCTTAACGGTGAAGGAACGGTTGTACACAGTGGCATGGGCTTCCTGGAAGAATCGGAATTCATTCAGTTGGGCCAAACCGCTATGGGCTACTGGCAAGATAGCCAGATGAGTGATGCGGATATCGCCGAACAAGCTCCAGGTGCGGCTAAGCGCGCTTGTGCCATTTTGAGTCCGATGCTTAAAATAGCGCAGCAAATCGAAGCGGAGGGCGAAGCCGCCAAGATGGAAGATTATCAAGACGATATTGCTAAGTACTCGGAGCAATTACAGGCTTTCGAGCAAGAATTCGGTGGTAAAATGAATAATCCCGCTTTTATGGAGGCATTTATGACGGCCCTCAAAGGCGAGTGCAGTGAAGTTTACGACATGATGCAGGAAGAAGAAGGATAAATCATCCCAATTCTGTCAACGACCAAGGCCCGAACGGTGTACCGTTCGGGCCTTGGTCGTTTTAGGATGTTGGTTGAAATTATTGTTGGCCGCTCCACTGGCGAAATAGTTCCCAGGTCACTACCCCCACGCAGACCGAAATATTTAGCGAATGTTTCGTCCCAAATTGCGGCACTTCGATGCAGTCATCGACTTGTGTCATCAGCGCATCGTCAACGCCCTTGACCTCGTTGCCGAAGATCAAGGCGATTTTCTCCTCGGCTGCGAAGCGGAAATCGGCCAAACTTACACTACCGTCCGCTTGCTCAACCGCCACGATCCGATATCCCTTGGCGCGCAGCTCCGCCACCGCATCCGCCGTTTGTTCGTGATAAGCCCAGTCCATCGATTCGGTGGCACCGATGGCCGTTTTCAGAATTTCGCGATGCGGTGGCTGGGCCGTGATACCGCATAGATAGATTTTCTCCAGAGCAAAAGCATCGGCCGTTCGGAAAGCGGAACCCACATTGAGGCCCGAACGGACATTATCCATTACCAGCACTAGCGGCGTCTTGGCCTGTTGACGGAAAGTTTCGGGATCAACCCGTTGCAATTCTTTTAAGCTGAGTTTTCGCAAAAGAGTTAGTGTTTAATTTTTATGCTTTCAAATTTGAAAGCAAGGCTTTTATAATCATAAATCTACGGCTAAATGTAGCTCACAAAACTAAGAAGATTGCATAATTATTTGCGGAAATACAAATTTGAAATGTACCACTAATTTTAACTGAAATAATCTTTATCTATAGAACAAAATGAGAAAAATGAGGATTGTATTTAAGTAGAATGCTATGTATAACCAACTAATTAAAGCTATATTTTATGTTACGAACCCTACCCTTTGCTCTTTTCTTTCTCCTTTTAAACACTATATCTGCCCAAGTATTTATCAATAAAGAATGGACTAATTTAGCTGGTAATCCCACAACCGGTCTAGAATGGTCGGCATCAATTAATGACCAGGATCAAAATATCTATACTGTGGGGCACACAGTAACTACTACCTTTGGTGTTGATCTATTCTTGCTTAAAAAGAATAAATCAGGTCAGACCATCTGGCAACAGCAGTTTAGTAATAGTACCAACTCCAAAGATTATGGTGTAGCTATTACTTTTGACCAAAATGGAGATCTTTGTCTCGCAGGTGCTACACTTGATCCACTCTCTAATACACATGATTATTTGGTACTCAAATATGATACATCAGGTGTACTCCTGTGGAGCGCAGTACACGATGGTCCCGGCAATGACGAAGATGTACCAACTGCTATTACGACGGATACGAGTAATAATGTGTATGTTACCGGAGGTAGTTTTCACCCCAGTCGAGATTATGACTACTGGACAATCAAACTGAACGCCTCTGGTCAATTGATTTGGGATGAAAATTATGATCATAACAATAAGCGAGATGGCGCTACTGACATTATTATAAACCCGCTAGGAGAGGTCGTTGTCACTGGCGGCAGTTTTGTGGATAATGACAACTGGGATTATGCTACCTTGAAATACAATACACAATTTGGGACCCCCTTGGGAGAAAATAGATTAAACAGTGGTGCAGTTGGTTTGGATATGCCTACAGGTTTCACTACCGATGGCAGTGGAAATATTTATCTGGCTGGTTATGGATCATCCAATGGTACCGATAACGATTTCTATACGGTCAAACTTGATGAAGATTTAGATCTTGTCTGGAGTGTTTTTTATGGAAGTACGGGAATAGAAGAACGCGGTCAGGATGTCGTTGTCAACGCTCAGGGAGAAGTATATGCCACTGGTTATGTTGATCGACAGGACGGTGGCCGGGATTATTTAACTATTAAATATTCTTCTAATGGACAAGAATTATGGGCTAAGAAACGAAGTCCGAGGGAAAATGGAAACCGTGCTACTGCTTATTGCATGGCCCTTGACGCTTTAGATAACGTCGTCATTAGTGGTGAAGAATTAAGGGCTAATGGAGATGGTTTTTTTAAAACGGTCAGTTATTCACCTGATGGAGATTTACTTTGGGAAGACATACATAATCAAGACGAGCTCTCCAACGAGAAGCCGTTGCATATTTTACTACAATCTAATGGTGATTTAGTGGTCAGTGGGCAACTGGGTAACCAAAGTGCCGGTAAATACCAACAAGTTCAATACGCACCATTTTACTATACACCGACTTTCGATTATACGCCCGATTCAATCATTAGCAATGTCCATGAGGAAATCATCGTTCGTTTTTATCCCACCGTTGTTGATACCGCCTTTGCCGATGATGTAAACCTCACCTACAGCACCGTCGAAAAGATTATTACGGATCAAAGTTTGATTACCGAAATGGATACTCGGCTTGGCGCCCAAGGTCGTTTGAAAGATTGGAAGATGCGTAAAATATATCCAAGACTAACGACCAGTGATCGTTTTATCACCTCCCGTTTTGGTGAACAAGTCCCTTTAGCGGCTATCTGGAGTACTTACATGCTTTTGGCCGAAAGTAGTATGGAAGAGGCAACGATTGCCGATACCCTTTCCAGCATTGGTTTTGAACAAATCATGTACGCTGAGGTCAACCGGGTTGCGCAATACAATGCACCACCACCGCCCAATGACCCTTTCTATGCAAATAACCAAGGGGCGCTAAATACGTCCGATCCAAATGCTAATATCAATATCGAACCGGTCTGGGATGCGGGGATCACGGGTAGTGGCCAGATACGAGTAGGCTTAGTGGATTCTGGTCTTAACTTTGATCATCCGGACTTTGGCTTCGGTGGCAACTATGGCGGCATCGGTGGATCAGTCGTTGGTGAAGGCTTTGACATTATCTTAGATAGCCCCATTGATGAAAATGATACAGACAACGATAATGGCTGGGGACACGGTACACGCATGGCCGGTATCATCGGTGCCTTGCGTAACAATAACGAAGGCATTAGTGGTGTCGCCGGAGGCGATATCGCCAATAGTACCCGCGGTGTGGATTTGCATATTTACAGAGCCGGCAACCCCGGTATTTCCTTTGGTAGTGGCAGTACTGCTATTGTAGAGGTAGCGACCAATTTCGCACAAAACGATGGCCCCACGGTGGATATTCTCAATAATAGCTGGGGACAAGCCGGCGCAATCAATACGGAACCTGGGGAGGAAGATTTCATGTTTAATAGCCTCCTCCCAGCCTATAAATCAGGTCTAATTACGGTTTTCTCACGGGGCAATGAAGGTAATGATGAGCTTCATCCCCCCGCTACCTTGATGCCGGAATGGGTCATTTCCGTCGGAGGTAGCGGATTAGATGGTAGACTTAAAGTAGCATCGAATAGTTCGAATATTGGATTTAATGAAGGCCTTCAATCCTCTTACGGTCTTGGCATGGATCTCATCGCCCCCGCCACAAACGGTTTGATTACCTCCATCAACAATCAAGACCCCACCGGAACTAGTACCACCGATATCTTTTGTGAAGATGCTGCGCTTTCTTTCAATGCCGATTATACCTGTTCTAACGGTTCGTCCTCTTCGGCTGCCTTTGTATCGGGCGCATCCGCTTTACTTTTACAACAACACCGTGAAGCCTACGCGATTGACCTGACCTTTGAAGATATAGAGCGTCTACTAAGCTACGGGGCAACGGATATTGTTCAATTACCTGATATTCCAGCTGGCTATGACGACAGAAATGGCTGGGGACGACTCAATGTAGATGAAAGTTATGATCTGATTAACAATAACAATAAGATTATTCACTTTCGTTTACTCACCGACTTCGAAGTACTCTGTGATCTAGGTTGTTCAATTGAGCTAACCCGGGCTTACGAAAGTCCATTTCTGGACGCCCCCGGCATCATCCCCCCCGAAGTCATCTACAGTATCAAGGTCAGAAGACACCAAATTAGTCTGAATATTAATCTTTGTACCGAATTGGGTATATCGAGCATCTTGGATCCCGGCAGCTCTCTGGGAAAAGCCCCCGCTTGGATAAATAATAGTCGATCTAATCTTTGGGGAGCCGCCTTTACAGAACTGCCTAACGGAAACGCTCAAAATATTGTGCCGATCGATCAGGCCTATTGGCTAAGTGGTCCTGCCATTACAAACAGTGGATGTAATTTGGAAGGGACCCTCGCCGGGATGTCCTACGAATTGACTTCCGGTGACGAAGCCGGTGCCATCATTCCACATCCAGGGTTTGATGCTGCAGAGCAATTATTGCCCCACGAAATTTATCTATCCGTACTAGTCAACGATCCTAACGATCTGGTCAATGAAGAGGTGGTATTGACTTCTACCCGAGAGGTCGTTTCGATGACCACCACTTTGCAGGTGTGGCCCAATCCCACCGACAATTGGCTACAAGTCCGTTTACCTGATACAAGAGATTTTAGAGCTCCTTTGCAGCTTTTCGACGCCCGGGGACGTTTATTAAATACCTATTCGCTCTCCTCTTTACAGAATACTTGGCGCATTCCAACCAGTGATTTGCCTGCAGGCATTTACTTTTTACGGGCGCAAGATGTTTCCTTACTGGCTACCGGACGTTTTATTAAATTATAAATGTTATGAAAAGTCTTACATATTTCTATCTGTTCTTACTTCCTCTGCTCTGCGGCTGCTACATGGAGCATCATAGCCTACCGCTGGAGGATGGCGTTCAGGACTGTACACCACAGATTGAACTATTGCCCTTTACCGATACTTGCTTTCAACTGCCGCCCGGACCAACTACTGGCTGGGTTGAAGTCGCCGGCGAACAGAAATATTTCTTTCCAAGCGTTAATCCGGCCAATAACCATCAACTGTTATACCTGACAAGTATTGATTCTTTTTCAATAGGAGAATATCGTTCTATTGACTTATGCACCAAGGAGCAATTTTACCTCTTCGAACGATCAGCCGTCTCTCTGGATTTACCCGTATGGGGTTATAATAACTGGATTTATTTCATCGGCCGTTCCGAAAACAACACGCGTAGCATTTGGAAAGTTAAGTCCAATGGAGAGCAATTATCTCTGGTAAATGACGACTTTGAATACGAATATTTGCTTCCCATCCCTGACAATCAGTTAATTGCTATGCGTCAATTCCCAGAATATCAGGATTTCTTTGGCTATCGTTCCGTTATTCTTAATCCTCAAGGGGACGTCTTGGATACTCTACCTTTTCCAATTGTTTGGGCTGATTATCGGGATGGCAAAATCGCTACCGCCTCTACTTTGTTTAATGGTAACAGTGGCTTTGGCTGGATTGATCTAGATGCCGAAAACTTTATACCTGCGAATAACGCTTTGACTTATGAATATGACGGTACCAACTCTATTGCCTGGCTCAACGACGAGGAGATCATCCTAAGCGACCGCAATGGCATCCACCGTATTAATCTGCTTAGCGGCGCCTACATCTGGGTGAAGGAGGATTGTAGTAATAATTTGCTAAGTGTGGCACAAGTATTAGACGAGACAGAACAAAAAATCATATTCCATCAATTCCACTATATTCCTATTGACGATACTTATATGGATATTCAAAGTCGGTTATTTCAGTATGATCTAAATACCGACGAGCAGTGGGAGATTATTTTGGACGAATAATAGCCTATGCGACTAAGAATCTACACACTGCTTTTTCTACTTCCTCTGCTCTGCGGCTGCTACATGGAGCATCATAGCCTACCACTGGAGGATGGCGTTCAGGATTGTACAACACAAATTGAACTATTGCCCTTTACCGATACTTGCTTTCAACTGCCGCCCGGACCAACCACTGGCTGGATTGAGACTGGTGAAGATAACGAGTATTATTTTCCGATTATTAATCCCCATAACAGAAATCAGTTGTTATATCGGATTAGTAATGACTTTCTTTCAACCAGCGAGTATTGGGTTGTAGATTTTTGTAAAAACGAAAAGTACTACCTTTTTCCCGGTCAAACCATCCCTGTTGGGTTTCCCGTTTGGGGATACAATGACTGGATTTACTTTATTGCTCCCGCAAATGGGAATAGCAGAAGCATCTGGAAAATTAAGTCCAATGGAGAGGAGCTATCTTTAGTAAATGACGATTTTGAATATGAATATCTGCTTCCGATCCCTGACAATCGACTTATTGCCATGCGACAATTCCCGGAATATCAGAATTTTTATAGCTATCGTTCCGTTATTCTTAATCCTCAAGGGGACGTTTTGGATACTTTACCTTTTCCTATTGTCTGGGCTGATTACCGGAATGGTAAAATCGCTACCGCTTCCACTTTATTTGATGGTACTAGCGGTTTTGGCTGGATTGATTTAGATGCTGAAACGTTTACACCTGCAAATAATACTCTGTCTTACGAATATGACGGTACCAACTCTATTGCCTGGCTCAACGACGAGGAGATCATCCTAAGCGACCGCAATGGCATCCATCGTATCAATCTGGTTAGCGGCGCCTACTCTTGGGTGAAAGAGGATTGTAGTAATAATATATTTAATATCACCCAGATCCTTTCCGAGGAGGAAGAACAAATCATCTTTCAAGAAATTCATTTTTTTCCTATTGACGATGTCTTCATGGACGCCCGTAGTCGGCTGTTCCAATATGATTTGAATACCAACGAGCAGTGGGAGATTGTTTTGGACGAATAATAGAATTAGGCGATCAACGCACCACCCTTTCGTACAAAATCATCTCGACCTGTACCGATTGCCAGCGTTGCTTAATGCGATATTCTTTCTCCAAAGTGGCAAAATCAACGTCAGTGAAATCATTAAAAATGTTAGAATACCAAATGTAACGATGACCAGGTAGATTCTTTTCCATAAATCCCTCTCCTTCTTTTAAATCAATAATGTGGCGTTCGCCAATATTCGGAAAAGCCGTTCCAACATCGGCCGGAGTAATGTTCTCACTATTTAAATAATCCAATACCTGTTCACGAAGTTGATAATAAGGAAGGTGGGCCAGTGAACTATCCCAACCTTTGGCAATCGTGCGCGGATATACCCAAAAATGACCACTTAGCTGTACAATCAATAAAAAAATGGAGACGCGGTAGATGACTTTTTTATCAAAACGTAAGGTCATCCAAGTAAAAATGGACAAACTTAAGGTCAGATAGATCGGTAACAAATAGCGATGCCCAATGGGATTGGATACCAGAAGCATAGGCACGCCAAGAATAAAAATCAAAATGAATGGAACCACTAGTGGCAGATTACAGGCACTAACGGTTTCTTCATTGCGCCCCCGATAAAATAGCCATCCCAGCACCAACCACCAGCCTAACATTCCCAAATCGATCAGTCGCCAGCCAAAAATGACCACATTGCGTCCTATTCCGGCGACTCCCAGGACTTCTCGCTGGCCTTCCCAAGAATCACTCGGTGTGCTGAACCACCAGCCAGTATGCCAATGGTGGAAAGTATACCAGGCAAATACAATGAGCAAAGCCGGAATGAGGGGTTTGATCTTCTGAAAAAGCGCCATCGAACGTTTGTCTTCCATACACTGTACGCCTAATGCAATTAAAGTCAATGCAGCTAAAAGCATCAACCCACGAATACTCAATAGACCGACGCCCAACGCGCCTACCGTCATTTGCCAGGGAATGCGATGATA
>JANQQI010000041.1 GCA_028285085.1 Saprospiraceae bacterium | reverse complement strand
AATAGCCACTCGTCTCCGGCGTATTGGGATTAAATTGGAGGCGTTGTCCTTTGGTCGCAATGAGTCCAACCTCGTCGGCGGGGTTCGTTTTACCGTAAGACGCTAAATAGAGGTATTTCTCCGCAGCCAGATCAACAGAATCTGCCGCATAGACACAGTTGCAGCCAATAATTTCTGGTGGAACGCCAGTAATGGTATCCAGCTTGACGGGCATCTCGGAGGTAGTCGGTTGGGGTTGATCACCGGGGCCTGGCACAGGTGTTTCATTTTCGGCCGGCTCCGCCGGAGCACCGCAGCTAATGAGCACAAGGAGTGCAAAAAAAGACAAATATTTCATCGGTCGTTTTGTGTTAAAAATACGGCCGAAGATACGTAAAGTGGGAAAAAATCAAGGTCTAAAGAGAATAATTTAGACTCAAGTCCATGCTCAGTCCACGAGTAGGTAATGACAGCCCTTGTATAATTTCCGGCTGCGTCTGCACGGCTCCAAAATAGGTATTGAGACGCAGAGCGGTTTGCGGGATCACGTCCCATTGCCAACCGCTGAGGAGCCCGGCATTAAGATTAGGGTTGTTCCCAACAGTCATCTCACTCGATAGCCGGGGCTGGATAATGCGCTGGCGAAAGTCTTGATAATCTTCGTCCAAAAGATAGTTTGAGAGATATGTAGGCTGACCACCAAACAAGGATTGCAATTTTTGTAATCCTTGCTCGATGGTATGGGTTAAGCCGCTTCCCTTAGCTTGTTGCTGGTAATGACCTTGCATTACCTGATAATTCAGGCCTACTTTGGAGGTCCGCTTTGTGGTTGTTATCGATGACGCCGTCGTATGATTAAGGTTTATGCTTTGATTTTGGCTCCATACTAAGGAAAAGCAGAAGAGCTGAAAGAACAAACAGCTAAGCATTGAGGAATTGGTCATAACTATTTTTTAGGGTGTTCAACATTGTATAAAAGAGTCCCCACAATAGCTAGGTGGTTCGTTCCAATTGATTTTTTTAAAAATTATAGATAATAATTAAAGCCTAACGCCGCTCTAGTTGTTCGTATTTTAGTTAACTCAGGACGCCAATCTGATTCAGGTTGGACGCCAAAGACATCATAGTAAGCATCAATTCTCACACCCCATTTTGTGCCTAATTTCCACTCCGCTCCCGCGTAAAGCTCAACATTAAATCGTGGGTAGGTCACCTTAACCACTTTCCGAGGATAATAAGCTGGTCCGGCCTCCTCCCCTTGTAGAAATAGATTTTCGATGTCTTGAGCGTAGTTCATTAAATACATGGCTTGCCCACCAATGTTCAAGCTCCACTTCCGTCGGTCGTATCTAATCCCAAATGGTAAGGCCAGATAATGAAAGGATGAGACATCTTCGACAACATAATCACCGGGCGGGTAATAACCAATTGACGCCCCGGGAGGACCTACTCTTGAATCTGCTTTGCGCTTTTGGTAAAGCGCGAAATAATTCAGGCCAGTTTCAAAAGTGAATACTTCTGTTAAGGGCCTGTGCCATAGAACGCCTAATTTATAGGAAGGTAAAATGTGATAGGTCACCAGCTGATCACTTTCGCCCAGTTCAAACAGATTTTGACTGATATCTGCGCTGATCATTAAACCCGAACTTTGACTATGAAGCGAAAAAGATGTACTAAAAAAAAGAAATAGGCATATGGGTATTCGAAGGTAAGACATAGCTAGGTTTTGTTGTTCTAATTGCTTATTCAACTCTTCCTGCTAGCTCCGTATTTTTTATTAACAATTTTATTTTCGATCCAAATTCCGAAAATCTTTTTCTAAAAGTGAATAAATCGCGCTGTCTAAAAAATGCCCTTGGTGTTGGAAATTTTCCCGGAAGTAAGCTTCTTGTTGAAATCCCATACGTTCTAATAAATACTTTGAGTTATCGTTAGCCGGATTTACATTAGCTTCGATGCTGTGCAAAGCCAAACGGTGAAAGGCAAATTCCAGGATCCGCTCCATACTTTCGCGCATCAGTCCCCTACCCCAGCTTTCCGGCCGCAACATATAGCCAATTTCGCCTCGACAATGTGCTCTATCGATACGCCAAATTCCAAAATCACCGATAAAATCACCACTTTCCTTTTCTTCTAAAACCCAATTAATCCCCTGTTTATCAATGAAAATCTGACGGCGTTGTGCAAGCATTTTTTCGGCGGCTGCCAAGGAATCCAATATTTGCGTATCCATATATTGCATCACTCGTTCATCGGAACGTATCTTCAACAAAGCCGGCGCATCCGAGTCCTTATATTCCCGTAAGGTGAGACGCTCCGTTTCCAGCACGGGAAATTGCTCAAAAATCGTTTCGTTAATGGTGTGGTTTTCCATGCGTATTTCTGAGGTTAAAATAAGTTGATTGATTAACTGATTACACTCCTACTAACTGCCTAGAAGCTTAAATCAGTTCAATCTTCGTACAATAGATACTTCGCACGAACTTGACGAAACGTCGCTAGATCATCGGCCCAACTGGCACGGATTAAATCTTCGGAAAGGCCACTTTCCACTTGTTGTTTTAATTTAGCATTACCGGCCAGTTTATCAAAAAAGCCATTCTTCAAAAAGAAATCGGCCTTATTGGGAAATAGCTTGTAGAAATTAAGCAAATAACTCAGGTTGAGCCGGCCTTCGGCCCGAATATCGGCCGGGTTCAGCTTGGTGAGATCCACCCCGTAGCAAGTTTTCCCTTCATGCTTAGGATACTTGGCGCCGGGCCGGGGAATCGGCGTAAAGCTCACATCGCCACCCGGAAAGTCGGGATGCCCAATCACCTGAAATTGTGTCAAGGTGCCCCGCCCCAAACTAGCCGTCGTTCCTTCAATGAAGCAAATCGAAGGATAGAGATAAATCGATCGGCTATTCGGCAAATTGGGCGATGGCTTAATCGGCAGTTCGTAAGGCGTTTGGTGGGTATAATTCTGGCAAGTCATTACTTCCAATTGACACTGCCTGCCACCATCCAGCCAGCCCTCCCCATTGACCATCTGCGCGTATTCGCCGACCGTCATGCCGTGTACCACCGGAATATAATGCCGACCGACCCCGGATTGAAAGCCATCCTTTAAGATCGGTCCATCGACATAATGCCCATTTGGGTTAGGACGATCCAGCACCATAAAAGGCGTATTGTGCTCCGCGCAAGCAGACATCACATCGGACATAGTGTAAATATAGGTGTAAAAACGTGCGCCCACATCTTGTATATCAAAGACGACTAAATCCACATCGGCTAAATCTTCCTTACTCGGCTTTTTCTTTTTACCGTAAAGGGAAATAATTGGTAAACCCGTTTGAATATCCTGCCCATCATTGACGTACTCTCCGGCGCTGGCTTCCCCGCGAAATCCGTGTTCTGGCGCAAAGATTTTCGTGATTTGCACGCCCCGCGCCAACAAAGTATCGGCTAAGTGTACTTCGCCAATAGTTGAGGTTTGATTAACGACGAGCGCCACCCTGCGATTTTGTAATTTGGGTAAATAGCGATCCGTTTGCCAGGCACCAAGCTGTAGCTTCGGTTCAAGCATAATCTCCTCGGGCTGATCCGGCTTGGTTGAATTAGAGGCGAGTTCAGATTGACAACTTACTACGGTGAGTAAAAGCGTCAGAAAAAAAAAGGCAGGCAAGATTTTCAGATTTATCATCATAATTGTAATTTCACTATCCTAAACGCAGAGAGACTATACTTTCCATATTGGAAGGTGGGTCTGCTGCGTTTTTTTGTTTCGGCGAAAGCCACTTTCTGCATTATGGCAAAAAAGAAAAAAATATATACTGTCGTTGACCTCGAAACCACCGGAGGTCGGGCCGATCGGGATCGCATCACCGAAGTCGCCATCATTCGCTACGATGGTGAACGCGAAGTGGATCGCTTCGAAAGTTTAATAAATCCCGAACGTGCCATTCCGTACAATATTACTCAAATCACCGGGATTACCCAAGAGATGGTCGAGGATGCTCCCCGCTTTTTTGAAGTCGCTCGACGGATCGTCGAGATCACCGAGGGAGCCATCTTCGTCGCACACAATGTCCGTTTCGATTATTCCTTTTTACAACACGCTTTTAAGCGTTTAGGGTATACGTTCACCCGCCGGCAGCTATGTACCGTTCGCTTGTCGCGGAAGGCCTTCCCCGGTCTGCGGTCCTATAGCTTGGGTAATTTGATTCAACACTTTCAAATTGAGGTACAACAGCGACACCGCGCGATGGCCGATACCCAAGCGACACTTCAGCTATTGCAAATGGCTTTAGCCCAAGAAGAAAGCCAGGAAAACATCAGTGATTTGGTGGATCTGGGGATCAAGGAATCTCAATTGCCGAAAAATATCACCTTAGAGAAATTACACGCGTTGCCCGAAAGTTGTGGCGTATATTATTTTCACGACGAGCAAGGTGATTTAGTTTACATTGGCAAGAGCATCAATATCAAAAAACGGGTAATGGATCACTTTGCAAACAAAAAACGTAAAGGAACCATCCTCCAGCAAAGTGTTTTTGAAATTACTTTTGAAGAAACCGGGAGCGAACTAATTGCGTTGCTCCACGAGTCCCACGAAATAAAATACCACCATCCCTACGTCAATCGTGCTCAGCGAGCCCGCAACTTTCAGCACGTTATTTACCGCTATTACAATGCCGACGGTTATCTGTGTTTGAATACTAAAAAGCCCACCGCCAAAGAACGCAAGCAACTTCACGTGCTCAACGAGTACCCCAGTAGCAGTTCTGCAGCCGGTGCCTTGAATCGAATTGTTGAGCATTTTGGTCTTTGTCAAACCCACACTAATATTGATCGGAATAGTGGCCCGTGTTTTTCTTTTCATTTGCACAAGTGTACCGGGGCCTGCATCGGTCAAGAATCGCCAGAAGATTACAATGCTCGGGTCGAAGCGGCCATTAGTCACCTAGCCGTTGATTTTGAATCAGATTTCATCATTTTGGATCATGGCCGTCATCAGACAGAAGCAGCTGTAGTACTTGTAGAGGAAGGGCGCTACTGCGGTTACGGTTATCTTGATCGGGAAGAATTCAACGGTGACCTTGATCTTATCCGCGATTGTATCCAAACGCGCCAGCATAATCCTGAAGTCGTCAGAATAATTCGTCGATTTCTGCACGATGGCAAAGTTCAGCAAATTATTCCCCTACCGATGGAGGTATAATCCATAGCGCAAATACAAAAAGCCGAGCCGACCATATGATCGACTCGACAGATTCTGTTCTTAAAATGGTGTTATACATCAAAGAATCAACGTCTGGCAATAGTGTAATTTGAACCACTAAAGCTGACCGTTCCACCACTAAGAGGCGAGTTGTTTCGAATTTGCATGATACCAGAAACGTGCGGCGTTGCCATACTTGTCCCCGTCAAGGTCGCATAACCACCATTGAGGTAAGTACTGTAAACGCTCGTTCCAGTTGCGATCCAATCAACGGGAGGAATACCGAAGTTGCCACCGTAAGTTGGATCATCGTAATACGTTTTATTGCAACGCATATTGGTTACAGTGTGGATATTGGTGCCATTTATACAGGCTGGCTGGTAGTAAGCTGCATTATTGAAACTATTGCCGGAAGCAATGGCAATACGTGTGCCGGAGCTACCTAGAGACAGCAAAGAAGATCGGTACCCCGATCCGGTAGAACAACCAAAACCGTAATAGCCACCTAAGCTTAGGTTGGCGACGTCACCCGGCAGATCATAGACAGCAACGTGGTTGATTCCTGCAACAATCGTGGATGTTGGGCTTCCTCCCGAGCAACCGAATACCCGAACCGGTACGACTGGTGCACCGGCAGCTACGCCAACTACGCCTATGGTATTATTTCGGGCGGCAGCTGTCCCTGCGACGTGGGTCCCGTGACCATTACAATCGTTGGCAGAGCCCCCGACAAAAGATCTGGCGTAAGTGGAACTTGTCACCACGAGCAAATCAGGATGATCCAGGTCAATTCCCGAATCGATGATCCAGATCCAGCGGGAAGTCCCGGCGGTGGCGAAGCCACCAGCATTAGTGATACCACAAGGTGTAAATTGAGCACGAGCATCGGGATTACGCTCGATTGACTCCACTTGAAAATCCGGTAATTTTTCCATGCGATCGTACTCAATGCTAGCTACCGCTCCGTCACGACGAATAAGCTCGTACTGCTCGTCGGAAAGTTTTAGGGCAACTCCGGTAATGGCTGCGGTGTAGATTTGCAGGATTTGCTCTTCGCTAATGTCAAAGCGATCGAGCCAGGCGGTCAATTCGGCTTCAACTTTAGGCATTAGCAGTTCCATTTGCTCGACTTTGTCTTCCCGGGTTTCAACGGCAGACCAGTCAAGGCGTTCACGCGCCGAGGCGATGACTTCAGATTTCAGCTCAATGATGTACTGATTGGCAATGATGTCCCCTTCGGCACTTGCCGGAGCTTTAGGAGTTTCGGCCGTAGCTGCATCGATTGGTAAATCTGTGTCTTTGGATTGATTACATGCGGCAAAAAGGAGTAAGCCGCATGCCATGAGGCAGGCGAAAATGTGCTTGATCATAATTAAGTAGTTTATGTAGTTAAAAAAATTCTGCCGTTAATTTATTCAATAAAATAATAATTCAAAACCCAACGGATTGTTAGAATTAAATTTAACAACAATGCGATTTCATGCGAACATAATTTGTTCTGAAATCTAATATTTTTGACTACAAAGCTTCTTAAATCAGATCCAAAAAGAGGAGATACTTTTTTGAAAAACGAGACTCATAAATACACAATATGCGCATTGTCGTGAATCTGAAAAATAGATCAAATTAACAATGTGAGGAGGTAAAGTATAAATTGAAGGGAATTAGCCCATTACCTTTTCTTGCAGCAAACTAGCCATCTGTTGCTGTACTTTTTGTGCAGCAGCTCTGGAGGCATCCGCAAAATCTGGACGATCACCACCGGCGTAGATGATACCACGCGAAGAATTGACCAGTAGCCCACCCTGATCGTTCAATCCATAGTGAGAGACTGCAGCCAAATCACCACCTTGTGCACCGATACCTGGCACCAGTAAGAAGTGATCGGGCACATAAGTCCTGATCTTTTGAAACATCTCTGGATGCGTAGCACCAACCACAAACATCAATTGTTCGCTACTCCCCCATTCCTGGGCGACACGCATCACACGTTCGTAAAGTGGGCGCCCGGAAGCTAGGCGATTGAACTGAAAATCGGCACAGCCACCATTAGAAGTTAACCCAAGTAGAATCACCCATTTATCTTCAAAGGCTAAAAAGGGTTCCACCGAATCGCGGCCCATATAAGGTGCAACGGTGATAGAATCAAAATCGTAGGTTTCAAAAAAAGCTTTGGCGTAAAGCCGGGAGGTATTCCCAATGTCACCACGCTTGGCATCAGCAATAGTGAAGTGGGTATCGGGGATGTAATCAAGGGTTTTGCGCAGACTTTCCCAGCCCGCTCCCCCCAACGCTTCGTAAAAAGCAATATTAGGTTTATAAGCTACGCAGAGGTCGTGCGTTGCATCAATAATTTGTTTGTTGAATTCAAAAACGGGATCGTCTGTGTCTAACAGATGAGAGGGAATCCGAGCCGGATCGGTATCTAGTCCAACACATAGATAGGAAGACTTTTGCCGAATCTGCTCGTAGAGGGCTGCTTTATTCATAAAACTTATACTGTAATACCGTTTACTGCAACGATCTTGCTTACGGACGGAACGCGACTCTTGATAGCTTCTTCGACGCCAGCTTTCATTGTCATGGTAGACATACTACACATTTCACAGTTGCCTAACCAACGAACCTGCACGGTCATATCTTCGGTAATATCAACCACTTCGATATTCCCACCATCTACTGCCAGGTGAGGACGGATATCATTTAAAGCGGTATCAATTTGAGCCAGGAGTTGTTCTTTTTCTTGTACTGACATGCTGGTGATTTGATGATCTTAATTATGGATAAAGAGAAAATCAAGTTGGTTATTTCCATGTATGCTTAACAAAGTTCGCAAAAAATGCCTGCAAAGTAAAATCTTGTTTAGAATTGATTTAAATAATCGTTCAATATGACTAGGCTCAGACCGTAGCGTTAGGTATTCTTTAACTCTTCACGCCCACAATTTGCGTAGGTCCTAGCATTTCGTTGCGAACAGCGACCTGACGAGCTACGTTTTGCGCTACCTTCATAAAAGCTTCCCCGGTGATCGCGTTGCCGCTCAAAATCGCTGGCTGCCCGGCATCTCCAGATTCACGAATACCTTGTACTAAAGGAATTTGTCCCAGCAGCATGGATTCGCTCAATTTGGCCATCTTCTTTCCGCCGCCTTGACCAAATAAGTAATACTTATGATCAGGTAGCTCTTCGGGGGTAAACCAACTCATATTTTCTACAACGCCTAGAATCGGAACGTTGACCGAAGGCAGTAAAAACATATTCATCGCTTTCACGGCATCGGCTACGGCGACCTCTTGCGGCGTCGTCACAATCACTGCACCGGTTACAGGTACGGTTTGTACTAAACTTAACTGAATATCACCTGTTCCGGGAGGCAAATCAACAATCAAATAATCTAAAGGCGGCCAAACGCAATCCAGGAAAAATTGGCGGATGATGGCCCCTAGACGCGGCCCGCGTAGAACCACTGCTTGCTCCGGCTCAATGATAAACCCAATTGAGATGATCGAGAGACCATGAGCCTCAAGTGGAACGATTTTTTGCTTGCCGTAAACTTGTTGGACTTTAGGACGCTGGCCTTGTAAACCAAACATCGTTGGAATAGAAGGCCCGTACAAATCCGCATCGATTAAGCCAACGCGAGCCCCTAATTTTTGTAGGCCCAAGGCCAAATTGACAGAAACCGTTGATTTACCAACCCCGCCTTTACCAGAGGCTACAGCGATGATGTTCTTTACCTGAGGAACACTACTCGGATTGCCCTGGGCATTGGCGCCCTTGGCCATCATATGCACATTTATATTCGCCGTAGGATAAAGCTCTTGTACCGCGGCAATGCAAGAAAAATTCAATTCCGATTTGCTTGGTGCATCCAAAGATGGTAATTCAAGGGTCAAATTAATGTTGTTGCCATCCACTTCGACGGTACGCAAAACATTAACCATCACAATGCTTTTCCCCGTGGTGGGGTCGATCACCTTACTTAGTGCGTCAGCAATTTTTGCTTTGTCAAAACTCATTCAGTTGTATTCTGTTTATGTGCCTCAAAATTACAAACAAAAAACAATCTACATGGTTTCGAAACACAAAAAGAGTTACCCAAGGGGTAACTCTTTTTGGTAAATGGTTTATAGATTGGTTTCGTTTTGTAATAAAACCTTTATCAGTCCTTTTTTACAATCTTTTGGATCTGGTCGCCTATGCGTAAATAATACAGTCCAGCGCTTAAATGATCCAGGGACAAAGTCGTTTCTGAATTTTCAATCCACCACTCTCCTACTAGTTGGCCTTGTGCATGAAATAAACTGGCACGAATCCCAGTATTAAGTTGATCAACTTGTAATTGGATTCTGTCCACTGTTGGATTAGGGAAGACGCGCCAGGAGATTTGACTCACACATGGATTTTCAACGACGACTTGTCGATGAACTTCGTAAGCTCCGTCAAAATCGTATTGCACCAAGCGGTAGTAATTGATTTCTCCAGGATTGTGATCAATGAAGCCATACTGCTGAGGCTCAACGGTAGTACCGATACCATCAATTTCCGCAAGATCTGTGTAACGCACCCCGTCTGCACTGCGCTGTAATACAAAGTGGCTATTATTAATCTCTACAAAAGTCTTCCATGTCAATTGAACGCTACAGTCTTTGGCAGTAGCGCGGAAATAGGCCAGTTCTACAGGCAGCGGTGCTGCATAAAATCCACCGAAGACGTAAATCGCAGAGCTACCGACGCTAACGGTAATATTACTCACAAGACCGGTATTGTCCGGGTCGCTATCCGCTTGATCGTCAGAACCCTGATCCTGAGCCGTAATATCGGGATAGGAAGTTGGCGCCGTGAAGCGAATCTTGTAAGTCCCCGCTGAGGACACATTGAAAAAGTAGTAGCCATCCGCGTTAGTCGTAGTCGATCCCAGAACAACGTCACTATTATCCAATAATTCGACGGTCACATTTTCCAAATTCGATTCCCAAGGGCTTTTCACGCCATCTTGATTATTATCCACCCAAGTATATCCGGCGATATTGATATCCGTACTTCGCCAGTCGCGATCAGAGGCGGATACATTATTCTTAGGATGCGAATCTGGTTCAAGATTGGAACTGGAAGATCCATCATTGTTATCTGGATTGAATGTTCCAATATCATTATCATAGCCATCATCTAATCCATCACCGTCCGTATCATTACCGGTAGCCGCTCCGGTGTTCGCGTTAGGTGAATCACTACCGTTGACAACACCATTATTGTCCGTGTCGTGTCCTTCAATGCTATCAAATTCGCCATCGTCATCACTATCTGTATCTAGGTAATCCGGGGTACCATCATTATCGGTGTCTACGGGATCAATACCGCTGGCTACAAAGGTGCCGACTTGTCCACTCCCTTCATAAACATCATCCAGGCCATCATTGTCTCCATCCGTTCCGACTTGCGTATAGCTCCCCGTCGACTGAGCTTCTGTGTTATCAACAATCCCATCGTTGTCCGCATCAATATCCATCCAGTTAGGATAGCCATCCGCATCGACATCTCTTGTCGAGTTTAAATTAGCATAATCCGGCAAGCTATTACTATCACTTCCGTCGCTTTCCGTTTTCACTTTCCCTGTATAGTTATCGACCCAGCCATCATTGTTGGTATCATCGCGAGTACCACCACCAGAACCATCATCGGCAATACCATCCTGATTTCCATCTGCACCACCTGATTCAATCACATCGGTTATACCATCGTTATCAGAGTCTAACTCAAGATGATTGGGTAAATTATCACCATCAAAATCACAGCTTGTACATAAACTAACCGGCAGGCCTTCGTTAGCTCCACCTTGATCTGCTCCGGTTAATATATAAGGTGTCCCGGTAACGCCGCTCCCGGCCCGCTGGCCATCATCGTGCGGATCGTATTCACTTGAAAAACCATCGCCATCTTCGTCCGACGCATCATCCACTTTGCCATCACCATCGGAATCGACACCGCCAGCCTCAACGATATCAGGAATTCCATCATTATCCGCATCTAAATCCAAAAAGTCGCTTTGACCATCACCATCCGTATTAATTAACGTCAGTTTAGTCCCTGTGCTACTACCAGAATTATCGTACAAATCAATCCAGCCATCTCCATCAGCGTCAGGATCATCGGTATCTTGAATACCATCAGCATCCGTATCGGTTCCGCCTTGTGCAGAATCACAGATGCCATCTCCTCCACTATCCGTGCAGGATTGCACACTCGCATCTACTCGGTCAGGAATCCCATCTCCATCCAGGTCAGCAATACCATCAGCTCGTCCGTTACCATCCGTATCAGTACCACCATTCTCAATGACGTCAGGGATGCCATCTCCATCGGCGTCCAAGTCCATGTGATTCATTATACCATCATTATCTTTATCCTCAGAGACACACTGGCTAATGGTTTCACCGTAAATGATAGCATCAATGTAAATAGAACCTCCAGAGACATAATTGATTCGAATATAATTGATATCAATGCCCAGATTGTTCGTTACAGAACTCGTCGTATAGTTAATGGAAGTCGTTGAAATGTTGGCAATACTAGTAAACGAAGCCCCATCAGTTGATCCTAGGATTTCTACCGTCGTTGAAGCGCCGCTTACGCTGTACCACTCAATATCAAAACTATTTCCGTCGGGAATAGTCACCACCATCGCAGCGTCGAGGTCATCATTCACAGCATTGAAAAATACCCCGTTGTCATCCGGCGCACCAATGATATAAGTTGGATTCGATACATTGTTACTCGTCGTTAAGCTTTGCGCGTATTTATCAATGGTTACATTACTACACGATAGGCCCTCATCGGTATCCGGTATTCCATCGTTATCATCATCCTCATCGATCGAATCATCGATTCCATCCCGATCGGAATCGCAAATGCTCTGGATCGTAAAGTTATCTGACTGGGTGGCGGCCACGGCGTACATCCAGGTATTAACGGTTCTTACATCCCCTGCATTACCACTCCAGGCATTACAATTCGAGCTACATCCATCCGTTTCCTTTTCCGGGCTGGTGCCAAGACTGATTCCTGTATTATCCCAAAATAATTCGATTGCAGGTAGCGTACCCGTCGGTCGAACGATACTGGCGTTGAATCCTCCTGTGCTATTTTCAGCATCATAAATCGGAAAGTGCAGTAGCCCCGCAGTAGCTTCCACAATCACGGTTCCGGTATCTCCGGCGGAGACAAATTCACCAAAGTTATCGCGTCCATCCCATGGGATACACACATAGCCGGTATTCACATTTTTAAAAGGAAAATAAACATCCTTTCCGTTCGCTTCGTATGCGCCGGTGCTATCTAGGTCGATATAAACATTGAATTCGGTAATCTGATTTGTTGTTAATCCAATACAATACACATCGGCGGATTTACAACCGTAGAAATCATCAAGGCTGAGCGAAAAAGGTTCGGGATTTTCCCAGATAGCAGGATCTGGATCGCTTAAAAACACCAAATACTCCGCAGCATCCTGACTTTGCCCGTCAATGGACTTGCGATCTTCCTCAATATCTCCGGTATTGTAACATCCAAAACTATTAAAGGCTACGGTAAATCCCCAAGGTTGCATACCATTCAAATCCAAAGACACCACAATGCTATCACCAGTGTAAGCATAAAACTCCATACAAGCTTTGTTCGAACTACTAGTACAGTTCAAATGCCAGCGCTTAGTATATAGTCGGCCATCTACCGCTGTATAACCACTCCCCTCATCTTTAGCTACAGTTACATCAAAAGGGTGAACAAAGAACTTGCTCCCATTAGAATGGTCAAACAAAATGGTGTACTCGCCGGCGTAATTTGGAACAAACGAAGCGGCATTGTAGCCGTTTGCATTACCAAGTTGTTGTGGGCCGTTGTAGGCCTCTACACCATCATTATCAATCCAGCCTCCCGATCCCGGATCGGTACTGTGAATGACACCAAAGGCGATGGAATCCTGATTAGGATCAAGGATGGCGTAGGTCAGAGTCCCTGAACCCAATTGCTTGCGAAATCCAAAGTAAACGATTTCGTTAGACGGATCATCAATGTAGAATTTCAAGCGATCCGAATCCGCAGCGGTTTGAATTGATCCCTCTTTGCCTGTCCCATCATTTCCCTGTACGTAAGCAACACAACTGGCATCCGACGGATCGGGCATGAGCTGCTTTGTTCCCTCTCCACGCAGCAAAGTCGAAGCAAAAAGAATGAGAAAAACGGGGGTTAACAAACGGTAGAAGTTAGACATCTTAACGTAATTTTTTAAAAATAATTCCAAAGTGTGTTTTCCTTTCACCGTGCATTTTAAAGACAGACGCCTAAGCGCATACCTGGTACGGTGATAAAGCAAAAATTGTTAAATGGGGTCCGAAGTAGATAAAATGGTATAGCTTCTAGTAGTGGCAACTACTATGGGAAAAGTGTATAGCGATTGGAGAATAATCGAGGGGAATAATTCTTATTTGGTATAGGTAGTGGACAGAGACTTAAATTTACGCTGTCACAATTTGGATAAATTCCAAAAACAGTGCCAATAAGACCTTTAATTTAAATTATCGTGCATTTGATGACATTATGTTTAAAAGTCTTTTTCCATCTAATAGAAGTACTAAGAAACTGAATTCGCCCTTTCTCAATAGTTTTAGTGATTGGTGTTAAAATCTCAAAGCACTTTTTGCCTCAGAATAAATTATTTTAGAATAAAGTCTACTACATTTGCAGTCCATGAAAGTTCACCATAACCTTTCGGATTTACCGGCATTTCAAAACGCGATTATTACCATCGGATCGTTCGATGGTGTGCACCACGGGCACCAACAAATATTGGATCGACTCAAGCAATTGGCCCAAGCCGAACGAGGTGAAAGTATCGTCATTACTTTTGATCCGCATCCTCGGTTAGTCCTGCGAGGAGATGATCACGGCCTAAGACTATTAACCACTATAGAAGAGAAAGCCGCCTTATTCGAAAAGTATGGTATTGATCACATGGTGATTGTCCCTTTCACCAAAACGTTTGCGAATCAAAGTGCAGAAGAATACATTGAGCAGTTTTTAGTCGCGAAATTCCAACCACGCTTTATCGTTATTGGCTATGATCATCGCTTTGGGAAAGACCGCGTAGGTAATATCGATTATCTCCGTCATTATCAAGACAACGGACATTTCGAAATCGTAGAGATCGAACAACAAGAGGTGAAGGATATCGCGGTCAGTTCTACCAAAATCCGTCAAGCACTGGAAAAAGGCGATGTTAAAACGGCTGGTCGGCTCCTTAAGCACCCCTACGCTTTGTCGGGCACCGTAGTAAAAGGACAACAAATTGGCCATGAACTGGGCTTCCCTACCGCCAACCTATCAGTTGATTCACCCTACAAGCTCATTCCACCGGCGGGGATTTACGCAGTACGAGCCTATCAAAAAGGGCAAAGCTACGATGCCGCCCTCTATATCGGTGATCGTCCAACATTAGAAGAACTCACCCAGCGAACCATTGAGGTCCATTTATTCGACTTCGATCAAGACATCTACGGTGAAGAACTAAGCATTGAATTCGTCGACTTCATTCGTGGCGATGCGAAATTTAAGGGACTTGACGCCTTGAGAGAGCAAATTGCACGCGATGTTGCTGCGGTCAAAATCGTATTAGCCAAATTACCTGATGTATCCAGTAAAAAAAAAAGCACCCACCGGAGGTCGCCGTCGTCATCTTAAACTATAATGGTAGCCGCTGGCTACGCCAGTTTCTCCCTTCGGTGCTAGCGACTCAGTATGCCGCTGCGCGTATTATTGTGGCCGACAATGCCTCTACGGATGACTCGTTGCAGGTTCTGGAATCCGAATTTCCAAGCGTCGAGCGTCTCGTCTTGGACCAAAACTATGGTTTCGCGCGTGGGTATAATGAGGCCTTACAGCAAATTGATGCCCCTTACATCGTACTTTTAAATTCGGATGTGGAAGTGGACCCCAGTTGGCTCCACCCAATGGTTAAACTAATGGAAGATGATCCCGGCGTTGGTGCTTGCCAGCCAAAAGTCCGGCAATTCCATCAACGCGAAGCCTTTGAGTACGCTGGTGCTGCGGGAGGATGGATAGATGCCTTGGGTTATCCCTTCGGACGGGGTCGTTTGTTTGACACTTTAGAGAAAGACAACGGCCAATACGATGAGCCACAATCAGTGTTTTGGGCAAGTGGCGCAGCGATGCTGGTGCGGACGACCTTATTTCAACAACTCGGTGGCTTCGATGCTCTTTACCACGCCCACCACGAAGAAATTGATTTTTGCTGGCGGCTGAAACGGGCAGGCTATCGAATTCTCGCGGTTCCCAATTCAATAGTTTATCATGTCGGTGGAGGCACACTGAATTATCAGCACCCACGCAAGACTTTTCTCAATTTTAGGAATAGTTTGTTTAGTATTTTAAAAAATGAGCCCGGCGGAAAAGCTTTTTTAATCATTTTTGCTCGTCTACTCCTTGATGGCTTAGCAGGTGTCCAGTTTTTAGTAAAAGGGCAATTCAAGCATCTCATTGCTATTATTAAAGCGCACTTTTCTTTCTATGGCTTACTACCTAAGATGCTCCGACAAAAACGACACGATCAACAACTGATTCAAAAACTGAGCATCGGCCCCGCCAATACTGACGGACATTATCGAGGAAGTATTATTTGGCAATATTATGCTCGCGGCAAGCGCTATTTTCACCAGCTCAACACGAAAAAATGAAGCACCGACCACAGCGCATCTACACGGATGACCACCTGATCGTGGTGAATAAACCCGCCAACTATCTAAGTATCCCGGATCGCTTTGACCGGGATAAACCCAGTGTGCAAGGCTTTTTGCAGCAACAGGATGGTGAAATTTTCACGGTGCATCGTATTGATCGAGAGACCAGTGGAATTTTGGTGTTTGCGCGCGATGCGGAAACGCATCGCCACTTGAGCCAACAGTTTCAGGACCGGTCAGTTGATAAACAATATCTGGCTCTAGTCGAAGGCCAAGTGCTGCCCGAAAACGGCACAATCAACAAGCCGATCGGTAAGCATCCCAGCGTTGCCGGCAAGATGATTATTACCAAAAGTGGCAAAACCTCGGTAAGCCACTACCAAGTTGTGGAGCAGTTTAAGCATTTCAGCTTGTTAGCAGTGAAAATTGAAAGCGGCCGGACCCACCAAATTCGTGTTCATCTCGCCGGCATTGGTTATCCTTTGGCCATCGATACCCTGTATGGGCAACGCGATGCTTTTCTGCTTTCTGAAATTAAGCTCAAAAACTACCGGCTCGGAAAGTCGGCCGAGGAACGCCCCTTGATGAGTCGCTGTAGCTTGCACGCTCACCAAATTCAGTTTCAGCATCCGATTAGCGGAGAAATGATGTCTTTTACCGCTGAGCCGCCTAAGGATTTTGCGGCAGTCTTGAAGCAATTGCGGAAATGGGGGAAATAATTGATTGAAAACTGGCACTATTGTTTTTGTAATTGTACTAGCATCTCAGCAAATATTTCTTCCGGTACCAAAGTCTCCTTTTCTTCCAAAATCATTTGGATCGTCATCCCTTGATGATCAAGCAAGTATTCCATTAATACCCGATAGTATTTATAAGCCCAAATATCCCAATACCCATAATCGGAGCGAAGCCAATATTCACCCTCGTGTTTTTTCACTTCATCTACCACTTGCCAAAAGTTGTAATCAGGTCGATTACGTATTGGTTCGTGACTGACGTACTCAGCGTAACCTTCATTGATCCAGACCGGTGTGTACCGCACCGAATACTCAGCAGCTTGCTGATTGTGTACGGTTTCGTGAGCCATGAGTTGGATAACTTGCCGAAGCTCATACTCATTATGATTACGATGAAAGATGCCGCGCGGGAGATCCAGCTCCGCTAAGTAAATCTGACGGTCGGAAAAGGAAAAAGCAAAGGCCATTTGGCCATAAAATTGATTTAAGGTTTCGTACCAGCTTCCTCTGGCTAAAAAAATCTTATGCTTCAAATCAGGTCGGTAAAAGGCACTTTTTTTAACCAGTATTAATACAGAATCCAATGCCTGTTGTGCGTCCTCATCCAAGGTAATCTCCTGGTTTGAATAAACGGTAAAAGGACCGTAGGAAAACTGCTTCGCCAATAACCACTCCGGGTAATGCAAAAAAAGTAGGTACAGACAAAGAACGGCCAGTAAGCTTAAAAAGCTAAGCCCTATTTTTCGTTTCATATAATCTAACTGCGGACCTTCAATAAAGCGGTCTTCCAGGCTTCAAGAATAGCCTCGGGTGAGCGGCGCATTATGCTTTCGTTGACTACCGTTGGAATTAATCCTTCACCTTCGGGTTCTCGTAATAAGATGCGGTGTTCTTTGCGTAAAATGACTCTTAATTTTTGCCAATCAATGCGTTCATCCAGACGAAGGTTGAAAACATTTGTTCCTTCAGGAATAGGCGTCACCTTTACACCATCCAGTTGATTGATTTGCTCAAATAGCTGCGCTGCTCGTTGTTTCACTTCTTCCCAACGCGCTTCAAGACCATCCAATTGATGGAGCGCGATCGAAGCAATTGGCCAGTTTTGGTAAGTCGTTCCACCTAAAATCTTAAGATAATGTCTGGCTCGTTCAATCAACTCACTATCACCGCACAGAACCGCGCCGCCAGGTGCATGTAAATATTTATAAAGAGAGATATAGACAGTATCAAAAAATGCGGCGTAGGTTTGAATCGCAGTGTTTTGATAGACACTAGCCATGTGAAGACGTGCGCCGTCCAGGTGCATTTTATACCCTTGCGATCGACAATAATCTGAAATTGCCCGTAACTCTATTAAAGGCACCGCTACCCCATTGGCCCGGCGTATTGGCGATTCAATGGCCACGGTCCCTAGCCCACTACGAAAGACTTCTTCCCGTTCGTAGTAAGTGATGGTGTCTTTTAAATCTTTTGCGGTAAAGTAAGCTTTTCCCTTACCAACTGGCACCAACCGAAGATGGTGAACCGACTGAGCCGCATCGGCTTCATCGCGAAAGATGTGGCTATTCTCAGGTACTAAGACTTTTGTGTTGACACCATTGAGGAGCTTGATAGCTACCTGATTAGCCATTGTCCCTGTGGGTAAGAACAACGCCTGCTCCTTACCGGTTAACTTCGCAAAGGTTTTTTCTAATTTGGTGACCGCGCCGCCCATCCCGTAATAATCCCTGGCCAATCCATTTTGCTCCTGAATGAATTGCCATTGCTCTAAAAGTTCGGTCGGCGATAAGAGCAAGCCGTCTGATACAAAATTGACCAGTGGCAACTGATCTTCTGCAATCGTTTGAGGATCAATAGATGATTGACAAAGTAAAGAAGGTGTGAAAAAAGGGATAGTGGATAGGCTACAATTTCGGATAAAATTTCGACGACTATTCATCATGGTCAGTTTAGGAATGAAAAAATGGACATGAGTGTAGTTAAGGTACAACGTCTGACTCGCGTATTAGCCTCTTTGCAGGTATTGAAGCGTAACGAATCTTGAAAGTAATCCGAAAGCAGTTGTTTAAAATTTGTGCTCTTAAAAGTAGTATTTTTTATCAAATTACGTTTATCTCCTTTACCTAATGGCCGCTTTAAGTAAATAAACCAATTCTTAACGTAGCGAAAACGCTATTGTAAGGAGAAAAGCCTAAATTTGCGCGGCAATAAAATAGACGACATGGCATCTACTACTGTGATTCAGAAAGCCTCCCCTATGCTTAACCTCGACAAATGGCGAAACCGCTTGCCGGAACTTCGTGAAGCTTATCAGACGGACCAGCCCTACCCCCACATTGTAATTGATGACTTTTTAGAGCCTTGGGCCGCAAAACAGGCTATGGAAGCTTTTCCCGCGGTAAAGGATGAGGGATGGATTCACTACATGCACGTCAATGAGAAAAAGCACGGATTGAATAAAATGGAATTGTTGCCATCCTTTATTCAGCAGCTTATCCAACAACTGAATAGCCCGGAATGCCTCGCTTTTGTCAGTGAGCTGACGGGTATCAAAGGGCTCAAAGCCGACGATAGTCTTGAAGGTGGCGGCCTGCATCAGAGTCAACGCGGTGGTTATCTGAATATACATGCTGATTTCACGGTTCACCCCCACCGTCGTACCTGGCGGCGTCGGGTCAATTTGCTTATTTATCTGAACGAAGACTGGCAACCAGAATACAAAGGCGATTTAGAGCTTTGGACGCGGGATATGAAGTCTTGTGTGCAGAAAATTAGCCCTATCTTCAATCGCTGTGTTCTGTTTAACACCGACGAGGATTCCTTCCACGGTTTGCCCGACCCGATTGAATGTCCTGAAGGTCATACCCGCAAATCGATTGCGTTATACTATTTCACAGAAGAAGCTACTTTGCCGCGCAAACGAGCAACCAATTACCGGGCGCGTCCGGGAGATGGTATCAAGAGTCTGTGGATTTATCTGGACAAGAAATTAATTTCAGCCTATAATACGATCAAAGGCTGGCTGGGTATCGATGATGCTTTCGCTTCGAAGGTGCTCAATTTTTTCAACCGCAAAAAGAAATAACGTTTGTCCACCACCACACGTCACCAACTCTTTTTACTACTGCTCGGACTAGTTTTCTTTATTCCTTTTTTGGCAGGCGTGCACTTGTTCGATTGGGACGAAATCAATTTTGCTGAAATCAGCCGCGAGATGTTGATTCAGCAAGATTACCTGCGGGTATACGTGGATTTTCAACCATTTTGGGAAAAACCACCTTTCTTTTTCTGGTTGCAGAGCTCAGCCATGCATTATTTTGGCGTTGGCGAATTTGCGGCTCGCCTGCCAAATGCGATTTGTGGTTTGGTGACCTTAATCATTTTGTATCGCATTGGGCATCAGCTGTACAACGCTCGCTTTGGTCTCATTTGGTCACTGACCTATTTTGGATCGATCCTGCCTAACTTATATTTCCATTCCGGGATTATTGATCCTTGGTTTAATCTCTTTATTTTTTGCGGCATTTACTATTTTGTTTTGTTCCATTGGAAGAAAAATGGCTACGAGCAAATTCCGCTGCGACACTCCTACTGGCGCTACCTATTTTTAGGTGGATTTATTATTGGGATGGGCATCTTAACGAAAGGTCAAGTCGCCTATCTCGTCGCTTGTCTGACCTTTTTTGTCTACTGGATTTACCAGCGTTTTCGCTTTTACGTCAACGTACCGCAGTTTTTGTTTTTCACTCTCGCGGCCACCCTGGTGACTCTAGCCTGGTATGGCCTCGAAACTTGGCAAAACGGTTACTGGTTTGTCGAAGAATTCAACAAATATCAGTATCGACTTTTTAGTACACCCGACGCGGGACACAAGGGATTTCCGGGCTACCATTTTGTGGTACTGTTGATTGGCTGTTTTCCGGCTTCGATCTTTGCCATCCGTACCTTTTTCAAGATGCCGGAATACGATCACACCTACCAAAAGGACTTCACGATGTGGATGAAAATGCTATTTTGGGTTGTCTTGATTCTTTTCACCATTGTCAAATCCAAAATTGTCCACTACTCTTCTCTTTGTTATTATCCACTGACTTTTCTGGCCGCTCTGAGTTTATATCGCATTGTAGAACATAAAATCAAGCTCAATCGCTGGCTCATCATGGGCACCATTGCCATCGGTCTAATTTTTAGCTTAGCGACCTTTGCCCTGCCTTTTATCGGCCAGCAGGTCGAGCAACTAAAACCACTGTTTAGTCGTGATCTATTTGCACAGGCTAATTTGGATGCTGCGGTACACTGGACGGGATGGGAATCCATTCCTGGGATCTGGCTATTTGGTATTCTGCTCACCGCTTTCTTGCTCATGGCCCGACAAAGAATGAAAGCGCTGTTAGTACTTTTCATCGGTACTGCCGTTTTCATCAATCTGACGCTTTACTTCTCGGTCGGTAATATCGAGCATTATTCGCAACGAGCAGCAATTGAGTTTTTTGAGGAAAAATCAAAAGAAGACTGCTACGTGTTACCTCTTGGTTATAAAACCTACGCCCATTTATTCTACGGTCGTCGGCCCAAGGGCTTGCCAGTTGAAAGTCGTGATTTCAATTGGTTGATGAATAATGAGGTTGGAAAACCGGTCTATTTCATTACCAAAGTGGATCGCTTACGCAATTACGAGAAGGATGAACGCCTGCAAGAAATTGGACGTAAAAATGGCTTTGTCTTTTACCAGAAGCGCTAGTCTTCAAAGGTCTGATAATGAATTAAGTATTCACTCCGGCTTCTAGCTCACCAACTGTCGTCCGTAGTTCCTCCAAGCACGCGTTTACAGTTTCCAGATGGGTGCGAAAGCACAGCACCGCTAAGCGCAACCAAAACACACCGGCAATGGTCGTAGAAGACAAAAAGACCTTTCCGTTAGCCCGAATGCGCTTAACAATTTGATTATTAAACTCATTGATATCACCGTGCTTGGGGATGTAACGATAGACCATGACCGATAATTCGGGATAGGGTCCCACTTCAAAACCTAGTTTTTGCACTTCGTCGTAGAAATAACGACACAACCATATCTTTTCACTCAGTGCTGCCCGGAAAGGCTTAATCCCGAAAAGCTGGAGGGGCAACCACATCCGCATTCCTCGAAAAGGCTTAGTCAGCTCCGGGGATAAATTTGCTGGAGAAGGCTCAGCATCTTCCTGAATGACGTCTTGCATATAGCTCGCCGTATAATTATGCGTCGTTTGTAAAGCTTCTACATTTTTGATCAACACAGCGCCAGTACCGTAGGCGAGGAATAACCCCTTGTGTGGATCAATCGTTACAGAGTCGGCTTGCTCAATGCCTTTGAAAGCGGCTTTGACTTCATCCGCTAGGAGAAAGAATCCACCATAAGCCGCATCGACGTGAAACCACATCTGATTGGCTTGGGCGATTTTAGCCAATTCAGTCATTGGGTCAAT
>JANQQI010000024.1 GCA_028285085.1 Saprospiraceae bacterium | reverse complement strand
AGAAAAATGGGGGGAGTTGTATAATGTCTGTTCGGATACGCACCCTACACGTCGTGATTTTTACACTGCTCAAGCCAAGCTACAAGGCTTGGCGCTGCCTGATTTTTTGCCCGGTGAGTCGGCAAAGTACAAGATTGTATCTAATGCCAAGGTGAAAACTGACCTAGGGGTGGATTTTCAATGGCGACCGTAGTTTATCTTTTTGATTGGTACTAGGAGTGTTTGCATGAATAAGTTGAGGGGACTCTAGGATAATTTCGGAGGAGCGTAAATAAAGGGCTTTTGGGGTGGGACCCACCCGCTGTCCGCCGCCGCCGACCAGCTTGGTCGCAAGTTGCTGAAGGCATATAGCTCTCTAGTCTTTACCGGGAGCAATTATGGTAATTTGCAACGCTTTTTGTGTTTTGGCCAAAAGACAATGGATGCGTCATTATCTATAGATTCCGCAAACGGCCAAATTCCATAAATCAGCTTGAGAAATTATGTGATTTACTTGTTTTTTGTCTCATATACGACATTTTGGAGGCGATTCCTTAGCTGGATATGGGCTAAAGCCTTCAACTTTTAAGCCTTGGTTGGACTGGCACTGTCAATCCGTACGGTTAATAAGATCAATAAACCAATAACAAAGTAGATAATCAGCGCCAAAATACTATTACGCATACCGCCCAGCATCTGATCGATAAAGCCAAAGCTAAATGTACCGAGTACAATAGCTACCTTTTCCAAGACATCAAAAAAACTGAAATAAGAGGCGGTATCAACGGTATCCTGCGGAATAAGTTTAGAATAGGTGGATCTTGAAAGCGATTGAATACCTCCCATGACGAGTCCTACCAAAGCAGCGATGATGTAGAATTGGAGTTTTTCCTGAACGAGGTAAGCCATAATGCAGATGCCAATCCAGATGAGTAACATAATAATGATGGCAATTTTATTACCTCGTCGTTTTGAAACAAAGGCAAAGAGATAAGCCCCACCGATGGCCACTAATTGCAATAACAAAATCAGGATGATTAAATCTGAGCTTTCAAACTTAAGCTCGTCTGTCGCAAAGGTTGAAGCTAGATAAAGTACTGTCTGTACGCCGGCGCTATAGAAGAAAAAGGAGAGTAGAAAACGCTTAATTTGACCTTGACTTTGTACAGCTCGCCATACTTTCTGTAGCTCTTCGTAGCCTTTGGCGAGCAACTTACGGGTCACCTTGGATTGGTTGTCACGCGGTAGGCGTTTGAAAGTAATTTGGGCAAAGCCAATCCACCAAATACCAACTAAAATAAAAGAGATACGAGTACCCGCGGCACCATCAGATAGCCCAAACCACTCCGGTTGTTGAATCATTACTAAATTTAGAATCAATAATAAAACACTGCCAATGTAGCCGTAAGCAAAGCCCTTTGCACTGACCCGGTCGTATTGGTCTTCCGTTGCGATCAAGGGTAAAAATGAATTATAGAAAACCTGTCCACCCGCAAAGCCAATTACTGCCAAAATAAAACCATAAACGCCAATCCAGATCGTCGATTCACTATTGAAAAACCACAGTCCAATACAAGCTAATCCCCCCATCAGCGTAAAAAACTTCATAAAGGATAGTTTTTTACCACCATAATCAGCAATACCGGATAGCAACGGCAAAATCACCGCAATGATTAAATAAGCCGCGGCCAGAGCGTAGGAAAACAAAGATGTTGCTGTGACTTCAATTCCAAGAAACAGAAAAGGACCATCCGGTGCGATTTGATTGAACCAAAGTGGAAATATGGCCACCGCAATGACTAGTGCATAGCTGGAATTAGCCCAATCGAACATTGCCCAGGCATTGATGGTTCTTTTATCGTTAAGGACTATGTTCGATAACTCATTAGGGGAATCCAAAATTTCTTTTGACATATTAAGGTGGTTTGGGGTAAGATAGCTATAAATTGGAACTTCGTCCCTTAATCATTAGACCTAAAGTACCTTACAAACGTTACAAAAAGCTCAAAAAGAAGGAAAGAAATTATGAAGTGGGATTTGTAAATAACTCCCTATAGCCAGCAGCTGGTATTTTTTTCGAAATTATTATCTTACAGAACAGTATTATCGTCATAAGGAGATTGAAAATTGAACAATGAATATTGTCATTCTTTCCCGTGGCCCTAGCCTCTATTCTACCCAAAGCCTGGTATACGCCGGGCGGCAACGTGGCCACCAAATGCGGGTGATTGATCACGTACGTTGCAATATCGTGATCGAAAAGGGCTTGCCCCGGATTTATTATGCCGGAGAACGGCTTCGAAATATTGATGCCATCATTCCGCGCATTGGTGCTTCGGTGACCTTTCATGGTGTAGCTATTATTCGGCAGTTTGAAATGATGAATGTTTTTTCGGTGACTAGCTCCGAAGCATTGCTTTGCTCAAGAGATAAGCTGCGTTGCCTACAACTGCTGGCCATGGCGAATCTGGGGGTGCCTAAAACAGTTTTTACGGATTTTACGATGGATGCGGGGAGTATTGTCAACGCTGCCGGAGGGGTGCCTTTAGTGATTAAATTATTAGAAGGCACACACGGCTTAGGCGTGATTTTGGCAGAAACAAAAAATACGGCGGAGTCCGTGATTGAGGCATTTAATCGAATTAAGGAACGGATTATCGTACAAGAATTTATCTCGGAGGCAAAAGGCGCAGATATTCGTGCCTTTGTGGTAGACGGTGAGATCGTTGCGGCGATGAAACGGCGGGCGCGGCCCGGCGAATTTCGCTCAAATTTACACCGCGGTGGTACTTCGATCCACATTAAGTTGACCCAGGCAGAGATAGATACGGCACTCAAAGCGGTAGAAGTTTTGGGCCTAGATGTCGCCGGTGTAGATATGCTTGAATCCGATCGCGGGCCGTTGGTCTTAGAGGTTAATCCTTCACCGGGTTTAGAGGGGATTACCAAAACAACGGGCGTAGATGTTGGTGATAGGATTATTGAGTTTGTGGAACGGAGCGTACAACGCCGACGAGCTGAAGTCTTGAGAGGGGATTAGTATTATAAAACAGATCAACAGACGGAGTAAATTGATTCGACTTTCCGTCAAACGACTTAAGAGATGATTATTAATAAAAAAGAGATTGCGCCGGGTAGCCAAGAAGAAATTCGACTTAATGTAGCTCGACTGCCGTCGGGCACGGTGATAAATTTGCGCATCCACGCCTTCCGGGCTAAAAAGCCCGGGCCAACGATGCTGGTTATGGGCGGTGTGCACGGAGATGAAATCAATGGCGTGGAGATTGTACGCCGTACGATTGCCCGAGGCATGTTCAAAAAACTACTGTGTGGTTCGGTGATTGCGATTCCCTTATTGAACATTTATGGCTTCATCAACTTCTCGCGCGACGCTTCGGAGGGGAAAGATGTCAACCGTTCTTTTCCGGGGAATTTGAACGGCTCACTTGCGTCGCGCGTCGCCGCCACGGTTACCAAAAAAATATTGCCTCTGGTGGATTTTGGTGTTGATTATCACACGGGGGGTAGCAGCCGTTACAATTACCCTCAAATTCGTTTTTCAGTCGGTGATGCAAAAGCGGAAGAACTCGCGCGTAGTTTTGCCGCGCCTTACCTGATTCGCAAAGCCAATGTACCCAAGTCGCTCCGCAAAATATCGATGGGCATGGGCAAACCAATTCTGGTTTTTGAGGGTGGTGAATCGCTACGCTATGATGGCTTTTCGATCGACAATGGTCTCCATGGATTGCAGCGCTTGATGTACGCCCAAGGGATGCTAGCTGATGATCAACCGATCACCAAAACGCCCATGATGTTCAATAAAACCAGTTGGATCAGAGCGTCTCGCTCGGGCTTGTTTCGCTGGTCCAAGCAGTCTGGCGCTAAAGTAAGTATCGGTGAGCCACTAGGTGTGATTAATGATCCTTACGGTGAAAATGAGGTACGCATTCTGGCTCATCGTGCCGGCTATATTATTGGGCACAATAATGCCCCGGTGGTGAACCAAGGGGATGCACTATTCCATATCGCAACACCGGAAAAATAGGGGAGGAGCGTACTAGACTTCTGCCCGCAAGACTTCCAAAGGTGGCTTATTTAATACGTCTCGGCTGTTGAAAAGCCCAATGAGGATCGTTAATCCAGTAATACCAAAAAAGACAATTAAGGCCGGCCATAGATTCGGCACAAATGGAATTTCAAAGCTAAAAGTGGCGAGTAACCAGCTCCCAAGGAATGCTAAGAAAATGCCCGTTAGCGTCGCTAATGCTCCAATCATGAAATACTCCAAGGCGTTGATAAGCAATATCTGACGACCGTTGGCACCGATGGTGCGCAGCAAAACACTTTCTCGAATCCGCTGGTATTTACTGATGATTACCGAGCTGATAAGGACTAGTAAGCCCGTCAGTATACTAAATAAAGCCATAAAGCGAATAACAAAGGAGACTTTACTCAAGACCTCATCGAGTGATTTGAGAATGAGGGCCAGATCGACAATAGATACATTGGGATAAGATTTGACGAGATCCTGTTGGAAGGCCGCCGAAGTCTCCGTTGAAGGGACCCTGGTGACGATGACATTGAACTGGGGCGCCCGTTCCAAAATCCCGGTAGGAAACACCACAAAAAAGTTGGTTTGAATCCGATTCCACTCTATTTTTCGAATACTACTCACTTCTGTTTCAACGGGTAAACCCTGAACGTTGAAAACTAAACGCGTCCCCACCTCTGCATTCATCGATCGGGCGATATTCTCCGCGAGGGAAATATATACGATGCCATCGTCGGCCTTATCACCGTGCCATTCCCCATCGATGATGGTTTCTGAATCAATCAACGTATCTCGATAAGTGACGCGATATTCCCGATTGTACACCCGAGTACTGATTTCAGAGCTTGTGTCTCGCAAGTTAACTTGCTTATCGATACCATCTATGCTATTGAGACGCATCGTGACAATAGGTACCTTTTGGAGCATTGGCAAGTCATAATCCTCGGTCAATTTTATGACGCCTTCTCGTTGTTCGGGTTGAATATCGAACAAAATCATATTCGGCATGCTATCGGCGCCGGTGAGCTCCACTTGCTTGAGCAAAAGCTCTTGAGTGAAAAACAGCGTTGAGATTAACGCGCTGCCCAAGCCAATCGAAACCATTAAGGTCAAGGTTTGATTATTGGGACGATACAAATTGGCGATACTTTGTCGCCAGACGTAATTCCACTTGACGGGAAAAAACCGACGGACTAGCCACATCAGTAATAAGGCCGCACCAGCCAAGAGTAAAAAGGCGAGGCCAATACCAACCGTGAAAAATAAGGCGGTTTGGATATCGGAAGTTTGCCAAAAGGTAAATCCGCCGATAAAGCCAGCAATTAGGATATATACTACCCAGCGCCAGGGATCATTGCCCTGTGGAACATCTTCCGTTACACGTAAGGTGCGCAGCGGTGAGGTCCGCCGAATGCTTAATAGTGGCAGCAAGGCAAATAATATCGCAATGCCTAGTCCGGTGATAATACCTTTGCCGATAGAAAACCAGGAAATATCCGTGCTGACATTTTCAACGGGCAAAAACTCTCCGAAGACCATGGGCAAGACCACTTGTAGCGTACTACCGAGAATAGCTCCGAAAATACTGCCGAGTAATCCCATTACCGTGATCTGCAACAAATAAATGAGGAAGGCTTGGCGACCACTGGTACCGAGGGTACGCAAGATAGCGACGGTCCCTAATTTTTCTTTAACGTAAATATGAACAGCACTCGCTACACCAATACAACCCAACAGCAAGGCAATGAAGCCGATGAGGTTCAAAAAGGTATTCATATCAGCAAAAGACTCCCCGAGATTTTCGCGTCGCTCTTTTACCGTCGTCGCCGAAAAAGCCAGTTCCGAATTACGAGCGCGGAGGGTATCGACTAAATTATTGACGTCCAGCTCTTCTGCCATTTGGTAGTAGTACTGGTATTCAATTCGACTCCCTTTTTGTACTAGCCCCGTGCCTTCTAATTCTGACATCGGAATGACCACTAAGGGCGCAACGGAAGAAGAGATTCCAGCGCGCCCGGGGACAGAATTGAGCTGGCCTTCAATTGTAAAAGTAATGGCGCCAATTTTAACCGAATCGCCAACTTCCAGCCCAAATTGTAGCATCAGATTCTTATCCACCACCGCTCTTCGCCCGCCTTTAAAGGTACGATAGGCTGATTCCGGGCTGGTATTGAAGCGGCCGTAATACGGAAAATCACCTTCCAAGGCTTGAATAAACGCTAAGCGGGTACCGCCACTCTTAGGAAACAGCACCATAGAAACAAAATTGACAGAACTGGATTGTTGATCCGCTAAGTCAACAAAGTACGGCGTCACTACCGAATCCATTGGACTCGTACTTTCCAGTACCAAATCTGCCCCTAAGAGCGATTTAGATTCTTTTTGAATATCGCGTTGGAGGTTTTCGCTGAAGGAGTTGATCGCGACTAGGGCCGCGATGCCGAGCACAATTGAAGATACAAAGAGCAGCAAGCGATTGCGATTGCGGCGGCTATCTCGCCACGCCATTTTGACTAACCATGAAAAAGTTGCTCCCGGCAAGGTGATAGGTTTTGCTTCTCCATGCTTTGAAGCTTTAGCTTACAAAATACGGAGATGGAAATGTTCCGTTTATTAATTGATTATCAGTATAAATAGTAAATGTCCACAAGACATTCTGTAAATTTAAGCCAACGCAAAATAAGACAATTGTATGAGGTTTTTTGTTTTACTCCTTTGCTGGATCGGTGGGTTTAATGCAGTCATGTTGGCACAATCACCCTTGCAAAAGCAGGTTGATCGGCTCGCTGCTGATCCAGTGCTACGACATGGTGGCCTCAGTGTATGCGTATTGGATGTGGCGAGTGGAAAAATGTTGGCGGGCCACGATGCGGAAAGGGGATTAATCCCGGCTTCATCATTGAAAGTCGTGACTACAGCTACTGCTTTAGCGGTTTTAGGAGAAGATTTTCGATTTGAAACGGTTTTAGAATACGATGGTCAAATTGATCAGAATGGTGTCTTACGAGGCAATTTATATTTAAAAGGATATGGGGATCCAACGCTGGCTTCGGATCATTTCAAGGATGTTAAGAGACTGGAAGCGCTTCTTAAGGAGTTAGTTGTTCAGGTCCAAGCGGCGGGTATTCGTAGAATTGATGGAAAAGTAATCGGTGATGCTAGCTTCTTTGGCACCCAGACCATTGGCCGAACCTGGCTATGGGAAGATGTTGGCAACTATTACGGTGCCGGCGCCTGGGGGTTGAATATTTGCGATAATCGTTACTTGCTGACTTTTGGTCAGAAAACGCAATTGGGCGCGCAGCCCAATATTTTAAAACAAGACCCCAAGATTCCTAACTTTCGCTTAGTTAACGAATTGCAGTCTGCGGAACGTGGAAGTGGGGATAATGCCTATATTTTTGTTTCGCCTTACAGCTATACTGCTTTCGTCCGTGGTACGATTCCCGTTGGGACTGGCACTTTTACAATCAAAGGGGCCATTACTGATCCACCATTTTTTGCAGCCTATCAATTATTGACAGCTTTGGAAAATGCCGGAGTAGCTACGCGTGGTGAAGCCACTAGCTTACTGGTTGAAAGTTGGCAGGGAAAAGAGCACACAAATAAACGAACGGCTATCCATACCGTCTATTCTCCAACTTTGCGGGACATTGTTGTTGAAACCAATATGAAAAGCGTCAACCTGTATTGTGAGGCCATGTTGCGCTATCTGGGATGGCACCAGCGCCAAGAGGCCAGCCCGGAAGCCGGCTTGGAAGTGATTCAGGCATTTTGGAAAAAACGAGGGATTGACCTTAGTGGATTTTTTATGGCGGATGGTAGCGGCTTGTCACCGTTCAATACAGTATCCGCTCGGCATTTGGCGAGCATAATGACTGAGGTGGCGAAGAACAAAACCAGCTTTCCAGATTTTCGGGAATCTTTACCGCTGGCCGGGCGTTCGGGGAGTATGCGTTATTTGCTGAAAGATACACCCGCCGAAGGGCGTGTTTGGGCAAAAAGCGGTGGTATGCGTCGGGTACGATCCTATACGGGGTATGCACTTGGCAAAAAGGGACAGCTGTTGGCATTTAGCGTGATTGCGAATCATTTCACCTGTTCAAGTTCAGAAATGCGTCGTAAGCTGGCTCAGTTGATGCGTACGCTATGTCAGTAATCTTGTTTGAAATATTTTCATCAATCTTAAGCATGAAAAGGACGAATGTGATTGAAAAATTTAACTTTATTGTACGAAAGGAGTAAGTGATGAAAAGAAATGAGTTTAAGAACACTAGAAAAAATAGAACGTTTATCAGAATGATAAACTTAATGAAGTATGTTTAAGCATACTCTTATATCCAAAACTGGTAGCCGATTGAGTATGAAATCTTTTTCTAATTTCCCGCTTCTGTTGATAGCAGGGCTATTGTTTGGCCTTTGGGGATGTGGTGATCCCATGGATGGCGGCACTGCGAATCAAAATACAACCGCGCATAACTATTCTGATCCATCGAGATCGTCTGTACCCGATTCCTACGATGAGTCTGACGATAATCAGTTTAACAACAATAGTGAGATTCGGGACATCTGGCAAAATCCGGATGTGGTCATGCGGATGCTGGGCAATCTTAACGGTAAGGTGGTTGCCGACATTGGAGCTGGGCCTTACGGTTATTTTACATTGCGTATCGCCAATAAGACCAATGTCGAAAAAATCATTGCTATTGATATTGATCAGGATGCGATCAACTTCATCGAAAATGCTAAGATTCTACTCAAAGAACCAATCCGTAATCGAATAGAGACGCGTCTGGTTCCACCTAGCTCACCTCGGCTTGTCGATCAAGAAGTCGATGTGGTCATTATCGTCAATACCTATTTTTACATTCAGGATCACAAGAATTATCTGGAGACCTTAAGAAAAGGCATTAAGCCCGGTGGTCAGCTAGTGATTGTCGACTTCAAAAAGCGTTACACACCCGTTGGCCCGCCGATTAACTACCGGATTGGGTTGGGGAGTGTGGAGCAAGATTTGATGGCTGCGGGTTACCAGCGAATTGAATCAGACGATAAGACGCTTGATTATCAATACATTGTGAAGGCTTATATTGACTAATTTTAATTACAAGTTAGTTTAACACTTCACTCGGCTTCAAAATCAATTTCTTGCGCTCTGGCCCGGTAGAAATCATGGTAACGGGAACGCCGAGCGAATCTTCAAGCGAGTGAATGTAACTCTGAGCTGCCGGAGGCAAAGCTTCAAATTCACTAGCCGCGTCCAAATCCGTTTGCCAACCTGGAAAACTCTTGTACACAGGATTAATTTCCACATCACAAATGTCGTAAGGCAATTGCTCTGTCGTACGTCCATTGATTTGGTAAGCCTCAGCGGCTGAGATTTCTGAAAATGCATTGAGGACATCAATCTTAGTGACCACTAATTGGGTGACCCCATTGAGCATTATCGTGTATTTCAGCTGAGGCAAATCGATCCAGCCGCAGCGACGAGGTCGGCCCGTGGTTGCACCAAATTCACCGCCTTGTTCACGTAGGAATTCACCGGTGGCGTCGTGGAGCTCTGTCGGAAAAGGGCCGCCACCTACGCGCGTGCAATACGCCTTGGTAATGCCGATGACTTCGCCGATACGCGAAGGCGCAATCCCCAAACCATTACAAACGCCCGAAGATATCGTATTCGAAGAGGTGACATAGGGATAGGTACCGAAATCAATATCAAGCATGCTGCCCTGAGCACCTTCTGCCAAAATACGCTTACCGTTGCGAATAGCTTGGTTGATATAGT
>JANQQI010000022.1 GCA_028285085.1 Saprospiraceae bacterium | reverse complement strand
GTAATACGCCGACTTTGATTGTCAACTACGGCGGAGTCAATGGCGAATACTATTGGTACCAAAACACCAATGTCTGGGAAAATGAACGTCTTTTGAAATATACGCCGCGGAGTATTATTGATTCACGGGCACGACACCGGACTATGATTCCACAGGAAGAATACGATAATGGACACATTCTGGTCGCGCGCTCTTGCAAAAAGCTACAAGATGCCGGTGTTGATATCAATCTTGGTTCACACGGTCAGCTGCAAGGGTTAGGTGCCCACTGGGAACTGTGGATGTTTGCTCAAGGCGGCATGACGAATATGCAAGCCCTTCGGGCTGCTACGATTAATGGTGCAGTCTACTTGGGCATGGATAAGGAAATTGGGTCACTTAAGGCAGGAAAGCTGGCGGATTTGATTGTTTTAGATAAAAATCCGTTGGACAATATCCAAAACTCAAATTCTGTGCGCTACACCATGATCAATGGCCGCTTGTACGATGCGGAAACCATGAATGAAATTGGAAATTATGATAATAAGCGTACTAAGTTTTACTGGGAAGAAGAAGGTAGTGGTAACGCTTACCCCTTGATTCAGGGCACAAATGTTTTCATGCAGTCGGGCTGTCACTGTCGGCAGTAAATAGATTTTTCTATTCATTTTTACCAAAGCCAGCTTACGTCTAAGCTGGCTTTGGTGGTTTAAGATGGTCACGAAAAAAATAAATAATTGTGGAATAAAGGTAACGTTACTAAAAAACCAATGATCAATGATATAGCTCAAACAATTTACTTACAGCACACTCAATCCAGTAAGTAGAAAAAAGCTAGGGATAAGTAATAATTACTAACATCAAAAATTATTACTGATGCGAAACCACTCACTGATCCTTGTGGCCTTAATGATCCTCAATGGTGTCTTAATCCTACTCACTTGTTCTACTCCTGGCAACCTACAAATTAGCACTACGCTGGCAAAAGCGGGAGATATTCGTGGATATGTTTATACTACCCTTCCTGAAGTCGAAGGCGATAAAAACAAGCAAATTTTCTTACCCGAAGTCACCGTCCGTATTACTAACGCCCAAGGTGTTGAAGTTGATAAGCAAGTTACTGATATTGATGGCGGCTATGCCAGCCGTCTCCTACCTGCCGGAGGATATAAACTTTGCTTAGAGCGAAATGGCTTTAAAACGACTTGCTACGATATCATCGTTATTGAAGCATCCAATTTTCCGGGCCCTCTCGAAATACCGATTCTTACCGACGATTATGTATTTGGTAAAGTATTACTGAGAGATGGTCGTCCGGGATTCTACCGTAGTCCGGTCTTCAATATCGACTTTCATACCGAAGTCAGTTCCAATCCCGGTAGCAGTAGCCAAACTGTGCAATGTAATGTGTTCGGAGAATATATTCTGCCCTTCGTGCGCAAAAATCAAAGTAAAACCTTAACGGCTACCTGCCAAAAAGCAGTTGTGCAGCAAAATATCTCCGGCAGAGTCAACAATATGTTACTCCCCAATAACAGTCCAGCTATTCGAGGAATCACCAGTTTTGAAAATAATGCGCCAGTGCGTCGAACCGTAGATGGTCAAAAACTAGAGGTAAAAGCCAGTGTTGATGATATAGAAAATCATCCGCTCGATTATTACTGGGTAGCGGCCGGCGATTTTCCTGGTTCCAGCTTTAGTAATTCAGCAAACGTCACTTGGCAATTGCCCAATATCACCGCCAGATATCAAATGTACTTATTGGTCAACGATCAATTTGGAGGTGTGGCTTATCAGAATTACAATATTAAGGCTGATGCTAAAAGATCAGTCAGTTTCTCTGGCACGGTCAGAACTATTCAATCTCAAGTGGCCGTAGCCAATGCCAGTGTCATTATGAATGGCCAAACTGTTGCGAATACAGACGCCAATGGTGCTTTTTCTTTTCAAGTCCCGGAAACGGCGGACGAACGTTATATCTTGAATATCAGTAAGCTCGGTTTCATGTTGAGTTCAACGGTTTATTTTACTGATGCGACTAGTAAAAATTACACTCTGGTCCCTTCAAGCGTACAAACATTTGATCCAACCAATCCTATTGAATTGGTCGAACAACAGGATAAATTCACCCGTTTTAAACGTCGACGAAAAGGGGACAAAGAAGAGATTACCAGAGGGCCGGCCAGTGTTCGTATTCCCGCCAATGCAATTGTTGATGAAAATGGTGAAGCGTTCAGCGGTACAGTTAGTATCGGCATTCGAGCGGTAGATCTTTTCGCAGAACAGGGATTGATGCCGGGCGACTATGGCGCTATTCAAAATGGCGATCAAAAACGCATCGTCAGCTTTGGAGCCGTAGATATACAAATCAGGGATAAAAACAATCCTGATCGACGATTAAATATCGACCGCTCTACCACGGCGGAAATTCGGATCCCGATCGAATCGGCAATTCAGGGTAATAGCCCGGCGAGTATAGATCTTTGGGATTATAACGAGACATCGGGCTTATGGGAAAATATAGGTCAATTGACGCGGCAAGACAATTTTTATGTTGGTAAAACGGATCGTTTTTCTACTCTAAATGCCGATGTTGCATTTAATGATGCCACCTGTATTCAACTACTGGATAATCCGGCAAATCCTGTCTTCCCGGGACAACCGGTAGATGTTACGATCACCGTACCCACTGGTGGAGCCCCTAAGGTATTGACCTACGCTAACCTTGCACAAAGCGATTTGCCATTAATCATTGTTCGCTTACCACCAAATGCCAATGTAACGCTGGAAGTCAGACGTAATGGTACACTTCTATCGACTCAGATCGTCCCCACTCGTAATGCTATTCCCGGCGCTGCCAACCTTAATCCTTCTCCACCCTATACCTATTGTAATGATGCCTATATTCTCCCGCCACCTACCGATGATGTCATCAACGGATTTGCGCCCTTTCTTGCACGTGTGCAAACGCCAAATGCCACCGAAGCAGATAAATACTATGAATTAATTGGTGCGATCGGCGGAGCCGATTACAACAGTGACGGCTTCATAAACAATAATGACCGGATCTCTTTTGATCAGTGGAAGCAGCGTCATAATTTCCAGACCGGGGATGATTTCAAAGCGCTTTATTTTAACGCCGGTGATTTAGCATTTTGGCGAGCGATGCATCAGAAAAATCACAATGGCAATATTGCTTATTACGTCTCTAACTTCACTCAAGATGTGGATGGTATCGACGATTTGAATAATCCTAGTAATCCATTAGCCATCGCCACCGTTGCCATGGAGTATTCAAAATTACAAAGCGGAGGGACGAATCCAGTGACACAATTTTATGTATTTAACGGTGCTGGTCAACTGATTAATAGCGCCGACTTGGATGGCTACGGGCCTAAATTTATCCCGGGCTTATGCATTGAATGCCACGGCGGTAAAGAACTCAACTACTCTTCTATTGCGAATTTGCAGACCCAATACGATGGGGCGCCAACGGATAATCCACGTTTCTTGCCCTTTGATGTCGAAAGTTTCATCTTTTCCAACCAAACCGGCTTCACCCAATCGGATATGGAATCCCCTTTGAGAAGCTTAAATCAACGCACTTTAAGTACCAACGCCACTACAGCCATAACCGAATTTGTAAACGCATCTTATAATAGTTTCTCCAGCACCACCTTCAACCCCAATGCGGTTGTTTCAGGCTGGAATACGAGCGCTTCACAAAATGGTGTACAGATTGACGACTTTTATCTGGAAGTGGTTGGAACAAGTTGTCGAACTTGTCATGTATCTCGCACCACTAACAGCAGCTTGCAGTTCAATACCTTCGGAGATTTCAACAGTAGTGTTTTTCCGGGAGCCGTCTGTGGAACTGGTAAATATATGCCTAATGCCAAAGTGACATTTGTTAATTTTTGGACAAGTACACTTCCTCATCGCCCAGATTTATTGAATCAGTTTCTGGGACAAACCGGCCCTTGCCAATAACCCGAGCGATTCATCCGAAAACCGTTTCATCCCCCGCTTTGTCTTCATCAGGACAATGTGGGGGATTCTTTTGATTGCTACTTTTATCTTTGAACTTTTCTATTCAACTTACGTTTACATGTTTAAACACGTAAATTTTTCAAAACATGAAAACCATCATTCAAAAGAGTTTGCAACAGTCCTATAGTTACGCTGAATACCGACAGCTGATTCAACAGCTACTGTCCGAAGGTAAAACCACGGGGCCCAAGCAAAGTGAGACCATGACGCATTATACACAGTTGAATGAAAAGCGGATGACGCGTCTTGATAAGCGGGATCGCCTCACTCCCGCTCTACGGGAGGTATACGACCAGCTTGATAAAGATTACTTATGGCTCGTCATTACGGAGGGCTGGTGTGGGGATGCAAGCCAAATTGTGCCCATCATTAACGCTGTGGCCGAAAGTTCACCGAAGTTGAATTTGCGCTTGGCATTGCGAGACGATAATCCAGAGCTGATGGATCTATTTATGATTAACGGTACCCGATCCATCCCAGTTTTGGTAACCCTTGATCCCGAAAGCCTGGAAGTAGTCGCCGTATGGGGCGCACGCCCTAAACCCGCGCAAAGCATTGTAGATGAATATAAAAAATTGGAAGTCAAACCGCCTTACGCGGAGTTATCGGCCAACTTACAGCGCTGGTATAACCGGGATAAGACCCAGACTTTACAAGAAGAGCTTATTGACTTAGCACAGCATCACCTGCTGTCAAAAGATACCATAGAGGTTTAATTTCTTCATGTTCTGTTTTAATATCAGAAGCGATTTACCGAGCAACAAACTAAGGTAAATCGCTTTTTATTTCTCCTCCATCTCACTTTTCCCTTCCTCTAAACAATCAATAATCGTTAAAATTCTCTTAAGCGATGTGGCACAGCCAACGCTAGCGCTTACTTGAGGGGTATTATTAGATAATATACTTTCAATAGCACACTTAACATGTCTTATTAATCTTCAAAAATTAGAACCCTATGAAAAAGCTAGCGTATTTGACTTTAATCGGATGCTTGTTTGTCTTGACGGCTTGTAAGAAAGATAAAGCGACCGAAGCAGAAACCGAATATTTCATCTTTGGTGAGAACTATGGCCTTTGTGGCGGTGACTGTGCGTTTTTATATAAGTTGGAAGATGGCAAGCTCTACGCAGATGAAGTAGATCGTCTTTTCAATGACACCAATACCCTTACCTTTGCCGATGAACCACTCGCACCCGCAAGTTATACGCTAGGGGTTGCCCTACAAGAAAGCCTACCGGATCAATTGGTTGATAACCCCGAAGACACTTATGGATGTCCAGATTGCGCCGATCAGGGACTAATTTATCTGGAGTGGAAAACGGGCAGCAATATTTACAAAAGATATCTTGATAATGCTGAAGAGGAGCTACCAGATTGGCTAGCGGAATATGTCCAAGACATTAAAGCTGTTCTCGATCAACTCAACTGATCCCGCTTGCGCTTGATCAATACCCTAAGCAGCCCGACTTATCAATAGGACAAGTCGGGCTGCAATTATAATCAGGCTTGCTGCTTATTGTTTCAATAATATTTCTTCCTGAATCTGCTGCCCCGTTTCATCTCGAATGATCAGCACATAAGCCCCTATTCGATAAGCAGACAGATCAAGACGCTGCGCATTCCAGTCTTCTACCAGTAATCGACCTTGCAAATCATAAAGTCCTACTCGATAGGTACGATCCATTGCGCCTTGAATGTAGACAATATCGCTAACGGGATTAGGAAAAACATCGACTTGAGGGCTTTGCTGCAATTCCACGGCCTCTACCGAAGAGTAGGCGTAAGTCCCATTGAAATCTACTTGCCTTAAGCGATAATAATTGACACCATCCTGCGGTGCTTTGTCAATAAAGGCATAGTCAATCCGCTGGAAGGATTCGCCTTGCCCAAGTACTTCGCCAATGACTTCCCAACTTCGAGAGTCTGTACTCCGTTCAACTTCAAAATGACTGTTGTCCTGCTCCGAGTCCGTCGCCCAATCGAGTTGTACCGTGGTACCGGCATTGCGAGCGGTAAACTTACTCAATTCGACGGGTAGATTCACGTTCAGGTTTGCGGGCGCATCGGGAGAAACGCCAGTATCGCCGATACGAAACCCAAACCAACTGGTGTAGCTCGTATTATAACCTTCGCTGTTAGAACTCGGTGTCATGAAAAAAGTAAACTCCGAAAGATTAGTCTCATTGATCATAGCTCCACAAACATGAATCGCATCAGGACTACCGAAATTCGCTTTGGGAATTGAAAACTCTACAAAGGTGCCACTCTGAAAAGCAGCAATCCCCGTATTATTACCTACACCCCAACCGGAATTAAATACTTCCAGGCTAGTGAAGCCATTATCTGTCCGCCAACGGAAATGATAATTGGCACTAAACGGTAAAGAGGGCGTTTGGGTGTTGTAAGTCACGCCAGTTGTCGAACCTGTACCTCCGGTAATGGTCCCATTTGGATCCGTGTCGATGTAGAGATGCACCCATTTATTGGCATCACCGGAATTAACATCCGAAGCATCTACCGCAAAGTAGAAATTATTCGCATCCCAGGTAAAATACCAGGTGGAGCTACTCGTCCCTGCGACATCTTCGTCGGCGTCAAAATCATTGGTCCCATCAATCGTAATCGTGTTAAAAGAAGTGGCCATCAGTGTACCGGCCCACAATAGCGTGAACAAAGTCACCCAGAATTTTTGTTTCGTAAAGTAATGCTGCATAGTTTTTTGTTTTTGGATTTATTAAAACTGCTCTAAAAAAAGAATACCCTATTACGCAATAGGATGAATACAATCTATCTCGTCAGAATGAAGTGGAAATTATTAGAATTGGTAGTTAGAATTAAAGTATGTATTGGGTTAATTTACACATACTTCTAATTGAATAAAGACAAAATGTAAATTTTACAATAAGCCTTTTGACGAAATTATAAAAAAACAATAACTTGTTATAGCAAATATTACATCAAAACGAACTTACAAGATAGATAGTGATGAATACCCAACTACTAGTGAGACAACTCCTGGTAGGCCTACTGTTCTTTGTTGGCCTACAACAACTCAACGCTCAAGATTTATTAATGCAAGGTTGGTATTGGGATTACCCCAAGACAGCGGACGGCTTCAACTGGGCCGATACCATGCAAAGTCGCGTCAATGACATCGACGATATTGGTGTCACACAGCTTTGGTTACCTCCACTTTCGCGCGCCTCCTTCGGTAACGGAAGCAATGGCTACGATCCTAAAGACCTTTATGATTTGGGAGAATATGGCCAGGGTGCTACGGGCTTTGGTACCCGGGCTCAACTCGATGCTCTGATCACCCAACTCAATACCAAAGGGATTGAAACGGTGGCTGACGTCGTCTATAATCACCGTGATGGCGGCCAAGCAGAAGATAATAGCGCCGTGGAAGGCTGGATTGAAAACCTAAACTGTACCAAGGTAAATGCTGGCGACAATCCATTTCCTTCGGATCGCTTTCGCTGCTACTTACCTTTAGGTGGCGCTTCCGGCAATGGAGCAGGCACTTATTACTTCAAGATTCGCTCAGCTTCCGGGCATCCCAATCATTACAACAAAGAATACCGACTTTATATGGAAACAAATACCGTCGGTTTTCAAAATTTGCCCGCCGATACCGAGAGTGAAAACAACGGCGGTGGTGATTGTGGACAAGGTAATAATACCTTGCAGTTAGGTGTCGATATGACTGCCTTTATCGATGATATCGGTGGATGTGGTGGTTTTTGTGGTATCGATGAGTTTGCGCTGACGATCGGCGCCAGTGATTTCAACGCGGCGGGCGATACGCTTTGGATTTATATGGTCAATCCCAACGGAAACTATTCCGATCATTTTATTGCTGGCATTTGGGATGGCAGCGCGGATATTCAAAGCCAAATTGTTTATCAAACCTACACGGATTTCACCAATCTGCCCAGTGGTCGTGGTGGCATGGATCATACTTTTTTTAAGCCCAATGGGAATCCTACACAACTATCGGGCGATTGGGATCAATTGTTATTTTTCTACGACTACGACCAACGTTATCAACAAAAAACCAAAGACAGTCTTAATGTTTGGACTAAATGGCTGTGGGACGACGTAGGTATCCGTGGATTTCGCATGGATGCGGTCAAGCACTTCAACTACGAATATGTAGGTGACTTGATGGACTATTTACACGACAATGGAATCGATCCGGGAATGGTCGTCGGTGAGTTTTTCGATACGAATGCCGGGAGCCTTAAAGCCTGGGTCGACAACGTAGTCGCGGAGATGGATGCGGATACAAAAGCAGCTATTGATATGCGTGTGTTCGATTTTGCGGTACGCGAAGCGCTGAAAAATGCTTGTGATGCCTTTGGCTACGATGTCCGTAATGTATTCAACTCGGGGATTGTTGATGGCCAGGGCGGCAATGCTTTTAATGTGGTCACCTTTGTCAATAATCATGACTATCGGGATGCCGGCCAGCCCATCGCCAATGATCCTATGCTGGCTTATGCTTACATCTTGACAAACAACCAGATCGGCTTGCCCACGGTTTTCTATCCCGATGTTTTTCCAGTCACGCCACCGAATTATCCGGCTACAGATTTACAAGACCAAATCGACACCCTCTGGCAAATCCACAAGGACTATATCTTCGGATCAATTAGTCGGGATTACCTCAGTCGTTTTGGTACACCTTACAGTAGCAATTACATCGGTGGATTTGATAACACCACATTGCTTTATCAAATCAGCGATGGCCCAAGTGGTAAAGAGATTATCGTGGCCATCAATTTCGCGGGTGAAACGCTCCAGCTTGATCACGGCATTAATATGTCGAATTTGGCGGTAGGCGATACGCTGAAAGATATGTTAGGGCGCTCAAACTTTCCCTACAGCATCATCAATGGTAGTAATCAGATGTATATTGAGCTACCGGCGCGTAGCTACTCGGTATGGATCAGTGAGCCCGCTTTGGCGCCTCTGCCGGTAGAGCTTGTAGCTTTCGAGGCAAAAACCCAAGCGCATGCCGTCCAACTCGATTGGCGTAGTGCTATGGAAATCGCATTTAAAGGATACAGCATTGAGCGATCATTGGATGGACAGCGTTTTAACACCATTGGTTGGCAGGATGCGTTGGGCAACGAGCGAAGTTATCGCTTTCTTGATCGACAAGCTCCGGCTAATCAACAGCTCTATTATCGGCTAAAAATGGAAGATGAGGACGGCAGCTTTGCCTACTCCCCAGTAAGAAGCGTGCGCTTGGATCGTTCGAGCTTCGCGTTAGCGATTCAGCCTAATCCAACACGCGGCCAGTTGAACTTAACTATCGAACTGAGTGCTGCCGAGCGGCTCGAAGCACGGTTACTTAGCCCACAGGGGCAAGCCCTCCAAGCTTGGACACTTGATCTTTTGGCTGGCAGTCATACGGAGTTGATTGATTTGGCCAGTTATCCTCCTGGCGTTTATTTACTACAAGTGACGGGGCCTTCTGGCAATTGGATAGAGAAGATAATAAAGAGATAAAAGTCATAATCAAAAGGCCCGCTTAACGATTAAGCGGGCCTTTTGATTATAGCTCCAGCAATCCGGCCGGTAATTCCATTTTAACTAATTGCTGTTCTTCCTGGATATCAAGAATAAGTTGATCATTCAGTGGAATGAGTAGTTCACGACCTTCGTACTGCAATACCGCCATTTCTTGCTGTGGTAGCTCCACCACCTCTTCGATGGTTCCTATAATTCCCTTGGTAGCATCTTCGATCCGATATCCGGTCAAGAAAGCATAATCCAACTCTTCTGCCTCTAATTCTCGCTCGGCTTCAGGAATCAAATCACTTTCCCGCAGGTATACTTCTTTTGCAACCAGAGTCTGCGCCGCTTCGCGGTTATCGACATCCTCTAATTTTAAAAGTGGCTTATCAGTCACGCGAAGCTGCTCTACAAAGTAAGGGACCTCCCTACCCTGCAGACGAATAAAAATGACGGATGCTCGGAGCACATCCTCAAGGTAAGCAGCCTCTACTTTTAGTCCTAACTCGCCTTGTAAGCCATGCGGCTTGCGGGTGTAGGCGACAAGAACATAATTTTCGGAAGAGATCATGGTTTAGTTATGCTCCAGTAAGGTTTGTTTTAAGATGAAGCCTTTCTCGGCTTTTTCCTCCCAGCTTTGACCTTCGCAGTCAGCAATACATTGGGTATCCAAAATTTGCATGCTTCGGGCCACGAGTCCTACTCCGTGGGCATATTTTTCTTCGGCGAAACGACGCTCAATCAGGTTTTCATTATCCGCATGACTAATGGTTAATACGCGGTCAAAACTAAAACTACCGACTTGTTCGGCCTGGTCTAAAGATACCACATTGGAAGACCAAGATTTAAAAATCTCGAGACTCTCCCCCGCCACAGTGATAATCGTCGTTTCATCGATGAAGCGATTGCCTTCCCAGAATTGATTCTCGGCTATCGGAAAAACCATTTTTATAAAACGTAAATTCTCCTCAGTTTTCTCGGCCTTTTCATCCTCGGTTACGGCAACCCAAATGTCTGTAATCGACCACAGATCATCCGCGGTAGAACGTTCTGAGCGTTCGATTCGAAAGACTGTACGATTAAGATTATCCGTCAGGGTATCGGTAATGCGCTCTCGCACCTGTGTGGTACTATTAGTAATCAGTTGCGTATCATTTTCCCCAAAATCGTAGATCGTGGAATCAATTTGATAAATCCAGTATTTCCCAATTTCTAAAGGAAAGTAATCGTATCCAAAATCTGTATCTGTTGGAGCGATAGTCTCCTTGTCCTTACAGGCAAAAACACTGACAACAACTAACATAAAGAGGACTGCACGCAGGGTAGACATAGCCATGAGTATCGGTTATTTGTTAATCGCCCTATAAAACGATTCTTTTCAAAACGAAGATAAGATAACTCTATCTCTTCTCTCACAAAGAATACGCCACAAGCCCAAAAGAAATTACTGGAAGCGGACACTACTGTAAATCAAACCACCACCAATAACGTCATCCCCTTCGTAGAATACCGCCGATTGACCGGGCGCAACGCCTTTGACATTAGCAAAGAATTCCACTTCTACCTGGTCATTCTCCTTAGATTTGAGACGGCTCATTGTACCAGGATCATTGTAGCGAATTTGCGTTACAGCTTCCAGATTATCCGGAATCTGTGCATATTTCATCGAGTTGACTTGTGCGACGGTCATGCCGTTACGCAACAACTCTTCGACCTTACCAAGTACTACCGTATTCGTATCCGGGCGAATTTCTGTAACGTAGTAAGGTTCGCCCAGAGCAATTCCAAGGCCTTTACGCTGACCGATGGTATAAAAAGGATAGCCTTCGTGTTGCCCGAGGACCTGCCCACCGTCCGCAGCGATGAAGTCACCTCCCGCTACGCGTTCGGTCAACCCGTTAACGCGACGCTTCAGAAAGCCTCGGTAATCATTATCGGGAACAAAGCAGATCTCGTAACTCTCTGCTTTCTTGGAAAGCTCCGTATATCCCCAATCGTGCGCAAATTGACGGACTTCAGGTTTAGTATAATCTCCTAGTGGAAAACGACTGCGATTAAGACATTCTTGGCTTAGCCCCCACAAAACATAGGATTGATCCTTGCGATCATCTTCGCCTTTAGAGATATATTTCCGGCCGTCCAATTCTTTGATGCGCGCATAATGTCCGGTAGCAATAAACTCACAATCTAGTGCATCCGCACGCTTGAGTAATGCGCTCCATTTAATATGTGTGTTGCAGAGAACACATGGATTGGGTGTACGTCCGGCGAGATATTCATCCACAAAGTTGTCGATAACATAATCTCCAAACTCTTCACGAATATCTACAATGAAGTGGTGGAATCCCATCTGAACGGAAACCGAACGAGCATCATTGATCGAATCGAGGCTACAGCAGCCCGTTTCCTTTGAAGAACTACCTGAATTGGCATAGTCCCAAGTCTTCATCGTGATCCCAATCACTTCGTAACCTTCCTCGTGTAGCATCATGGCGGACACGGTGCTATCAATCCCACCGCTCATCGCCACTAGTACTCTTCCGTGTTTACTCATTGATTATTTCAAATGATTTACAGGAGAGATGTCTCTCCAATGGATATAATAATTTTGGTGTAATTGGAGTTTAAAAGCAGATTAAGAATTCAATGTGCTGAAATCTACACTTCACTATTGAAGTTTGATCTGCGTGTTGAATTATTCAAACGGATGCCTTCGGCAAGCTGTTTGTAATTACAAAATTACAAAAATCCCTAAGCATAAGTTCACACTTCCTTTCAATAATGCGGGAGGTGGTTGATATGTTATGGATAAATTTCTAATTTTGACTATATTATGATTCACTAAAAAAGATATTATGAGAAACTATTTGACCTCAGGGCTACTACTAATCTTATGTGTATTAGCTGCGAAAAGCCTCCAGGCTCAAGGTGAAGAATTTGGCATTGCCTCCTACTACGCGGATGAGTTTCAGGGAAGAAGTACAGCCAGCGGCGAGCTTTACGATATGAAAAAATTCACCGCCGCTCACAAATCACTCAGTTTCGGAACCGTTATTCGAGTTACTCGCTTAGACAATAAGAAATTCGTCGATGTGCGCATCAACGACCGTGGTCCTTACATCAAAGGACGTATCGTAGATATTTCAAAAGCTGCTGCCCAAAAGCTGGATCTGATCACGGATGGTAAAGCCGAAGTGAAAATTTCGGTCATCAACAAAGCAGCCGATCAGCCCATTTCCGAAGCGGCTATTCCACAACCAAGCGCGCCAGCGACCCCGCCGAGTACCAGCTCTTCTGATCTGAATGACTTAAGAGTGAAGACACCAGAGCCCAAAAAAGAAGCTACGGTACCAGAAAAGCGTCCAGAGGAGTACGGCACGCGTTCGGTAGAACTGCCCAAGCAGCCAGCTATCGTAAAAGAAAGTGCAAAGGCCACAAAGAAAGCGCCTAAAACTAATGTTAAACCGACGACAGCAGCGGTGACTACAGCGCCTTCTGCTCCTGCTCCAACTGCCGTTACCACAACAACCGCTAAGCGTGTCCGTGGTAAAGATTTTCAGCTTTATGACCTGTACAAAATCCAGCTTTTGCGTCCGGAGCGTGCTGGTTTTGGTGTTCAGGTGGCCTCTTTGAGTCAGTATGAGTACGTGATGAAGCAAGTTGCTGAATTACAGGAAAATTGGTTTAATAACATTCTGGTGAGTGTTGAGAAGGGCTCGGAAGGCAAACCAATGTATAAAATCATCCTTGGTCCTTTTGCTGATCGCACTACTGCCGAAAGCTACAAGCGAGAATTAAAGAAGAATAAAAAGATTGAGGGCTTTGTAGTGGAATTAGCCGAAAACTAATTTGATACGCCTTGTGAATACGAGCAGCTCATTCTAAAGTTGCTCGTATTTACAACGCTAAGCTCTCCGCCAACGAAAATGTGTTGTCTAGCTGCTCCACTACTCTTTCCGCCTGTTCATAAATAGCCAATCGTTCTGTCAGGCGTTCCTCAATAGCACGTTCTAGTTCTGTTTCCGATAAATTCGCTAACAAAGGTCGCTGCGCTCTTTGCTTTGCCAGACGTTGCACCAGCAGCGAAACCGGTGTTTTCAAATACACCGTCAAGCCAGCAGCCTTCATCCAGTCCAGATTTTCAAAAAAACATGGGGTTCCACCTCCGGTGGCGATTACGGCCTGCGGCACCGCTGCGAGGCGATGCAGGTATTCACTTTCCAGAATACGGAAATGCGTTTCTCCTTTAGTGGCAAAGATTTCAGAAATGGTGGATCCCTCTCCTGTTTCGATCATAGCATCCAAATCGATGAATGGCACCCCAAGGACATTGGCCAAACGCTGACCATGGTAGGTCTTTCCAGCGCCCATAAAGCCAATGAGAAAAATCTTTCGATCCATTAGAGGAAAATAGGATGATCTAATTTACGACTAATGGTAAAGGCGGCATTGATCAAACCAACGTGGCTGTAAGTTTGCGGGAAATTCCCCCATTGACTACCTGACTTTTCGTGTACATCCTCACTCAGTAAACCCAAATGGTTGGCATGGCTAACAAGATTGTCAAAAATGTCGACGGCCTCATCTAGTCGATCCATGCGCGCTAGCGCTTCTACGTACCAGAAGGCACAAATTAGAAAAGTCGACTCAGGTTCGCCAAAGTCATCGACATGTTTATAGCGGTAGAAAAGACCGGATTCGGTCCGTAGCTCATCTTCGAGCACTTTTAGGTGTTGACGGGCCCGTTCGGATTTCGGATCCAGGTACCCCATATTGATCAGTTGCAATAAGCTGGCATCCAGATTGGGTGAACCAACCGCTTGGGTATACACGCCACGCTCCTCGTCATAACAGGCTTCAATCATCTTGGTAGACGCCTCAATCATTGCCTCAGCCTGGGCTTGCAACTTCGCATCGCCTATCGAAATCGCAATTTTCTTCGCCGCATGACTACCCGCCCAATGGAACAAGAAGGTGTAAGAATGCAATTGTGAGATACCGCGAAACTCCCAAAGCCCATTATCTGGTTCTTCCATGGTTTCCTCAACCATTTTCAAACAATGACGTACCAGGTCAATCAAAGTCGTATGCTCTTGAGCAATCAAACGACGATCTGAGAACAATGGTAGTAGCGTCACCAATACTTGTCCGTACACATCATTTTGGATATGTTCGTAAGCTTGATTCCCAACGCGCACCGGCGCTTCTCCCCGATAACCAGTCAAAGGAAGAATGGTTTCCACTGGCTCGCGATCAATCGTAATCGGGTATAAGGGATGAAAGCGACGATCCTCGTTGAGTACGATATTCTCGATAAAATTACCGTAGTCCTCCAGGATGCGAAAATGACTTAAGTCGTTAAGTGCTTTGACTGTATAATGGGCATCCCGCAGCCAACAAAAACGATAATCCCAGGTACGGCCGCTCCCCGGGAATTCCGGTAGGCTGGTCGTTGCTGCAGCGATAATCGCTCCCGTATCTTGATATTGGTGGAGTTTGAGGGTCAAGGCTGAGCGAATGACCGCATCCTGTCGAAAGTGCTCGGTGGAGGTATTTTTAACCCATTTACGCCAGTATTTAGTTGTTCGCACCAAGAATTCATCAACCGTAGATTCCAGCGCGGCTTCTAGTGGCTCTCCCCAAGTCAGTACACAGTGATAAGGCTTGTTGAGAATAAAAGCTTGTTCTTTATCCACGTAGCTCAACGGAATATTCGTCGTTAAACGCAACGGCGCATCCAATCCGTTGTAGCGGATATGATTGGAGCCAAATATCGTATCCGGTTGTTGTTTACCATAGTTGCCGACAGGATTGCAACTGACACGTACTCGGGGCGTGCCACGCAATGGAATGATTTTACGCACCAACATCAAAGGCTTGTGATAACGATCATATTGCGCAAAGCGGGGCGCAAAGTCAATGACTTTAAAACTGCCGTCTTCACATTCAAAAGTCGTTTCGAGAATATTCGTATTGGTGATATAGGATTGGGAAGAGGTATAGCTATCCCATTCCGGGCTGATACTGAACCGCCCCCCCTCTTCTTCGTCCAGCAAACCTCCAAAAACAAAACTGCTATCGAAGCGAGGCCAGCACAACCATCCTATATTGGCGTTTGTATCGACCAAAGCCAGATAAGAGCAGTTGCCAATTATGCCATAGTTGTATTTATGTTTTTCCATTGATGTCGGGTTTATTTTCGATTTGGCGCGTAAAAATAGAGAATTTGCCTTACGATGGGTAAAATTTAGATTCAAGAGTTAGAACTTATTAGGGATAAGATTGTCCTTCAATCGTTACAAGTGATCTTTTTTTGAAAAAGGATAATTATAAAAAAACGACTACCTTTGCGCCCAGCTTTGAATTCAATCTTGAAAACGATGCGTATCAAATATTTAGTGATTAGTCTCAGTATACTTTTGCTCGGTGCATGTGGAGAAGATGCTTCTCAAAGCTCTGGCAAACAGGTCGAAACTATTCCGGGCGGTAATAGTGTGAGTGATATTATACGCAATCCCGTTTCGTTGTCTGGCACGGATACGGTGAACGTGGCGAAAATGACGTTCGATTATACGGAATACAACTTCGGTACGGTCAAACAAGGCGATATCGTCACCCATACGTTTAATTTTGTTAATACCGGTAAAACACCATTGATTATTACCGATGCCAGCTCGACCTGTGGTTGTACAGTACCCAGTTGGCCAAAAGATCCAATCCCGCCGGGAGATAAAGGAAAGATTGAAGTAAAATTTGATACTAAAAACAAAAGCAACCGTCAACATAAGCAAGTGACCATACTCGCTAATACTTATCCGTCAGGTACAAAACTCCACGTTAGAGGGATGGTGGATACCCCCGACGGCTCGTTGCAATAGAAAAACCAATTACAAAAAACGCTTAACAACTATACTATGACTACATTGACATTTTTTCTACAAGCTAGCTCCGATATTACTTCAACCCTGATCATTTGGGCCTTAATTTTTGGGGTAATTTTCTTCTTTTTCATCCGTCCTCAGAGACGCAAACAGAATGAGCAAGTACGTTTTATGGAAGAGTTGGAACGCGGGATGGAAGTAGTTACTGCTAGTGGAATTGTTGGAAAGGTTAATAAAATCGAAGGGGAATTTATTACTTTACAGGTTGATACGAAAACCTTTATTAAATTCACCAAAAATGCGATCTCCAAGGAGATGACCGACGCCATTCGCAAAAACAGCGATGAAAAATCAAACAAAAGCTAATTTCAGAGCCTTTTTTAACTCAGACAGAGCTATATTGATGACCTGCATCGGTATAGCTCTTGTTTTTTGGCTAGTGGTCAAACTATCTCAAGAATATCGGACCGGTGCTACCTTCAGTATTCAATATCAACTCCCAACTGGCAAAACCTTCATTTCTCCCCCACCCCGAACTCTCGAAGCCACTATCAAAGGCACTGGATGGGATCTGATCTCCAACAATCTGCAAAAACGCGAACGAAAAATTCTGGTAGAACTGGCAGAATTACCTTCTCAAGCCATCAACTCTAATCTCCTCATCGACAAAGCCCAGCGGCAAATACTGGCCGATGTTCAGGTCACGGAAGTCAATTTCGATTTTATTTTTATCCAAATCGAGAACCAATCCGAAAAACGAATTCCGGTCGAGCTGGTGCAAGACATCAGTTACGCCGAGCAAATCCAGCTGATTGATTCGCTACAGCTTAATCCAGATAGCATCAGTATTACCGGACCACTTTCGGAAGTGGATTCTATTAGTAGCTGGCCTACTGAGCTGGTGGAATTGGTTGAAGTGAATGAAAGTGGAACGCATAAAATCGCTTTGCAGACGCCAAAAAATGCACAAATTCATTTGAGTCCGGCCGAAGTGGTTCTGCAAGTCAACGTGGAGCAATTTACCGAGAAATCCCTCTTCGTCCCCGTAGAAATTCTGAATGCCCCCGATAGCCTCGTTATTTTCCCCGACAAGATCAAGCTTAGTTGCATTACCGGCCTCAGTCATTTCAATGATATAAAGAGTAGTTCGTTCAAACTCGTAGTGGACTTGCAAGGGATTCCTTTAAATACTGAGAAGAATACCGTGCCGATTCAACTGCGTCGACAACCGAGCTTCGCTCGCGCCATTAATTACCAACCCAAATCCGTGGAATTCTTTTTCGTAGAAACATCCCTTGACTCACTATCAATTCCATTACCCATTGATCAATAATTATCGTTGGAAACGCACAACGACTAGCTCTGGATCGTATTCGTCGGTATAAATCACCGCAGTTTGCATACGCTCAAGTTCACTGCGTAATAGCAGGTTTTGGTAGAGCTTAAAATTGGCCTGTGGAAAGCGCTGTTGCAAAAGCAGAGGTGAAGCAAATTCACGAAGATCTTTCTTGCCGACCAAAAAATCCGCCGTAAAAGTCCCATCCGTAGCTTGCTGCCCCCGCTGTAAGACATACTCGAATCGAATTTCGGAGATATTACGACTCACCGTATCTTCTAACACCAAAATGCCCCAGCGATCGTAAAAATAAGCGTAGTGAGGCCCTACCTCATAGGTTCGATTGTAGCGCCCTAGTGCTTTGGTAATGTCAAACAAACGTGCTTTACCATCAATACGGCGTTTATTGATGACCAGAGCTTGTTTCTTAAAATCCAGGGAAACACGCGGCGCAGAAGGTAGTTTACCCGTAGAGCCACAGGCTAGAAAAGCATAACAGAGGAGGACGGCTAGTAATTTGTTCATGGTTAATATCGTGCTGGTTATCGCGCGATTAGAGGGCCGATTTCATTGCTTTTCTGGCTTCAAAAATATCGTTTTTTTCGTTAGGAGTCAAACGCGCAAAACGTGCCGCGGCTTGCCACTCCAGCAGAAAATCTCGATACAGCAAAGCATAAAATCCCAAAAACGGTATACTCAACCAAGCCAACCAAGCCCATTTTGTCCCAATGATTGCGGCTACGACCATCAGAATGAGCCAATAGAACAGATAACCGACTAGTCCAGCACCGTAGCGTACGGAGCTATGGAACTCAATCTTCTTCACCTTTTGATCGGCCAGGCGTTTAGCCATCGCCAGAGGTAATACATTGAGTAAATAACCGATGGCGTAAAGTGGCCATCCCAAGAGGATAAACAAGCTATTGGTGGGTCGATAAGTATCCGCTCGGGCGACGCCCAAGTCATCTACCCCACGGGATTGTAGAATGGTTTCGTAGCTATCGTGTAGCATTTTGAGTTGCTCCTTTTCTTCGTTAGATCGTGCATTGAGCGATTCCACCCAATGGTACTCTTGCCGCCATAATTCGTTGGTGGGAGTGAGTAACGGAAAGATCGTCTCCCGTCGATCATTGCGCTGAATATCAAGCAGGCCATTGGCTAATTTATCGTCTGCTTCATCTTCGACATGAATCACGAGCTTGCGCAACTCGCGCTGCAGATCATCGGTGAGACGTTTAACCGCTTTACGCGGATTTTCGGCGCGCACATCATCGTAGTCCGATAAAATCAATGGCTCACCAAATTCAATCATGACCCGAGAGCGAAATTGATCCGAATCAGTATAGTTCACCCCAACCGGCATTACCGCCAAATCCGAGGTGCCATGCTTTTCTATCGTATCAAAAGCGAGGCGAGCGGTACCTTTTTGAACGGGGCGCAGGCGTTTTTCGTGCTTAGTTTGGCCCTCAGCCAAGATCAGAATATGCTTACCGTCAGCTAGCATTTTTTGCAAGCCGTCCATTAATTCCTGATTACGGCGAATCTCCGAAAAGCCATCCCGGAAGCGGAAAATTGGGTACATTTTCAAGCTCCGCAGAATCATCAAGACGAATTTTCCTACAAAGATATCGCCGCGCACCACGAAGTGCACAATAGGGCCCATCAAGGAAGGCACAATCACCGGATCAATGAAAGCCGTAGGATGGTTGACTGCAAAAATGACGGTTTTGCCTTTAGGAACTTTTCCTTCGTTGTGGAAGTAAATTTTTCGAAAGAATACCCGAAATCCAATTTTCGAGCTGTATTTGACCAGATAGTATAGCATTGTCCCCTAGTAGTTTCAGTGCAAAGATAAACCGTTCTGCCGCGAATTTAATGATTTGAAGCCAGCAAATAGAAAAACAACACAACTGCCCTCTTTTCTCGCGAGAAGTTTCAATTAAAATATTAAACAAAATTAATATACATCCGTAACACATATCACACTGTTTACTGTTCGCGCGGTCCCGTACACTTAGCAATCACTATAAACTATCTTATAAATCAGACTCCCATGCCCACCCAAAAAGTTGCTCTCACTCTGCTTGCCCTCTTCATTTGTAGTGGCCTTATGGCCCAGTCCCGTAAGATTCCCGTCGATGGCTTGGTAAAAGATTACATTAATGGTAGTCCCATCAAGAAGGTCAAAATCACGGCGATTGATACCTATTCCAGAAAAATAGTAGCAACGACCTTGTCTGACTATCGAGGCGTTTTTCTACTGGATCTTCCGGTCGGGAAAAGTTATGAATTGATCGCAGAAAAGAAACTAAGAATCTCCAAAAGCATTCCGCTCTCAACCGTAGCGCTGAAAAAAGGCAGCCGGCTGACACCGATCATTGAACTTGAGCGCAAACCGGGTTACATCTTTGATGTGACCATTGCCGAGCCGCGCCGTACGGCTAAAACACTGGTGACCACAATTGACAGCGCGCGCATCGAAATCTTTAACAATACCACTTTTAAAGAAGAATTGGTATTAAAAAACTGGCCACATCCCAACTTCAAATTCGCGTTCGAACGTGGTAATCATTATACAATCATGGTGCGACGTCCCGGTTATTTTAACAAGCGAATCGAGGCCTATGTAGATGTTGAAGATTGTATTCTTTGTTTTGATGGGCTGGGCACGGTAGAACCCGGTGTAGTCGATGTGATGGATCATGGTTTGCAATCCGGCTATTTCCTGGCCAATATTGAGTTAGAGCCTTTGAAGTTGAATCAAACCTTTGCACTCGAGAATATCTATTATGATTTCAATAAATGGGCGATTCGGCCAGATGCTGCCCGCGAGCTGGACCATCTCATCACTATCCTGAAAGATAATCCTGCCGTGACCGTGGAGCTGGGCTCGCATACAGACGCCCGCGGCTCGGATGCCTATAATCTCACCCTCTCCGAAAAACGAGCGCAATCAGCGGTAGATTACATTGTCGCCTCCGGCTTAATTGCCCCCGAAAATATCTACGCAAAAGGTTATGGAGAGACCCAGCTAGTGAATGTATGTGACGATGGCCGCGCCTGTAGCGAAACCCGACATCAAGAAAATCGCCGCACTGAACTGAAAATCGTTGGCATCAACGAGGTCGACCCTCTGGATAAGAAAACCTTACGTCAAATTTTGGAAGAAGAACGAGAACAACGACAACGTGAAAAAGATATGATGGTAAAGGGGGAATAAAATATGATTGGCAGATGAGAAATAGAGCATTTGAATAAAATGTCAGTTTTTCCAACAAAATAATTACAAAAAGATTGTCTTAGTAAAAACACTTCTCAAAGCTAATAATTATGATACGACAACTACTCATCCTATGCATTCTCATAGCATGCATTAATTCTTGTACACAAAAACAATCACCACTAGATTATTCACTTCCAGCCCAGCAAATTATCGAGGACTTCAATGTAGGTAAGCTCGCTCACGAGCAAGGAATTTACTTCGAAGGAGAAGTATACCTTCGAGCAGCCTCAGGTGATCAGTTACTAGTCATGTCCAATTCAATAACCGATCATCCGATAGCTTTTTTACTTCAAATGGAGCAGCTTCCTGAGACAGACCTAAATTTATCCATTACAAAAGCACAGCTTTTATTTTTCCATCAGCAACTACTCATCAATGATACACAAAGCGAAAGTTGCTACCTCTTGCAATTGGACGATGCAACTACCCTACCCTTCACACTTGATTTTCCAATTAGTGATACCTTCAGAGGCTTCGGACTTAGTCAACATCAAGGCTTTACTATGACAAATGATGATGGTGCAGCTAATCTAAGAGGAATCGGAGATCCAGGTAGCCCTCCACCATTCGAAGTATCTTGTAAGTGTATCTCAATTTATACCGATAACAGCGATGTCGATTGTGAATCCGGTGACTCGGGATCAACCAGCTGTAGTACCAGTTCGGGAGGTGAGAGTTGTTCCGTTGATTGCAATGGTGCTCATTACTTTTCTTGCTGTAATAACGAAAGCTAATTTTTTCCAATAAAAAAGCCGAAGTGCATCAAAACACACTTCGGCTTTTCCATTTCGCTACTTCACTTTTATCAAATGGCCTCCGGGCCAACGACTTCTACCCATTTACCCGCTTTGCGAGCATTAATGGTGTGATCATACATTGCTTCGCAGTTCACCGATGGCAGATAAAACCGGCCCTGATAAGCAGCATTCAACTGGATACGATATATCCGTGTGTTACTCGTCCGTACATTGAAATAAGAGTAAACCCGATCGTCTCGAATATCTTGATAAGTCGGACGGCTAGCATCTGCAAAATGCTGGACGTTGGACATACGGGTATTCAAAATCTCCCAGCCGGACGGGAAGATTTGCGACAAGGCCATCTCTTCGTAATAGCGTGCTTTAGTACCCGGATTACGTACACGCACTTCGGCAATAAAGTCGGTCCCCTGTGGAATACGTCGCGGATCGAGCTCTTTTCCATTAGTGGTTTTGTATACCACTTCCATATTCAAATGGCTATTGGCTTCCGTCTCATCGCCGACCATGGGCTGGCCGTTGACAATCAAGCGAGCATAAACAATGCCTCCCGTCGGGTTGCGAACAGCAACAGTATGTGGCGTATCGCCTATCTCCAAATTGATCAGGCCGACTGATTTTTTGGTAGAAAAGTTGGTAAAATTAGTACCATCTAGGGCATAGGCGAATTGTAAACCATCCTCGGGTTGATTTTGCCCCAAAAACTTGCCTAGCGCTAACAAACAATAGGCCGTCGATTGAGTACTGTACCAACTGCCCTGATTAAAGGCCTCGGCAATTCCCCGAGCCAAATCAGCACCTTGTTTATGACGCTTGAGTAGCACCAGAGCTTCCAGAATCATCGCGCGATCGCGAATCCCGGAGCCGTAAGTATAAGACAATTCGGTATAATCCTCCACTTCCGTGGTTAGCTGATCTACTAATTGTCCAGCCACCTCAGTCTTACCGGTGAGGGCGTAGGCCGCTGCCAATCGCCAACGAGCGGTCGTCGGTAGATTCCGCATCTCGCGCAGGCGGTTCATTGCCCCCAGTTCTGCACTCCCCGACAAGGCCAGAGTATACAATCTATAAGCTTGCGTCAGCATATCATTACCTCGATGATAGCTGTCGCTTGAATGTGGTGACCACTGCCGGGCCGCTTTCGTTTGGTAATCTTTCCAACGGTCTAACAGATTTTCGGAAACTTGGTAGCCTAACCGCTTGGCCTCCAAGAGGAAATGCCCCGCATAATTAGTGCCCCAGGAATTATTATTGCTCGAACCCGGCCAGTATCCCATACCACCTTCGTTGGTCTGGAATCGCTTCAGGCGATCGATACCTGCTTTGACATTAAAGGCGAGATCCTTTTGCCGCTTATCGTTGAGCTCGATAATTTCCCCGACGTACAACTGCGGGAATACTGAGGAAGTCGTCTGCTCAACGCAACCATGCGGATAACGCAACAAATAAGACATGCGCTTCTCTAAATCCAGTGGCGGAATACTCGATACTTCGAGAGTGGCGGTATTAGTGCCGGCTACCCCCGTAGGCACAAATCCGTGGCGCCACACAGCTCCACTTTCTAGCGCGTCGGCATAAATATCTGTGATGTATGGATTGGGATTACGGATATCAATTTCAATTTCCTGAGTAGTCGTTTCACCACCTCCCTTAGCGATAAATTCGAATCGAGCTACACCGATACGTTCCGGTATTTCGATTTCAAATTCTGCGATTTGATCACCAATTTGGTTGAAAGTGAGTTTCTGAGTCGCACTTCCTAATAGATTTACCAAGCCAGTTTTTTCCCGAATTTCAACCGTTACATTTTTCACCTTTTTCTCCATCGCAAATATATTGACAGGAACTTTGAGGCGTTCGCCCGGCCCTAATACACGCGGCAAGGTGGCTAGCAGCATGAGTGGCTTACGGACAGGGGTCGTCTTCTCTGTATTACCGTAGGCTCCCAGATGAGAGGCGACCACCATCGTCCGCACGGAGCCCACATAATTGGGCATCACAAACTCGTGTGAGGCGGTTTTACCCTTCTCCAGATAAAAGGGACCAAAATGCTGTACTACCGGTTTAAAACGATTGGCTTTGTCGGCGCCACCCTTATCGACTGCAGCGGCATCCCCTCCAATGCTAAGCAGGGCATTAAGCTGGCCGCCGAAGGCTCCGAGGACGTAGTCGTAAATATCCCAGGTCTTTACACCGAGTGCTTCGCGGGCATAAAAGATATCCCAGGGATTTGGTGTCCGGAATCGGGTCAGATCAAGTAGTCCTTCGTCTACTACCGCTACGGTATAAGCCATAGGTCGGCCTTGATCTTCGCTGACCTCGATTTTCACTTTTTCTTCGGGCTGCAGGACATCGGCCATTTTAATCTTCGGCTGCAGACGGGTTGCCGGATCTTCAACTGCTAATGGAATGACACCGTACATCCGAATAGGGAGATCATTTTCGACCTGCCCGTGGGCTTGCAGGAGCGTAATGTGAGCATAGACGGTAGGCGCCATTTCGGGCGTTGCTTTGAAGGTGAATTGCGTTTCTTCCGCTTCAGTATCGATCCAGTAGGTTTGTAAAACTTCGCTACCTGTTTCGATAGATACCAAAGCACGTCCTCCAGCACTAGTAGGAATGCGCAAAATAACATCTTCACCGACGGCATATTTTTCTTTCTCCGCTTTGAAAACCAGCATTGCCGCCGCTTCGCGGTGGCGATCATTGGAATCATCACCCCACCAGGGATAACCCGCATAAAAGAAATCACCGGCACAATGGCCACTTTCTTCGTCACAAACCCGTACGAGATAACGGCCCCAGGAATTTACTTTCACATCCCAGTTGGCCAATCCTTTGGCATCCGTCTTTAGCGTTTGCTTATCTAAGGCATTGAGGTGTGTACTGGTATTGTAAACACCAATATTCGAGCGATCTTCTTCCCACCACCAGCTCCAGTCTACACGATACAGGCCGACATTCAAGCGCCGCCCGGATTTGGCTTTACCATTTTGGTCGACGGCGGCAAATTCGAGGGTGCCGCCCTTTTCCAGGTCGATCCGCTTGGAGCCGTAGCGATTGCGCGGGATCGATACTCCGGCATACTCGCTAAAAGGATGGTAAGCCATTTGAAAATTATCTTCACTAAAGTCTCCTCCTTTTTCAAAAGCACGAATACGATAATCCGCACGCATTTTCCCCGGCAGTTGATCGCTATCACCAAAGTTCATCTTCACTTTAGCCAATCCCTGCGTATTCAATTGACCATCAAAAACGGTTTCGTAGGAGGCATCAACGGTACGGGCCGGATCATCGAATTCAAATTCCGAAAATGATTTAAAAGCCGTATTCACCGGTCTTAATTTCATCTCCACCCGCGATTTCAGTTCCTTCGCCGGAGCACCGTGTAGCCATTTCACCAACAAATCGACATTCATTGGCATATCGGACTTGGTCAAGACTTCTTTTCCAAAGTCCATATTAATTTTTAACCGATTAGGTTTAACCGTTTCTACCTTAAGCGTTTTATTGAACGTAGCTCCACCAACTTTAACCACTGCACGCCAGTTGCCGGTAGGCGCTTCGGCGTCCGTCGCAAAATGCAATGGATAAACGTTACGGACATTAGTGGTAGTGGTATAGCGTTGTTGTAATTGATTTCGGGCATCGTAGAGCTCAAAATTGATCGGATGGTTTTCCGGGAGCTTACCAGAGTTGTCTTCTAATACAAAGTTGAGATACAGGGAATCGCCCGGTCGCCATACGCCACGCTCACCGTAGAGATATCCTTTGATGCCTTTTTGAGCCACGGCTCCCGCGACATCAAACTTACTCAGCGACAGGGAATTGCCATCCATCAAACGCAGATACCCCTTTTCAGTCCCCCGGTTAGCCACAACGACGAAAGGGGGCTCCTTGATATCCAAAGCTGCCACACCCTCCTGATCGGTAGTAATGGTTTTAATGACTTGTTGTTGATAATTATAAACATCCAATTCAATACCGGATACGGGCCGCGTCGTACGCAAATCCGTGACGTAAAATAGCATCGTCCCATTGGGGGCACTTTTTGCAATAATACCCAAATTTGAGGCAATCACATTGCGACGCACGAAACGATCATTATTATAATAAGCGGGATAACAAGGGTCGCTGCGATGTTGATATTGAAACCCGGAATAGTAGCCATTAATGCCATAGTAGCCAGCTTCCCAAATACTTCTAACATCTCCCTCCGCATCAGTGTAGGCGGCTTGGACAACTTGCATACCGTCTTCTCCACTAGACGGGCTATTCCCTCCCTGACAGAAGTAATCGGTATATTCTGGTCGGAACCCAAGGCGTACCTGATAAATGGCATTGGGATCTTGCTTAAGGATTGAACTTAGATCCAGTGCGTAGCGTGTCCAGCCGGTGCGATAATCAGTATCAGCACTTAACTGATTTAAACGAATTTGCTTTTGCACTTCAATCTTCCCCACGCGCTCCATCTCGTAATTACCATCCATGGCGTTGGTCTGGAGGAATTGAAGAATGTTATTATTATAAATTTTAAAAATCTCTACATCAACAGTATGAAGATTCACCGCTTCAAAAGGAAAGACCAAGCCATCTGACTCGGGAATAACGACGCCGCGCCCCACAAGTCTCAAGCCCGGCTGTGGCTCTTCGAAGCGCAACTCTTGGATCGAAGTTTCCGACAAGCGAACCTGGCGGCTGTTTTTCAAACTGCTTTCGACCGTGACGCGTCGCTCCCCATTTAGGCGAGATGCCGGATAAACGCGTAGTTGACTACCGTCGATATTGAATCGTAGGCGGCCCTCGTAGCCAGAAATGCGCACTAAGCCTTCCAGAGACTGCGCCCGTAATAAGGGATCAGAAAAGTAAACCAAAATATATTGGTCTTCCTCTTGCACGACCCGAGCATCAAGGATTTGGAAATTATTGACGCCGGGCACCATAAATTCTCGCTCACCATTCTTTTTCACATCCATTGGACGACCATTCCATTTCACGGTCAGCGTTTCATCGTCTTCCGCTCTTAAAATATCTTCAACATAAAAGCGATGCTGTCGTTGCGCCGCATTATGCTCCCAGCGCAGATTGGGCTGCTGACCACTTAGGTTAGCACTCAATAGCTTTTCAACCTCGGCGGGTTCAGCGATATCATTGGTCAGAACAGTACCGACCAAGGTTTGCTTTTTGCTATCCGAAGGATCGCTGGCGCGTAGTCCTTCAAACTGTACCTGAAAGTTCTGGGCTTTGACCTGAAAATCAAATTCGAAATGGCGAACCTCGGAAGGGACTTGCCCAAATAATTGCTTGAGATCCACTTTCCCAAGGTATACCTTTCCGGCGCGCAGCGGCGCTTCGGGCTTTACTAAGATGGTCCGCTCGTCTTCCCAGACGGGTGTTCCTTCAATAGCTGGACGAAAAGAGAGGATACCTTTATCAACGGCCTGGCCGATTTGCTCAGCTTTAGCTAAATTTCCCGTAAAGCGAACGCGCACAGGAGCGGTTTTGGAAACTTCACCAGAAGTATAAGCGTAAACAAAGGCGCTAATACTATCCGGCATATCGCGGGCACTAGTTGTCTTTCGGCCGCAGTCCGAAAAGCATAAAGCACACAAACAAAGTAGGAGGAATAGATTTTTTGGGAAAGTGCTAAACATGAGCTAATGTTTTTAGTTTACAATTACACTAAACGTGGTTTTTGTCAGAAAGATACCTTGACAACGCACATTCAAGTTATGGGTAATGTTGTGTAGTGTGAATTGAGTTTTAGCATTTGGGCGGTTGCACAAAAAATTCGTAAGCATTAACTTACTTTTCGAAGGGTATCCGTTAGATAGTTAGATGAGTACAATGAGGTATGTATTGCCTGCTTTGAACTCATATTTGGGGATAAAATGAAATGGGTACATTTTCTCATTTCGCCTAAATTTAGGCAAATCCCTCGAAATGGCCTTTTTTTTGAATATGATAAGTTTACAATCTTTATCACTGAAAGTGAAAACAAGCAAGTAATGACTGATTTTCTCCCCTTGTTCCCATTGAAAATGGTGGTTTTCCCCGACGAAAACCTCAACCTTCACGTTTTTGAACCACGTTACAAGCAACTCATTCGAGAATGTGAAGACAATGGAATCACTTTTGGTATTCCCGCCTACATCGACAATAAAATCATGGATTTTGGTACCGAAATCCAACTGGTGAGAATTGAGAAGCGCTATCCAGATGGAGAAATGGATATCAAAACGCGAGGGATTGGCGTTTTTAAAATCGAGGAATTTTACCGCATCACGCCGAACAAACTCTATAGCGGCGCCGATATCAAACGCATCGATAATCGACTGATGGGTGAGGATCCTTTGTATGAATTAATTCTCGAAAAGCTAGGTGAGCTCTTCCGCAATCTAAACATCAAAAAGGAAGTACCTATGCTGACCGACGAATTCAAAACCTATGATATCGCTCATCACGTTGGCTTCACACTGGAGCAAGAATATGAATTCCTCACGCTGGAAACAGAGCGACTCCGACAGGAATTTATGCTTACCCACCTAGAACGCTTGATCCCCGTCGTTAGAGAAATGGAACGCCTCCGCAAGCGCGCTCAACTCAATGGCCATTTCAAAAATGTCATTCCACCACAGGTGTAAAAGCCATTTTCTTACTGCATCAGTATAAAAGACTGGATTTCTTTCTGATTCTCCATCGTGAGAACCACTACAGGCGGTTTAATATCTCCGAAGATGAGAGAAAAATGAAAAAACCACCCAGGTATCAGAGGTGCTTTTGGACCCCATAATGACATGAATGAGGCAGCCGATTTGATTTTGGTAATCTCCTTGTTCCCGAAGGAAACCGGACAAGTCAACGGTTGGAGCCCGCCCTACTTTCAATTCGAGTCAAATCCCCAATTTTTGAACTGTTGGACCAAAGCTTATTGATACTTGAGTGGAATTTTTCTTAAAGAATTGCTATCAATTCTTCGGCTTCAAAGTTAGATAAAACTCCATAACATTTCAACTTTTTTGCTATACTTTTGCGGCATGATTGACTTGCGACAGGAAAGCCGATACTTCCGACAATTGGGTCTCCGTTTGGGGCTCATTCTGCTGCTCTTCAGTTTGGTTCGCTTGCTTTTCTACTATTTCAATCGCTCTAGTTTCCCGCTCGATGGCAATGATCACTTGCCAGGCTTGATGATCGCTGCGCTCCGCTTTGACCTGGCAGCGATCGTATACATCAATAGTTTATTCATTCTGCTTAGCCTGCTCCCTCTCCCTTGGCGGCAAAAGCTTTGGTACCAGCGCCTTCAGTTAGTCATCTTCCTCTGCACCAACGGCTTAGCGCTGGCCTTCGAATTGATTGACGTTGGTTTTTTTCGCTTCGCCTTTCGTCGCACTATTGGCAGTGACTTTAGTTTGTTCCGTAATACGGCGGGAATGATCCCCGGTTTTGTGGCTGAATATTGGTATTTACCCCTGTTTTTCATCGCCTTGATATACGGATTATACCGCTGGTATTGGTGGACCAAAGTAAAAGCGGGGCCATTTCGTTGGTTACCGCAAACCGTGATTTTCTTACTTGGTGCGGGAATAGCGGGGATTGCGGCCCGCGGCGGGCTCCAGCTACGCCCCATCATGCCCATTACCGCTGCGGAATATGTCGATGATATGCGCCTGACTGCTCTGGTCAACAATACTAGTCTAAGCCTGATTTTTTCGAGTCAACAGCGATTATTAAAAGATCCGGCTTACCTCTCCACAGCAGAACTCTCTCGCACGTTTAATCTACTGAGACAATATCCCTCCCCCGCCGGTTTTGAAAAAAAGAATGTGGTCATCATCGTACTTGAAAGCTTTGGTAAGGAGCACGTGGGTTATTTCAATCCCAAGAATGCTGGCTATACACCTTTCCTGGATTCTTTAATGGAGCAGAGTTGGTTTACCGCACAAAGCTACGCCAACGGCTTACGTTCCACCCAGGGTATTGTAGCCATCAGCGCGGGGATTCCTCCTCTGATGAACGATCCGCTCATGTTTTCCGCCTATCAGAGCAATCGCATTACCGGCTTAGCGGATATTTTGGCAGCCGAGGGTTATCGAACGGCTTTTTTCCACGGTGCCAATCCGGGATCGATGGAGTTTGAGCGCTTCTCGCGTATGGCCGGTTTTCAGGAATACCACGATCGCACCGAATATGCAAATGATGCAGATTATGATAGTCAATGGGGCATTTGGGATCAACCCTTTTTTCAATACACTGCAAAACAGCTTGAACAAGGTCAAAAGCCTTTTTTTGCAATGCTTTTCTCTCTCACTTCTCACCACCCCTATCGCGTCCCGTCCGATTTTTTAAAACAATATCCCGATGATCCCAAACTACTGCGCACTATTCGCTACACGGATGCTGCGCTGCGTGATTTTTTCCAAACCGTTAGCAATTATCCTTGGTTTGAAGAAACCCTGTTTGTGATCACAGCGGATCATATCGGCCAAAGTAGCGACCGACGATTTAAAACCAGATTAGGCAAATATCAGATTCCTATCCTGTTCTTCGATCCGATGATGCCACGTCGAGGCCAACAAGCGGGCATGATGCAACAGATTGATATTATGCCCACAGTTTTAGATTGGTTGGGTTACCAGTCTGCTTTTATAAGCTTTGGCGAAAGTGCATTGGATAGCTTAAATCGGCCGCTGGCCTATACTTCTGATGGCGACCTGTTTCAAATCGCAGATACCACTCATCTTCTGGTCTACGATGGACAACGTCCTCTCGGTTGGTATCGTCACGAAGATGGATTGAGTTTAAAAAAATTATCTAATGAAGAGGAACGTCCGAAGCGAGATAGCTTATTGCAACAACTGCAAGCCATTATTCAGGTACACCACCGTAATATGATTGATAATACGCTCGTGATAGATAAAAAGTAAATGCTCTCGTAATACAAATAGCCGCTCGGAAATCGAGTTGCATCAAAGGAAATCGTTAGTTGAAGTTTGTAAGTAACTTCAACTCAATATGCTACCAGTAGATCGAGCTCTAATTATCGTAGTAGCGTTTCTTACGCTTGAGATCCAGAACCAGAGAGAAGATATTTGAATAGAGGACATCCGATACATTACCGACGTTGGTATACGCATAATCCAATCGGATACGGCCCAGTTTAACCCCTACCCCAAAATTGGGTTGTAACGTCAAAACTTCCTCACCACCGACATCGTCGAGCGATCGTTGGAAATTCCCTACCCCACCACGTAGAAATAGGAACTTGCGGTAGCTGAATTCAAAACCAAAGACCGGATCGAGGTTGAACGCTTTGGAATTGACCAGGACGTTACGTTGTCCGTCAGTAGTGATCCGAAAATCCAGTGCCGGCATCAGGCTGTAATCTTCTCCGAAATTGAATCGGTAAGCTGCGCCGAAGACAAAAGTCGGACGTGTGATTTCGAGCGTACTTTCAGGAATGTCGTTACCTGTAGCAGTAAATACCTGTTGCTCTTGATCGTTGAGCGAGAAAGACCAGGCGTTAAAAGTTGAGGTGATATCTTTACCAACAAAACCCAGTTGCCAATTGCCCGCTTGATACTGTACCCCTAAATCGATCCCGAAGCCCCAAGCCGAGCCAAAGGAACCCACGACACGTCGAATGACTTTAGCATTTCCCCCTACGGAAAGGGTTCTTCCTTTGAAATCGATTTCGCGGCCATAGGAGACCAAAAAGGCATAATCAGCGGTAGAAAAAGAAGTTACATTATCGTAATTGATGGTGCCATCAGGCTCAACCAAGTTCAGAGTATTGGGGATATCATCGATGCCCAAGCGGATCAGAGATACACCGAGAACGGATTTGGATTCACTATTGAGGGTCTTGGCGAAGCCAAGATAATCGTACTTGGCAATACTACGGAACCATTCCGCGTGCATCAGCCCAATTTCAAAGGGAGCTTCAATTTTCGTCAAGCCGGCCGGATTCCAGAAGGTAGAGTAGATATCATTGGTGTGGGCCGTCATTGCATTTGACATCCCGTGAGCCTGAGCGCCGACACCAATATTGAGAAATTCATTACTGTATTTGCGCTGAGCAAGCAAGCTCGTACTAGTCGTCAGAAAAAGAAGCAGGATAAAAGCTGGTAAAAAGCGTTTAATCATAATTATTGCTTTGAGTGCCTTCGGTTTTGATGCTTTACGAAAACAAAAGTACAAATTGTCTTCGTTTTAACGGTGAGCCACCACGGAAAGTATTTCTTTTCCCTCAGAATGCTCACAGGCTGTCGCCTTACTGCCAATTCATTCAAGATTCACACCAATCTCGCCTCAAGGTATTTATAAAAGTTGCATATTTAAGTTTGCAAATCGGGATCACTTCCAATTTTTCGTCGTCATTAAAAATTTACTTTATGAAAATGAATCGTTACCCACTTTTTCTACTAATATTCCTATGCGGTACGCTAAATGCGCAAGATGCAGAGAATATGGCAAAACTATCCAGCTGGCACAATCCCGATCTGCCTATGCATTCTCTCGGCATTTACAACGATATCTGGGGTTATGTAGATGAAAATAATCGCGAATATGCAATTATAGGTAGTGCCAACTTTGTGCACTTTGTGGATGTCACCGATCCCAATCAACCCGTCCTGATCGACCAAGTCGCCGGAGGAAGCACCAGCCTGTGGCGGGATTTCAAAGTATACCGCGATCGGGCCTACGCCGTAGCGGACTCCGGAGATGAAGGTTTACTTATTTTTGATCTTAGCAATCTTCCTAATGAAGTGACGCTGACGAATCAAACCACTGCTTGGTTCGAGCAATCACACAATATTTTCATCGATACTGACCACGGTCGACTTTACGTCGCTGGTTCGGATACCGAAAATGACGGACTGATCGTATTCGACCTCACTCAAGATCCAGACAACCCTACCCTGATAAGTTCAGTAAATTTAGCCGCTGGAATGCTCGGTGAGTATGTCCACGATGTGTTTGTACGGGATAATATTGCCTATTGCTCACACGGTAATACCTCTTCACTGGTCATTTGGGATTTCAATGATGCTGAAAACCCTTCGATTATTGCTTCTATTGAAACTGGTGCCTACAACCACAGCAATTGGCTAACTGATGATGGACAAACCTTGATTGTGGCCGAAGAGGTCCCTCTGGGTATGCCTTTGATCATGTTAGATTTAGCGAATATTGGAACGGGAGAAATTGAGTTTATTACTTCTTTCAAAGAACCACTCCTGGCACCTGAACACGAGGGAGCTACGCCACACAATCCATTCATTTTAGGCGATTTCGCTTATGTGTCTTACTACGAAGATGGTTTGGTGATTTTTGATATTTCTGATCCAGCCAATCCAAAACGAGTGGCTTATTACGACACTTATCCTGACAATACGGATTATAATGGCTATGCAGGTTGCTGGGGTGTTTACCCTTATCTGCCTTCCGGTAATATCATTGCTTCGGATATGCAAACGGGTTTGTATGTTTTAGAATTGGATGAAATGGTCACTAGCACACAAGATGCTGAACTGCCTTTGACACAATTTGAAGTGCTACCTAATCCGGTTGAAGATATTCTTTCGGTCAATATCAATAGTTCTGTGGCGCTGGATGGTACGTTCCGTCTTTACAGCTCAACGGGACAATTGGTGCAGGAACGACAAGAGCAAATTCTTGGCGCGACGAGCCTCGCCTTTGATATGGCCAAGCTACCCGCTGGTATGTATTTTCTGCAACTTAGAGAAGGTGATCGCCAATGGAATCAAAAGGTCGTAAAGCGATAAGGAAATAGGCTTTCTGGCCTTTTAATGAAAAGGAGCTAGGGATTGTGATCTCTAGCTCTTTTTTTATGTGTATTCATAGAATAAAGGGTAATAAACAAGGCTTTCTATAGGACAGGCATCTCTTTGCCAAACTGCCTACTGGTTTTTACACTGATTCAAAATAGACATTATGCTATCTCACCGGGTAAAGTGCTTCTGAGTTTTACTTATCAATATCCCTCCACTCTAAATATGTGATTGAGTTGAGAAAATCCTGATTTGTCCATAGATATCTTAAAATACAACTCATTACAAATAAACTTTCGACACCCGCCTTTTCCATTTCTTCAACAAAAAAAGAGGAACCTCCCAAAAAATAGAAGGCTCCTCGGTAAGGTTAATTGTATTATTTAACCCTTACTCTCTATAGTCTGCCCACAATAAAGGTGCGAGCAATATTACGAGTGGTTTCAAGATCGATATACATGGTGTAAGCACCTGCCTTGTAATTTTCAATATCAAAAGTCACTGGTGCATTCGTTACAGATTCAATCTGAATCGCATCCATTTCACGACCGAATTGGTCAAAGATACGAATTAATGCAGGCTGTCCGGCAAATTGCTTCAAGCTCACACTCACCTGAGTTGTCGCCGGATTCGGGAAGACCACAACGGCTTCTAGGTCGATCGCAAAGACAACTTCTTCCGTATTCGAGTACACGAAACTACCATCAGCATAAACTTGCTTGACGCGATAGTAGTTGATCCCTTCTAACGGTTCAACATCCGAAAGTTCATACTCGAAGAACCCTTCTTGGCTATTACGACTATCCATGTCATACAACTCTTCAAAGTTCTGACCATCCGCCGAACGCTCAACGATGAAGTAATCATTGCGTGCTTCGGTATTCGTTACCCAGAACAGTCGAGACTGACGCCCTGCCTGACGAGCAAAGAATTGGAGACGATCACCCGGTACACTTTCGTAGTTACCAGAGTTGCTGTTGGTTGAACAAATGACACCCTCATCGAAGAGAATGTAGCTTACCTTCTCGTGGGTATGGTTGATCTCGTTATCGTAAGAGCGCTCCTCTTCAGCAATCATATCAACACCTGTGGCAGAGAAAGCGGCAAAGCGTGCTGCCGTGGTGTTCCCTCCATCGTAAGTGGAGATGCCACCGACCATAACGGGTCTAGTGTCAAAGGTTTGCTCAAAATCCCACCAGTATCCAGTGTGTTTCACCGCATCAGGAGTCGTTTTCGCTTCGTAGCGGCTGCCTTCAGTGATACCGATACCTGCTTCCATCGCAATCCATCCTAGCGTCTCTTCATCATGACGATGACCAGCGTATTCAAAGGCTTCTTCACCCTGCAGCTTCACTTTGAAGCTCGAGTGGCTGACGTTACGAAGGCGTACCGTTGCAGCAGCATTGTCGTTGTATGTCATCATTTGAGCTACTACAACTGGTGTACTGTTGAAGTCGTAGTTGTAAGACTCCGTAGAAAAGTGGCCGTTTGCCGTGGTGGTACCCGCCTGAAGTACACGTCCATCAGACAGAACGTGGGTGCCTGCCTCTACAACAATGTAGCTAACATCTTCGGCAGCGTGGTAACCATCCAGGTAATCCCACTCGTCGATTTGGACTTCAAAACTTCCAGACGTGACGTTACGTACACGCGTCGTTACCGGATCACCTCCGTTACGAGAAGTGATGTAGGCTACAACCACCGGATTAACGTATGACTGCTCAAGTTGTACTTGATACCAGTAGTGGCCATTTGCCTGTTCAAAAGAAACACTTCCGGCCTCACCAAGACAATCTGTAGATTCATCTTCGCAGTTTTCACCGATCGGACCGAGATCAACTGGCGCATCACCGTTAAGCGTAATGAACACTTTGTCTAACTCTGTTCCATCCTCACGGTAAGCAAAATCAATCGTATTGCTACCCGCATTAAGGTGGAAGGTCACCAAAGCGTTATTATTATCGTTATCGTGTACCTGATCCCAGATGAAGGAGTGGCTTTGTTGAATGTCATTCCATTTCACCCAAGTACCGTTATTTGCACGTACCCAGAAACTATTGTCACCACCGTTTGGTGCTTTCACTCGGGCGAATACTTTGTAATCGCCCGCTGTAGCAACATTCACAGTAAAGCGAACGCGATCTCCGGAGTTACTTGGTGCGTGGCTGTAAGCATTGTAACCGTGTTGTACGGTAACGAAAGCGCCGTTAGAAGCGGTACTTGAGCTGACCTCATTGAAACGGTGTCCGACTTCGGCACACTCAGCTTCCAGATAGATACCATCATCAATGCAGTCAATTTGGTTAGACAACAAGAAGTTGAGATCGCCGTGATCGCCGTCGCTAGAGTCAAACCAACCACTGCCACCTAAACCGTTGTCTTGGAGACTCGCTCCCTCTCCTACCTGGAAGGCTGGTCCACGACGCGTAATCGTAGTTGTAGAACCATCTGGATAGGTGAATGTCCCGTCAAAGGTTGGATAGTAGTACCAACCTTCTCCGCCATTTGAAATACATAGCTCGTATTTAGGGCTGCCAGCTGGCGCATCGAAGGTGCGCCCACTAAAGTTGACGATCAAATGACCCGTTTGACCATTTTTACGCAGAGAACCTTCCAGAACAGCAGTTCCGTCGTTGAATTCTGTGAACAAGAGGTCATTGCCTGCAGCATAACAGTTGTCTGGTCCCAAAGTGAAAGCATAAGGTGCATTACACCACTGCCCACAATTGTCGCCTACGCTGGTTACACTACGAATTGAAAAAATATCTTCGCAAATATCTTCTACTGGGGTACCGGCACAGTTACAGTTATCGTCAAATACATCATTCTCCGTATTTGGGTCACCGTCATCGCAAGCAGTACCTGCCAAGCTGTTATCACAATCGTCACAACCATCCGGAGTACCGTCACCATCACTATCGACATTATCATCGCTACCCGGGCACACATCATCGGTATCGCACACATCGTCGCCATCACTATCGATACAAGGACCGCATTTGATCATAATAATATTTGATTCTCCGGTATAGAGATCGCATCCGGCACGACGCGCACAGCGTAGGTACCAAGTCGTCTGATTCACAACCCCAGGATCGAAAGATGGACCATCGGCACCTGGTAAAATATCCCAGTTAGGATCATTATCAATATTCGACACTTGCTGAGTAGGGAAATCACCGGTGGTTATGCTAAACAACCACAGATACTCTTCATCACCCGATCCGCCCATAGGCGAGATACAATCTTCGATGACGGGCGCTACTGCCGGACAACCATTAATGGTGAAGCTACCCTCACAGTTGGGGCCAAAACCAATTTGACCACCAGAGGTGTAGTTATCACAGTTATCGCAAAAATCTGGAGTGCCGTCACCATCCGTATCGGTATTGTCATCACCACCAGCACAGATATCTTCCGCATCACACACCCCGTCACCATCACTGTCTGCGAAGGTTCCTGCGCAACCACAGTTTGCATCAAAAACATCTCCGGTGGTACATGGATCACCATCATCACACGGTGTGCCTTCCAGGCTGGTATCACAATCATCGCAGAAATCCGGGATGCCATCACCGTCTGAATCGACATTATCATCACCTCCAGCACAAATATCTTCCGCGTCACACACCCCGTCACCATCGCTATCCACGAAAGTACCGGCACAACCGCAGTTGCCGTCTTCTACGTCGTTGATGGTGCAAGGATCACCATCATCACATGGCGTTCCGGCGTCAGGACAAGTCGTTTCTACACTCACATTGAAGAAGCAGACTTCGGTATTGCCACAATCATCAGAAAGCAGATAAACCACTTGGTATGTCCCTTGAGCAACGGAGCTGCCATTGACAGGTCCGGCAATCTGTTCAATCGTAATATTGCCAGTGAAGCAAGTAGTCGAAGCTACCGGCTCCGTCCAGCTGACTTGATTAGATGTCGCCACAAAATCTGCGGGGCATTCTTCCAAGGTCAAAGTTGCAGCTACCTCGTTTACCGTTATCGAGAAGTTACAAACCGATAAGCCACCACAAGAATCTGTAATAGCATACACGACGAAAGACTGACCAATTGGGAAAAGCTCGCCGTTAGCCGGTGAATCATCGATACGCTCCAGAGCGATTCCATCTTTAAAGCAGGTGGTTGAAGCCGTTGGCTCCGTCCAGTTGGCAACTGCGCCAGGTGCACCGGGCTCAGCGTCCAACACTAGGCTGGTAGGACAATCAAAAGTGATTTCCGCTGGTACCTGTTCAACGGTCACATTAAAAATGCAGATTTCTTCATTGCCGCAATCATCAGAAGCACGGTAAGCGACTTCGGTCGTACCGAGGAAGAATTCTGCTCCATTGTCCGGGCCGGAGATTTGCTCGACAAATACTTCGCCGGTACCACCACCGCCGTTGTTATTTTCGTCTCCGCATTCAATCTCCATGACAAATTCCGCTTCGAACCATTGATTACGATCGGTCCACTTACCATTATATTTTAATAAACGCACATAGTCTTCGTTTCCACCATTATTATTAGGCTCCCCGGGGTTCCAATTGAAGAAAGTAGATTCTTCTCCGTTTACCCACTTGTAAGTGCCTTCGCTTTCTTCATCCGTCAAACCGATCCAGGCATAATCCGTCATGATCCCGTTGCGAATGAATTCATTCTCTTGTTCATCTTCCACAATCACGAGTTGACCACCGGCTGCAGCCGATAATTCACGCGCCTCAGCCCAAGTATAGTTGCTGTACGAAGAGCAGTAGTATTTACTATTGTTGAATTCGCCTAAGAAAATGAACCCAGGGATCTCGTTAGACAAATCCGTACAAGCCGGGGCACCACAAGGCAGTTCTACCAAGCCACGTCGGTGGTGGCTGTTGGGTAAGTCATTCCACTTACCGTTATTACGCATTTCCGTATAATCTTCACCACTGCCGTAGTCATTTGGCTCACCGTTGTTCCAGTTAGTGTAGTTTACCGTTTCGCCGTTTACCCAGCTGAAACTGCCTTCACTATTTTTGTCCGTGAAACCAATCCAAGCATTATAGTTTACAGCATCTTTCAAATAAGTATTTTCTTCCGCGCTGTTTACCACTGCCAGATAACCACCGCTTTCCAAGGCATCGTGCTGAGCCGTATTCCAACTTGTCGTATGATCGGCCAGAAAATAACGGCTCCCCTCAAACTCACCGATGTAGCTATAGCCTGGCAAATATGTGGGTAAATCGCTGCAATCTGCACCAGGGGTACAGTTAGTGATAGGTGGTGCGGGCTCTTCCCAGCTGGCAATTGCGGTAGCACCACCGGGTGCAGTAGTCAAAGTAATATCCTCAGGGCAAGCAAACTCAAGATCTGGATCGTCCACCGCGACAATTGGCGGAACAAATTCGATCACGGTAATAAAGGCATCACAGCTAGCGGTAAGCCCAAGATTATCTTCAACCGTCAAAGTTACCACTTGCGTACCGAGGTCGGCCAAAGTAAACTGCGTCTCAGATAAGGTCTTGTTTACTAGTACCGCACCGCAGTTGCCGTATCCCCCTTTATCGATGTCTACTACTTGCAAGGTTCCTTCGCCATTTTCATCAAGCATTAGTACAAAACCAGAGCGACATCCCGCTACCGGAGGCTTAGTTTGTCCTAACTCCGTAAAGACTTCACCGAACTCACCACCTGAAATGGAAACGTTACCGTTCAGCAAGAAAATCAGACCGTCATTGATCACGGTACCGGTGATATCTGTACCAGAATCCTGTACCAGATTACCACAAATGCTGATTTCTATGCTTCCGGTATTTTGGGTATTTGCTTTATTATCGTAAGTACCAGAATCGTTGACGAAAGTCGTTCCGGTATTATTATAATTACTATTATTGGTTAAAGTACCAGAGATTTCCAGCAGACCGCTGTTATTAATCTGGTTACTATTTACTAGGTTACAAGCCGTCTGGATCATCAAATCTCCGGCATTGTTGATCGTACCGGGATTCTCAAAAGTACCATTAGCCGTCAACTCGCCGCTGGCTTCGTTTTGAATGGTTCCTCCGGCATTGTTCATGAATACGCTACCGAAGGGGTGCTCCATGAAGCCAAGATTCGTAATCAGACCGTTGTTCTGTACATTATTCGTACTACGGAAATTACCATAGTTTGAAATGTCACCATCATTGGTCAATTGCCCATTGTTGCGAAAAATCCCTCGATTGATCAAATGAGAGCCCGCATTATTAGCGAATATCGCAGAAGCTGCGTTATCGAAAGTCCCATAGTTATCAAAGGTGCCGTTATTGGAGAAGTTACCATCATTATCGAAGGTCACCATCCCCGCATTTACGAAATAGTTGTCGTTGGTGATAAAGGTAGCCCCCGAGAAGTTGATAATGGTGCCACTGTTATAAACAAAATCACCAAACGTAATCGTACCCGCATTTTGAATCGTGAAATCAATAATAGGCGAGCCGGTGTAAACCGGATTGTTACCACCGGAAGGCGTTCCGGGAATGGTCGCTGTCACTCCAGTTGTAGGAACTCCGTTGGACCAGTTAGCCGGATTTGTCCAATCAGAATCGGCGTTTCCCGTCCAAACAGTCTGGGCACTCAAACTCACCAGACCACAGACGAATAGAATAATCAGCGTGTAGAGAATTCTCATTCTATGTCAGTTTTGATTAAAAAAGATAATTCGTTTCCAAAAATGCCAGCGGCACTTATTGAAGAGGGTAAGGTGATTGTAAGTATTCGTATAATCTATTGAAAACCAAGCATTAACTAAAAAACACATCTGTAACAGATGATTCATCAGTTATTTATAAGCTTCTAAAAAGTGTTAATTGAGGATTTGTGCTTTGAAACGGTGATTGGTGGGAGGAGGCAATAATTTGATTGCACTCAAGCAACATACAAATATACTGTTTAAATATAAAAATAATAGTGTTATAGTTAAAAAATTGAAAAACGGACTACTGCTTTCACAGCAGTCCGTTAACATTTCAAATATAATACAACCTACTAGTTTCTTAAATTGTAGCCTTTACTACAACTATATATTTGAAATGGGAAATACTATTTATTACGTTGCGAATACAACGTTGATATCTGATTATTTATCGACTAGTTTTGGAAGGTGCACTACCAAATTAATGGTGTAATTAGTCTTGGGACGAGCTTTCAGAATTTTGGGGACTAATGCAGGTGCTTGTGTATGATTGAACTCAAATATAGCGATAAAAGTGGAATGGCAAGATGTTTACGAGCCGTAAAGTGCTAAAATTTACAATAATTTCATCTTAGTGAGCAGATACTAAGGCAAAAAAAAGTGCCATCACGAGCGTTTTCGGGATGGCACAACAACATAACCATGAAAATACATAACCAATTCTTACACGGTTTTTCGCCTGATTTGGCACCGTTTATATCTTTGTGACTGGAAAATGGACTTATAACACTATTTTCCAATCTATTTTTCTTTTCAATATCTTATCGTTTATAAGACAATACGATAAACATAGAATCAAACACTATACCAAACGGTATAAATATATTTAAAAAAAATCAATTTATTAATATTTATTATGAAAAAGCATTGGTTCCTCTTTCTTATTCTAGGTCTTTGGACGTGTAAAAGCACGCAGCACTTCACACTGCCGGAGATACAGAAAACCAAAATCGGTGCATCGACCATGGTCGTAAGTGCCCATCCCCTGGCTTCTGAAGTCGGTTTGGACATTTTACGAAAAGGAGGTAATGCAATTGATGCAGCTATCGCGGTGCAGTTTGCTCTGGCCGTCGTTTATCCCGTCGCTGGTAATATTGGAGGCGGCGGTTTTATGATCTATCGCCCGGCAAATGGTCCGGTCCGAACGCTGGATTTCCGCGAAAAAGCGCCCGCAAAAGCACATCGCGATATGTACCTAGACGATCAAGGTGAGGTTATTCCACGACTAAGCCTGGATGGACATCTTGCCGCTGGTGTTCCGGGAGCAGTAGCAGGCATGGCTGCTGCCTTTGAACAGCATAGTCGCCTAAAGAACTGGAAAAAGCTAATCCAGCCAGCCGTGGATCTAGCCGGCCGCGGCTTTCCGGTTACGGCCCAACAAGCTAAGCGACTCAATGACAAACAAGCTGTGTTCCGTACTTGTAATACCCAAATGCCAGTCTTCGTCAAGGACCAAGCCTGGAAGGCCGGTGATCTCTTAGTACAAAAGGATCTGGCCCAAACCTTAAAGCGAATTCGCGATCTCGGTGCTGCGGGTTTTTACACCGGCGCCACAGCCGATCTGATCGTAGCTGAAATGCAAGCCGGTGGTGGCATTATCACTAAAGCGGATCTTACCGCCTACGAAGCCAAATGGCGTACGCCCATTTCGATCCAGTATGACGACTATCGGCTCTGGTCAATGCCTCCTCCCTCCAGTGGTGGTGTGGCGCTCGCCCAATTGCTGGGAATGATGCAACAACTCTCTCTGGAAGGAACAGACTTTCAGTCCCCAGAGGTTATCCATCGAATGGTTGAAGCGGAACGACGGGTTTATGCGGACCGAGCAACGCACCTAGGGGATCAAGATTTTCATCCAGTACCCATTGATACCTTGCTCTCAACGACCTATCTGGCCAATCGACTCCGCGATTTCAATCCCGAACGCGCTACTAGCAGCGAAGAGGTCCGGGCCGGAGACGTTGCATCAGTCATGGAGAGCGAAGAAACCACCCATTTTTCAATCGTGGATAGCGAAGGTAATGCGGTTTCCATCACCACCACGATCAATAGTGGCTTCGGCTCAAAAACGGTAGTGAGCGGTGCTGGCTTTTTGCTCAATAATGAAATGGACGATTTCAGTGCAAAACCTGGCGTGCCTAATTTCTATGGCCTGGTGGGAGCAGAGGCAAATGCTATTGCGCCCCACAAGCGCATGCTCAGTTCGATGACGCCAACCATTGTAGAACGTGACGGCAAGTTATTCATGGTCGTCGGCACACCGGGTGGATCAACCATTATCACCTCGGTTTTTCAAACCTTTATCAATGTGGTTGAATTCGGGCAAACGATCAGCGAGGCGGTGGCCGCTCCAAGATTCCATCACCAGTGGCGACCGGATTATATCCAGGTAGAAGATCAGGCCATCAGCCCTGAGGTTCGACAAAATCTACAGCAAATGGGACATAAGATTAAACCAAGAGGCAGCATTGGACGGGTCGACGCCATTTTGGTACTGCCTGACGGAAGTCTGGAAGGTGCGGCTGATCCAAGAGGAGATGATCATGCTTCGGGGATGTAGTTTTATTTCAAAACATAGCAAAACTGGTGATCATTTCTACCATCCAACTGTTTAGATGATAATTTTTTCATAAAATGATCACCTTGAAGCAGCTTCTACTTTTCCTTAGCCTACTGAGCGCAGTATCGCTATCTGCCCAATCGAATTGGAATGAATTTAATGAGCAAAGATTGAAGACCAACGAACGTGCGATGTACGTTTTGGGTGGCTGGGCAGCGGCGAACATGGCGGTAAGTGGTCTGATGCTCTCCGGAAGTGAAGGTGCAGATCGTGACTTTCATCGCATGAATATTGGTTGGAACGCCATTAATCTAGGCATTGCTGGTCTCGGTTGGTGGGGCAGCCGTAGAGCGGATACCGCCCTCTCCCCTTTCGCCTCCGTTGATGAGCAATACAAAATCCAGAAGATTCTACTGTTCAATACCGGATTGGATGTAGGGTATATGATGGGTGGACTCTATTTGACGGAACGCGCTAAGCGGCAGGATGAAGATCGAGATCAGCTCACGGGCTGGGGCCGAGCGATTATGTACAATGGTGCCTTTTTATTTCTTTTCGATATTGGCAGTTATTTCGTACATCGCTCCCACAACAAGAAACTCAAAGCGTTGCTCGAAAACAGCGAATTGACGGGCTCCGCCCAAGGCATTGGACTACGTATCAGGTTCTAGACCCCCATCGATTCGCGAAGTGCACGGGTTTGTCTTAGACGGTCAATCAAAGTCGCAGATTCTTGATAATTAAGAGTCTGTTGGCCATCAGAAAATGCCTTTTCCGGGCATTGGTGGACTTCCATAATTACCGCATCCGCACCAGCGATGACACCAGCCATCGCCACAGCATCGACATAACGCCGCACACCAATGCCGTGAGAGGGATCCACGACTACCGGCAGATGACTTTTGGCTTTAAGAATAGGAATTGCGTTAATGTCAAAGGTATTACGATACGCTTTTTCGTAAGAGCGGATACCGCGCTCACAAAGCATGATCCGCTCGTTGCCATTGGAGAAGATATATTCAGCCGCTTGTAGGAGTTCATCCAAGGTGCCGGAAATACCACGCTTAAGTAAAACGGGTTTATCTACTTCGCCGAGTGCATCCAAGAGGTTAAAATTCTGAGAGTTGCGGGCCCCCACCTGGAAAATATCCACATAATCCATCATTGGTTCGATCTGATCGACCATCATCACTTCCGTGATGATCTTGATGCCGTTGGCTCGGGCGTGTTTATACCATAGCTTTAACCCTTCCTGGCCTAAACCACGAAAAGAATAGGGCGAACTACGTGGTTTGTAAACACCACCACGCATAATACGCACATTATTATCCAGTAGATGTTGGATAGTAGACTCGATCTGAGCCTCGGATTCAATAGAGCATGGCCCCGCCATGATTTGAAAGGCACCATTTCCGATGCAGACGTCATCTCCTAGATCGATCTGCGTTTCGTGTACCTTCCACTTGCGAGATACCAACTTGAAGGCGTCGCTCACTCGGTGAATATCCCGGATACCACTCATGGTGCCGATAGAACGGATATCAAATTCTTGCTTTCCAACCCCAATGATGTAACGACCATTTTGGGTCGTCACCTGGTTGGTTTTGTATTGAACCGAAGCCAGCTTTTCTTCGAGGCGGCTTAATTGCTCTTCGCTAATGTCACTTTCCAACTGAATAATCATACGATGCGTTAATTTTCGATCTAAACTAACGCTCCCCGTCGGAAAGCTTCATTTAGATCAATCAAAAAAGAAACGAACACCGGTACGAAAACTCAATCCAGAGTATTTGTGTCGAATCGGGCTCTCGTCGCTATTGAAATTCGCCGGAGCGGTAATTCTCGGCGAGAAGTAAATCTGCCAATTGTTATCCAGCAAGTAGCCGGCGGTTATGCCAGCTTGAAAACGAGCGCCAATATTCGTTTTGTACCAACTTTGTTCGTCGGTGGCAAGATCGTAAAAATTAAGCTCTGGGTCAAATACTTCTCCGTCTAAACTCGTACGGATATTTAAGGTAACACCAGCCTCCAAACCGAAGGTCCAATTTTGCTGGGAAAAGTTATAGCCTAAGATCAGCGGCACATCAATGATGTGAAAATTATTGTAGGTTATTTTGTCGAAGGTTGTGGTGCGCTCGTGTGGAACGGGCCCCATGATTTCGGTGGTATCGTTGAGGAAATTATTGATGATAATTTGCTGCACCCCTTCAATAGTGTCAATACGCGTGATGGTGGAATTGAAGGTAAACTTGCTAGCGATACGCTCGTACTGCAAGCCCGTTCGGAAATAAAATCCTTGTTCCGATTGTACCATCAATTCCAAACCTGCTTGTATGCTTTCTTGTTGCTTCTCGGTGTTGAGGCGAACTTGTTCGTAGGCAGGCGGAGTACCTTCCCGGGCTTCGAGGGTTCGGCTCGGGCGGCCTACCCCAACATAGGCTCCGACGCCATAGCGTAGATTACGCACAAAAGCACCCCGGCGGCGCCGTAAACGCTGATCCTCACTTTTTTCGAAAGAAAGCGGGATAAGCGGTTCGAACGCCAAGGCCGGAGGTCCCACGGTTAAATTTACGATTTGCAATGCCAGCGTATTAACTTCTTCGGGGGCAGCATCGATGCTGGAATTGGATTTTGGGGAATCATCATTCAGTTCTGGGGAAACGGTCAAATTGACTTCAGAAGCGTCGCTGGTCATTGTTACCTCTGCATTATTGCCCATGGCAATCGATGCAGCAGGCGTATTATCGGTTTGATCAGAACGTGAAAGAGCGGAAACGGTTTTAGTGGTTATCGGGGTTGAAGATGGCGTAATTGAGTTTGCGGTCGTTTTTGTAGAATGAGTTGGTTGATTAGCACTGGGTGCTACGGCAACAGTGGTTGCATCGGTTTCAGCAGCTTGTTGATCAGTATCGGATGTACTTATCTCCAAAGCAGCAGTTGAGGGAGTAGACGCAGTAGGTTCCTCCGTAGCTGATAATTGATCAGAGGGAGCGGCAGAAGGTTGGTCTGTTGACCACCACCAGCCGGCCGCGACAAAGGCGGATAGTCCAAGGCCCAGAAACAACCAGAAAAAGCCACGGCGTTTAGGTGGGCTTTTCACCACTTTTGGCTCCAAGTTAGCCCATAGGGCTTCCGCATCAATAGCAGCGTGGTGTTGCTGAAGTGTTTGGCGGGTATATTTTTCAAATGATGAGAAACTCATATCGACATTCTTAATCGTTCAACATTATTTAATTTTTTTTGGAGTAGCTTTCTCGCTCGGGTCAATTGAGATCGAGAGGTACTTTCCGTAATGCCTAAAAGCGCTCCAATTTCCTTGTGGCTGTAGCCTTCAATAACGTAGAGGTTAAATACTTCGCGAAAGCCATCGGGCAGGGTGTCGATGAGTTCGATTAACTCATTGGCCCCCATTTGTCGGAAAATATCGGGATCAACGGCCATATCCGGTACATTATCCAGACCAGATAGTTCTTTCTTCCAGCGTTTTTTGTTTAGCTGTTGTAGAGCGCAGCTAATTACAATTTTTCGTAGCCAGCCTTCGAAAGAGCCGCGCGGCTCGTAACGCGGTAGATAGCGGAAAATCTTAATAAAGGCCTCTTGTAGAACATCCTTAGCCGTTTCCGTATTGCGTGTATACCGCTGGCTCACTGCCAGCAATAGCCCGGAATAACGCAACACAAGTTCCTTTTGCCAACGGGGATTTTCCGCCTGGCAGCCCTCTATTATCTTGTTTTCTTGTTCGTGATTCAACAAGTTTCTAAGTTTTAAGTCACATCAATATGTTAATGTCACTCAGATCAGTATTGCGAAAAGACAGAACCAATGCGCAGTAAATTTGCGCTGCGCATCAGTTGAGTCCTATTTGTCATATCAAAAAAATTGTCATCGGAGACACTAGAAGGTCACTGTTTGATATTTATCGTTTCCTCCTCTTTTCAAACCTTCGTGGTCTTTTTTCATTTAGTTCTCAGTACTAAAATAGTCTTACAATTATACAAATCAACTTTGACTACCTTTCGCTGCACGAAGCTGATATTTTTTTTCATGCATCAATCAGCGTGTCAATATCTTTCTTTATCCTATAGTTGGGGGTTTGAAAAAGCCAATACGCAGATAGATCTTCATCCGTCCACGTATTGGTTCAATTTGCAAGTGGCTATTCTAATACCACATGTTTTCAATTTGAGTTGTAATCCTTTTAACAGAAGTGGATTGTCAAATCTGTGCCTTAAGGTTTAAAATGTTTTCCTATTATTTTATCCTTTTGCACCTCTGTTGTCTTACAACCTATTATTTAAAACTACCCATTTCTATTTTAATCAATTTCTATACTAAAGGTCCCAGAGTAAGAAATATTAGGATAAATCTCACCATTAGCACCTGTAAAGTCACCTACACCGGTGAAAGACCCCGACACATTTTCACCAGGCATTGATCCCACTTCAGTCAGAATAAATTCAGACCAGTTACAATCATCACCTTGAGAGAATGCACCGCAAGTGAAGGTAACGCCTACGTCATCCGGTGAGAATGCAGCATCAATTCCCCAAACGTAGAAGTAATTGACGTCGTCGCCAGTATAAGTACCAGGCGTCATTGGAAATCCTTCGATGAAAACAGTCCCTAATGCTCCTCCAGTACCTACACCTGGAAAACTAGACTGGATGAATGAGCTATCTGTATTAAACGTTATCGCAGATAAATTGAATCCGTTAAATAACTCTCCATCGAGTGTCAAGTTAAAGAATTCAGTCACGACGTTGCCACAAGCACTGATTGCGCCGACATCAACCGTTGGAGCCGTGTTGAATGTTTGTGGTGCACTTTCTTCTAAATTGACCAAATCCGTTGCTACCAGATCAAATGAAGTGATATCATTATCGCAATCATAGATCACAAAGTTGAACGCTTCACCATCTTCTACATAAAGTATCTGTGTACCATAGTAGCCATTGTCGTAAGTGATTTTTACAAAGCCTGAACTAACCGGATCACCGTCGCAATCTACGAGCGTACCAGTAATTTCATAACTAGTGAGCGTAGAGTTAAGCGGATCTACAGTAATGGTAGGCAAGGTCACATCATTGGAGAATGGTCCAATCTCCTCCGTATAGAGGACAACCAGGTTGCCACATGCGTCGTAGGTAAATACTTCAAGTGTCAAATCTTCATTTGAAGGGATTTTCCCAGCGAAGTTACCATCACCATCCGTCCAACCCCAGCCAGCATTTGTGTTAGACCGGATAATTCGAACACCGATGTTAGCAGCAGGATCGCCATTGGTGTAGTTTATAGTACCATTCACGTTGATCAATGGGAATGGGGCATCACAGTTCCAGAAGGAAAAGTGAGATACTTCACCGACATAGTTGTCACCGACTAGGGCAGCGGTTCCTTCTTCTACCCAAATACCATACTCTTCATTGAAAGACCAGAGTGGAATTTCACTTGGTGCATTGCCTTGTAGCTCAGCAGGAACAGGGAACGTCAATTCTGCTTTTTTATCATTACCGAGATTTAGTGCTTCGCCACCGGCGCCCGTCAAAGAGACTGCCATCATACCGTAAGAAGCTAATGCTACTTCCTCTGCAGATTCATTAACACCTTGTAGTGCTCCAGGCATGATATCGCCCAGGTCATCTGCGGTAGGATCGAGCCAGCGTGCCGCGACTTGAACCATTCCTTCGTAGGCGTCACCATTAGCCATATCGATAACGGCATTGGTAGGAAAATCCAATTTGATTCCGCTTGAGCTGCTGACTTCGCCACCACTCAAGGCATCAAACTGGCCAATATTGGTTTTTTCGAGCAATTTAATCGTTGCGTAGTTGTTCGATCCCTCTTCTGGGAAAAAGCGGGTTGAACCAGGAAAGTAGCCATCCACTTCGACTTGAACGAAGGTTCCGGCCTTATTCATGGTGACATCTTCGAAGAAGAAAACACCATCTGCATCGGTGGTTTGAGTAAGGTTACCCAGATTCACCTCAACATTAGAGACAGGCTCACCAGCTTCGGTGAGTACAAAACCAATCAAAGAAGCATTAACGTTGATAACCTGAGGGTTATAATCTTCGATGACGGTAATGGGTGGTTCGTAGGGTGTTTCAGTTTCAAACTGCTCATTTACATCTTTTCGGCAAGCGGTAAAGAGCATAAGGAGCATCGCCCCGAGGAATAATAACTTTTTCATTTTATAATAACTTTTAACTGTCTATGTGGAAAGATAAAATAACTTTCATTCAGGCCTGAAGCACGAAGCTTACAAACACATAAATCAGTTAAAAGTCCAATCCGCTGCACCGCAATGGATTTTTTTCAAAAAAAACTTAAACTGTGGTTTTTAGTGCCGTATTCCGGATCATGGCGACAAAGTCGTGACAAGTACCAGCGACGTCATCGGTATTCGTTAACGCTCGGATGAAGGCACTGCCGATAATCGCGCCCCGCGCGTAACGACAAGCCGTACTAAACGTATCGTGATTTGAAATACCAAAGCCTATCAAACGTGGACGTTGCAAATCCATCGCGGCGATGCGCTCAAAATAGGCGACCTGGGTATTTTCGATCCCCTGCTTGGCACCAGTAATAGAGGCACTAGATACCATATAAACAAAGCTGGTACTCAGCTCGTCAACGAGACGAATCCGGCTATCCTCAGTCTGTGGTGTGATTAGGAAACTGATTTGCAAACCGTGTGCAGCCATCAGCTCCTGATAATCTTCACGATACACCTCTAAGGGTAAATCCGGTAAAATGAGTCCATCAACACCAGCATCTGCACAAGCTTTAAAAAAGCGATCCGGCCCATATTGCATGACTTGGTTGAAATAGCCCATCAAGACCAGCGGAATTTCGGTATACTGACGGGTAGTCTTGAGTTGATCAAATAAAAGATCGAGGGTCATCCCATTTTGTAAGGCGCGTTGCCCACTTTCCTGGATGGTAGGACCATCCGCCAAAGGGTCGGAATAAGGCATGCCGACTTCAATTAAGTCGACACCGGCCGTAGCCAGGTTTTTAATAATAGTCGATGTATCCTCTAGGTTTGGGTAACCCGCGGTGAAGTATATATTGAGAATATTATCCTTTTTCGATTCAAAAAGCTGCGTTAAACGGTTCATGCTAGTTCTGTTTGCCGAGATTAAAAAAGGTTTAGATGCTATGCTTCTTCCAAAAAACGAATATAGGTCGCGAGGTCTTTATCCCCTCGACCAGATAAATTAATAACCACGACATCGTCGCTCGCATAATTAATCTTATCGAGTGCGGCGAAGGCATGCGCTGTTTCTAAAGCGGGGATAATTCCTTCTTGGCGGGAGAGGAAAAAGGCCGCATCAATCGCTTCGCGGTCGGTAATGCTCACCGCCTCGGCCCGGCCACTGGCAATTAAATGGGCGTGCATCGGGCCGATTCCGGGGTAATCCAAACCAGCAGAGATGGAATAAGGCTCGATAATCTGCCCATCGGCTGTTTGCATCAATAAGGTGCGGCTACCGTGGATAATTCCTTCAGTGCCTAGTACGCTCGTAGCGGCAGATTCTCCGGTATCAACTCCCTTACCAGCCGCTTCCACTGCAATGAGTCGAACGTCTGACTGATCCAAGTAGTGGTAATAGGCTCCAGCAGCATTGCTTCCTCCTCCAACACAAGCGATAATCAAGTCCGGATTGGGTCGACCAACCTGTTCTTTTAATTGTACCTGCATCTCTTCACTGATCACGGATTGGAAACGGGCTACCATATCGGGATAAGGGTGCGGTCCAACCACTGAACCAATAATGTAGTGCGTATCCACCGGGTTATTGATCCAATCGCGGATGGCTTCATTGGTAGCATCTTTTAAGGTTTGACTCCCGCTTTTGGCGGGTACGACTTTGGCTCCCAGCATGCGCATGCGGGAAACATTGGGCGCCTGCCGCTCAATATCAATAGCTCCCATATAGACGATGCACTCGATGCCCATCAATGCACACACCGTGGCCGTAGCGACGCCATGCTGGCCAGCACCAGTCTCTGCAATGATTCGCTTTTTACCCAAGCGTTGAGCCAGTAGAATTTGGCCGATGGTATTATTGATTTTATGCGCACCGGTATGATTCAGGTCCTCTCGTTTGAGATAAATATTGGTATTATAATGTGCCGATAAACGTTTTGCGAAGTAAAGCGGCGAAGGGCGCCCTACATAGTCACGCAGTAAGTGGCGAAAATCCTTTTGGAAGGCCAGCTCATCCATTATTTGCAAATATTCACGGCGTAGAGTTTCGATATTGCTGTATAACATTTCGGGGATGAAAGCGCCGCCGAATTTGCCATAATATCCACGTGTATCGATTTGATAGGTCATGTTTTAATGATTTAGATCGTACAAGTTATGCTTCATGTTAAAGAGAGATGATCCACCTATTTTGGCCAGAAAATCAAGAGAATTTCATCAACTTTCACCTTCCCTCCTTTCATTATCTGCAACTCAATTTTTTAATAATAATTATAGTCCAAACGCTCATCGATAGATTGAACACGATGAATAAATTCTGCCAGAAGATTGAGGTCTTTTCGGCCTGGTCCTAGTTCAAAGCCACTATTTAAATCCAAACCGATGAATTGTGGATGCTGGAAACTACGTACCGCTTCTTCCATACCGGGGCTTAAACCACCACTCAGGAAAAAGGATGTTTTACCAGTATACTTTTGTAAAAGTGACCAATCGAAAGTCGTCCCATTGCCTCCCGGTTGTAATCCTTTGGCATCAAAAAGAAAATAATCACAATCGTACTGATAGGCATCCGTAAGGGTAAATGAGAATCCAGCGTCAATAGAAAAAGCTTTGATGACGGTTACTCCCGTTTCACGTAAATCCTGGCAATAGAATACGGTTTCCTGACCGTGCAACTGGACGGCATCCAGGCTGTATTTCTCGATCTTTTCTTTAACTACATCTAGTTCCTCGTTCACAAATACGCCTACTTTCTTAATCCGCTGGCCAGCAGGTGTCCGTTGTACGAAAGTCTTTTGCAATCCTGAGTCACCAAAACCTTCCGCCTCCACGTAACGCGGGGATTTAGAATAGAAAATAAAGCCAATCCAATCGACAGCAACTTGGGTCAACCCCTCCAAGTTGGGTAGCTCGCGCATCCCACAAACTTTGATCTGCAATATCTTACGATTCGGTTCCATGCTATTGATTAGTTTTTGAAATTAGCCGCCCGAGAGCCTTGCAGATTTTGTACCGATTGGATGAATTGGTCGCAGGCTTTTGCTGGATCAGCAGTTTTCATAAAATGCTCTCCGATTAAAAAGCCCTGAAAACCATGCTCTTGTAATTCAACGACCGCTTGAGGATCGTTCAATCCACTTTCGGAGATACGAGTAAATTCAGCCGGAATGGCATCGGCTAATTCAATCGAAGTCTGAATACTCACACTGAAATCTTCCAGATTTCGATTGTTCACCCCGACAATATCCACTTCTGGGCACAGTTTTGCCAACTGCCCAATGCTATGGACTTCCATAAGGACTTCCAAGCCTAAGGACTTGGCCTGCTTGGCTAGTTGCTGCAGAGCTTCTTTTTCCAGACATTCAGCGATCAGCAAGACAGCATCGGCCCCGATCGATCGGGCTTCGATCAGTTGATACTCATCAATGATAAAGTCTTTCCGCAGGATGGGGCAAAAATTAAATTTACGAGCCTCCGTCAAATCAGCGCTTTTCCCGCCAAAGAAATGCTCATCCGTCAAAACCGATAGCGCCGAAGCACCCGCCTGCATATAACCAATCGACACTTGCTCTACCTGAGCATAAGGATTAATCGCGCCCTTTGAAGGACTGCGGCGCTTGAATTCTGCAATAATGCCGCTTTTATCCTCACGAAGCAGGTATTTTTTAAGTGAGACTACAGGTGTTTCAAAGTAAATGCTTTTTTCGAGCAGCTTAGTTGGAAACAGGTCACGTCGCTCAGCGACTTCGTTTTGCTTATGGGCGATAATCTTATCTAGGATATTTGTCATGATGTCAATAATTCAATGGTATGGTAACTTTCGATTTGTGTTTTTTACGGGTAGTATAATTTTAGGTTTTCATTATTGGTTACAGGGTGGTATTGATAATTTGAAATCTAGGTACAGGATGGGGCTTTGTGGGAGGGTCCCTCCCTCAGCCGCCACCGCCGGCCATTTTCGGCCGCAATATTTTTTGGGCATATCGCTCTCAGCCTTTGCCAAGAACATTTTATGGACAAGAGGTAAAATCTATTTAGCTTCAGAAACATTTCTATTATCTATAGATTCCGTTTTTCTAAAATTCCATAAAATCATATTGTAAATACTTTAAATTAACGCTCTAACTTATTGATTATCAATCAGAAAAAATTTCAAAAAAAGTGGTTCATTGATTTGAAAACGGACAAAACTTGTAGCATTTTCATCTCTCAATTATCTTTTACCACAACTAGAGTTAATTAAGTAAAGCCTTAAACTTCGCTAAAGCATGACCTCCGAGTATTGAATCACGGGCAGCCTCAACGCAATCTACTAACGACAGATCCGGGCGAATACAATGAATCGCTAAGCCGGCATTGGCGGAAACAACATCATTTTGTGCGGCACTCCCCTGCCCTTCCAGGATAGTAGTGAAAATACGAGCGGCCTCAGGCACAGTATTCCCGCCGTGTAAATCTTCGGCCTGCAGCCGTGGTTTGCCCAAATCGGCAGGCTGCATCGTGAATTCTCCGGCATTGGTCCGTAGCTTGAAGTTACCGGTCAAGGACACCTCATCGTAGCCATCCAAAGCGTAGACAATAGCATATTGACGCTTCGTTTGCTGGAAAATATATTGATACAATCGTGATAATTCAAGATTGAAAACGCCTAGTAATTGATAGGTCGGTTGTGCAGGATTCACCAAAGGACCGAGCATATTAAAGAAGGTTTTGACGCCCAGCTGCCGGCGAATCGGCGCAACCGTCTTCATCGCTGGATGGAAAAAAGGCGCGTGAAAAAAGCAAATATTAGCCCGCTCCAATTGGCGATTGAGCTGATCCACATCGTTCGTAAACTGATAGCCGAGATGCTCTAAGACGTTGGATGAACCACAAGCCGAAGAAACCCCATAATTACCGTGCTTCGTCACTTTATAACCAGCTCCAGCCACTACGAATGATGATAGCGTCGAAATATTAAAGGTATTCTTGCCATCACCCCCTGTCCCGACGATATCAATGGTATCCTGCCCTGCTAAATCTACCGGACGACACAATTCCAGCAAGGCATCTCTAAAGCCCTGTAACTCTTCTACGGAAATGGCGCGCATAAGATACACGGAAATAAAGGCAGCAATTTGCGCCTCGTTGTACTCATTATTGGAAATCTTCACCAAGATTTCGCGGGCTTCCGCACGACTCAGTTTTTGGTGTTCGAATAAACGTGTCAGGATAGCTTTCACGGGTATTAGATTTATGGTTTTTTAAAATTAGTGTGCGACCTTGGACGATTGAGCTTTCATACGTTGCTCCGTTTCTCGAAGCACATTGGCTAGCATTTCTTTACCGTACTCGGTCATGATGGATTCAGGGTGAAATTGTACCCCGCTGACCGCATATTTATCATGCCGTAAGGCCATAATCTCACCTTGTGCATCCTCAGCAGTAATTTTTAGCACCTCCGGGAGGTTCTCGCGTTGGACTACCCAGGAGTGATAACGTCCTACCGTAAAGCTATCCGGTAAATTGTGAAATACAGGAGCTGCCGTATCCAAAACAGCAATGGAAGTCGCAATACCATGATAGACACGTTTTAGGTTTTCCAATTCAGCACCAAAGGCTTCACCGATTGCTTGCAAGCCCAGACAGACCCCAAAAATCGTTTTTGAAGAAGCATAACGCTGGATCAATTCCGGCATAATTCCCGCGTCTTTTGGCAAACCAGGGCCGGGCGATAAGACGATGAAGTCGTACGCCGCCACGGCATCGAGTGAAATTTGATCATTGCGAAATACATCGACCGGATAGGGCGAAATCTCTTGCAGATATTGCACGAGGTTATAGGTAAATGAGTCGTAATTATCGAGTACTAAAATCTTCATGGTAATCAATCATTTTAAGTCCTTCAAACAATCTAAAGTTTTTCCGCCTCTTGCAAGGCCTTCTTCAATGCACCAAGCTTGTTATTTACTTCTTGCAACTCTTTCTCTTCAACACTTGCGGCAACTACCCCTGCTCCAGCCTGGTAATGCAAAGTGGATTGGTGGCTCAAAAAAGAGCGGATAACGATGGCTTGATTCATCTCACCATTAAAACCAATATAACCGATAGCACCGCCATAAAAAGAGCGATTATCGCCTTCGTATTGATCAATAAGTTGAAGCGCTTTATACTTTGGAGCACCACTGAGTGTGCCGGCGGGGAAAGTATCACCAAAAACCCGAATGGGATTAGTACCAGGTCGTAAGCGACCTTCTACTTTCGATACCAAATGGATAACGTGACTAAAAAACTGGATATCCTTTAACTCTCGTACCCGCACTTCTTCGGCGTGCTTTCCCAAGTCATTTCGGGCCAGATCGACCAGCATGATGTGTTCGGCGTTTTCCTTGGGATCTTCAGCGAGTAGCTGGGCTTGTCGGCGATCCTCTTCATCATCGCCCGTGCGCCGATAGGTGCCGGCAATGGGGTTGACGCCGGCAATGTCATCACGGATAATCATTTGTGCCTCTGGGGAAGATCCAAAAATCTTATAACTGCCATAATCAAAATAGAACAAATAGGGTGAAGGATTGACTGAGCGCAAAATTCGATAGACATTGAACTCATCTCCGCTGAAGTTTTGGGAAAACCGGCGTGACATCACGATTTGAAATACATCACCGACCTGGCAATGGTGCTTCCCTTTACTCACCAAATCCATAAACGCCTCGTCGGTTAGGTTACTTCGCTCCTCCCCTTCCAGACGAAAACGATATTGACCAAAACTCTCGTGGCGAATGAGTTGCTCGATACGATCCAGTGTATCACTGGTTTCCGTCGTGTTTTCAATAATATGGAGTTCGTCTTTGAAGTGATTTATAGCAATTACGTATCGATACAAGCTATAGTGAATGTCAGGAAGGTCGAGTGTGCGCTTGGCAGGGTCAAAATGTAGACTATCAAAATATTGCACCGCATCAAAGGAAGTATGTCCGAAAAAACCATTGATTCCTTGGTAACCATCAGGCTTCTCTACCTCGAATTGTTGGATAAAATCCCGAAAAGCTTCTATAATTTCTCCATCGTGGGTGGCCTCACGTTGCCGTTGACTGCCATCGGGCAAGTGCTCAATAATTTGACGTGTCTCCACGCGAAAACTAGCAATCGGTTCCAGGCCAATGAAGGAAAAGCAGTTTTCCATACTTCTAAAATCCGTACTCTCTAGAAGCACTGAGCCATCAAAGCGATCCCGTAATTTGAGGTAAATACTGACTGGTGTGTAAGTATCAGCCAACAGTGGTCGGACAAAAGTCCGAAGCTTTATTTTTTCAAGCGGTGTTGTATCTGTTTTCGAACTAACCATATTTTTTTGATTAAATCATCTTCAAGAATAAGTCCAAACGAAAAGCGGCTTGTCGAGTGATTTCGACAAGCCGCTTTTTATGTATAATGGATACCATCAATAGCGCATTCAACTCACTCGGATTTCGAATTCGTTAAACGCCACCACCAATTTGTATTCATTGAAAAATTCATTGTGTTATTATTTGCGTCAAAGATAATGGGCTTTTCAGCAGCTATGCAAGTTTTTTCAAACAAAAAAATCTACTCCTAGTGTAAAATCTTGTAAACCAACTCTTTGAGCAACTCGCCCTCGGGCGTACTATCATTATTCACCCCCTTAGATCGTAAATCGTATTCGCTTAATAGGCTAATGACCTGGCGCACCTTCGCCGGACGATAATTGCGAGCAGCCAGCTTATATTCGCGTAGAAAATAATCCGAGCGCAACTTGAGGGATTTACTGATTTCGCGATCCGGGCTATTGCGCAGATAATGTAGCATATACACCTTGCTGAAATAATTGTACAAGGTACCAATCACCACGACCAAGGGATGTTTGCGGGCATTGGCCCGAAAGTAATTCGCAATGCGATTGGCTTTTACAACATTACGGCTACCCAAGGCGCGTTGCAGCTCAAAAACGTTGTAATCTTTACTAATCCCAATATTATCCTGAATGTGTTGCTGAGTAACGGCCGTACCGGCTGGCAAATTAATCGTCAGTTTATCCAGCTCATTGGCAATCTTGGATAAGTTGCTCCCTAGATACTCGGCGATGAGTTGCGAAGCGCTGGCATCAATACTCATCTTTTTTGATTTCAAATAATCGCTGATCCAATCCGGCACTTGATTATCGTAAAGCGGTTTGGACTCAAAATAGACCGCATTAGCCTTTAGCGATTTGGCAAGCTTAGTCCGAGCATCAAATTTCTTGTGCTTGTAAGCGATAAGCAAGATCGTGGTTGGTACCGGTTTTTCAATATAAGGCAGCAGATTAGCAAGACTTTTCATGTCTTGAGCCTCTTTTAGAATCACCACCTGATAAGGAGACATCATTGGATAGCGGCAAGCCGTATCGATCAAGGTTTTAGCCTCAGAGTCCTTCCCGTAGAATACCATTTGATTAAATGATCGCTCCCCTTCCGACAAGACTTGGCTTTCAACATAATGAGTGATCTGGTCGATATAATAAGACTCGGCGCCGTGTAGAAAATACACTGGCCGATACTGTTTATCTCGAAGCGATTTTATGATTTCTTTGTAGGTCAAAACGATCCTTTTATTCGAAAAAACGACTACTTTTGTTGTCCAAACTTGTACAAGCTTGTATAATCTTTAGTAATGAGCCAATATCTCACAATCAGCGAGGCAGCAAAGCGGATTGGCGTTAGCTCAGAAACGCTACGCCGCTGGGATAAGTCCGGGAAATTTAAGAGTTCACGTCATCCCATCAATAACTATCGGGTGTATTCCGAGGAACAAGTCCAAACGTTTATTAAACAACTTCCCAGCGCTCCCAAGCCCGCTTCTTACGTCTCTTTGAAACCTTATTTTCAAACCGAACGAGGACAACTATTTCAAGCTGATGCGGTAAAATTACTAAAATCACTGGAAAACGAATCTGTTGATTTGATTTTTGCCGATCCTCCTTACAACATCAAAAAAGCCGAATGGGATAGCTTCGCTTCTCAGAAGGCTTATGTGGAATGGAGCATGAGCTGGATTCAAGAAGCACATCGCGTGCTACAGCCTCGTGGCTCGCTCTATATTTGCGGCTATTCAGAGATTTTGGCGGATTTAAAATGGGCCGCTTCCAGCTTATTCAAAGGCTGCAAATGGCTCATTTGGTTTTATCGGAACAAAGGTAATTTGGGTAACGATTGGGGACGTTCGCACGAAAGTATTCTCCATTTCAGAAAAAGCAAAGACTTCATTTTTAACATTGACGAAGTGCGCATTCCCTATAATGAACATACTTTAAAATATCCGACGCGGAAGCAAGCCGATAGTTCGCATTTTTCAACCGGACGAAAAACTAAAAAAGAGTACGTTTGGACACCCCATCCGCTAGGCGCCAAGCCTAAGGACGTGTTGGAGATTCCAACGATTTCAAATAGTGCCTGGGAAAAAACACCACACAAAACGCAAAAGCCTGTCGAATTACTCCGCCGCATCATTCTGTCTTCTTCGGATCCCGATCATTTGGTGCTCGATCCCTTTGGCGGCTCGGGCACAACTTATGCAGTGGCGGAAGCCTACGACCGACGCTGGCTAGGTACCGAGCTGGAAGCTGATTACTGCAAAATTATCAGGGATCGCCTGCTGGATAAGGAGCAAATTGAGCGAATTCGTACCGCTAAGGACGAAGCCGAGGCTCTCCGCCGGCGCGCTAAGCTGCGCGGCCAAGAATAATCCGAATTATTCTTCCCGAAAAAGTCGAGCCAAGTCTTCTACCACCAAATCCGAAAAGGATTTCATATAACGATTAAAAGGTGCGCGCCGGGCCATCGGAGGTGGATCCAGATAGTACACCCCATCCAGCTCGGTCAAGAATTTGGAATAAACCATAAAAAGGTTGGACACTAAGGTAAAACTGATATTATTGTCTCCTTTGCGTTGGACATCGTTGAGGAAAATGCCAATCACCTTCTGCGGTTGCTTGACAAAGCGCTGCAGCAGCATCTTATCGATAAACATCTTACCCATTCGATCCTTGGACGTCGTTTTGACCGAAACCACAATCTCTTTAATGTCTAAAGCCTGACTCGTTGATTGCACTTCCGGGAAGGGGGAAAGAATAAGATCGTTTTCGCATTTATAGTTTTTCTCTCCTTCGTCGGTATCATAAGGAATTTGTAGCACAATGCGTTTGTTAGCGATACCCAAAGCCGAGAAAAAGGCCTTCATTAATTCTTCGAAACGATTACCGACGTGCTTACGCGCGCTGTTAGGATTAACCAGTAGATCGAAGCCCGCCCCCAGCGCCTGCTGGATGGTGTACAAACAACGATCAATGTTGTACTTACCACCCGGTGAGATAAAGGCCGCACCGCGCAAAGCTCTTAAATCTTGCTCCAGTTCTTGAAAGGATTGGACAAAATCATTGGGAGTCGAAATGAATAACCGCTGATTAATTGGACGGACGTATTTCTCAGTACCCGCAAGCCGGCTAATGTAAATGCGGTAATCTCCCTTTTCAAAATAGTCACTCAATACATCCGGGAGATAGTTGAGAATTCGCAGGGTGATATCCCGAAAATCTTCAAGCGTCTCTTTTTTTTCCTGAATAGCACGATCGAGTGGCAGCATATTGTGATCTATTGGCGAGCTAAGATAGGTGTTTTGAAATTGTATTGGAAATGAAACGAGAATGGTAAAGGCAATGGAATAATTGAATTGAGATAAAGAGAATGATTGAAAAAAGGGAAAAGCTATAGGCCACCTTTTGAGGGTGGGATCCCACCCATCCACCGCCGCCCCGAACAATTTTTCGTCCGGTCAATAAATACTATAGCCTTCCAGCCTTTGCCAGAGTTCATTTGCAAAGTGAAACCTAATTAATCGTATTTGGCCAATACGTTCAACCTTAGTACATCGGAAGACAACCGCTAAGATTGAAGTCTCACTATCTATAGATTCCGCAAAAGGCCAAATTCCATAAATCGGGCTTAGAAATGCAGACATGTGTCGGATTTTAGGCATCAAATAGCGCAAATCAAGGCGATTTACCCTCATTTAATGTCTAAAAATCTACTGCGCGCGCACCAAATCAGAAACTGCCGTCATCCAAGCGGGATGGTCATTAAGGCTTTCCACCAGATCCAAATGCTCTCCACCTGCTTCCTGAAATTCTTCCAAGTATTCGTCAGTAATCTCGATGGTCGTTTCCAAACAGTCAGAGACGAAAGCAGGACAGAACACTAATAGACGCTTATCGCCGTGCTCAGCTCGCTCTTCGATGATTTTCGAAGTGTAAGGTTGAGCCCAGGCCTCAGGACCAAGACGAGATTGGAAACAAATGGTATACTGCTCTTTGGATAAGCCAAGTTGCTTGGCGATGGCATAAGATGTAGCGTGGCACTGAGCCGAATAGCAAAATTGATTCTTCAGCGATAGGGTTTCACAACAGCCATCAGTTTTCAAGCAGTGGTTGCAATTATCTGCTTTACGAAGTTGGCGCTGTGGTAAGCCATGATAGCTAAACAAGATATGATCATAGCTATCGAGATCGTACTTCTTGGCATTTGCTACGAAGATGTCAATCATGGGCTGATAGTCAAAATAAGAATTCACCATTTTGACATTAGGGATGTTTTCCTTTTTAGCCAATATCCGCATTACTTCCTCGTGCACACTCCCCGTCGTTGCAGAAGCATATTGAGGGAATAGTGGAAACACAATAATTTCGGCGACTTGCCTATCCAGTAACTTATTGATGGCTGACTCAATGGAAGGCGATTGATAACGCATGGCTAACTCCACCTCGAAATCTGATCCAAGATGATCCTGTACGCCAATAGCAAGGCGCTCCCCGTAGACCTTTAAGGGTGACCCTTCCGGTGTCCAGAGTTTTTTATATAGTTTAGCTGATGCGCCAGAGCGAAAGGGAGCGATAATACCTCGGACCAGCAGATTACGCGCCAACCACGGGTAATCAATGACCCGTCGATCCAATAAAAACTGTTTGAGATAGCGATATACTGCTCCCCGACTCGGAGCATCAGGTGTACCTAAATTGACCAGCAAGACACCTTTCTTTCCTAATTGAGTCATATTTGTTTGTTAAACGTCGTTGCAATGAAGTTTTATTCCATGAACTGATTTAAACCTATTCTAACTATCTAAAAGTTTAATTCAGTTCCACCTCTAATCACTCGCAATCTAATTAAAATCGTGAGGTAATTTAAGGCGTTTGTTTAAATACGAAACTATAACAACCTAGTTCGAAAGTGGTTGACGAGCATGTAAAATGAGTGTAAAAGAACTGTAAAAGATATAAAACCGATTTGACGATACCTTAATTGTAATCATTCCAGCATCTTCCTTACCTTTAGGCTCGCAAAAGCTAGATCGATGAAAAAACCACTTATCCTTGTTACAAATGACGACGGCGTATCTGCCCCAGGTATCCGAGCACTAGTCGAAGTTGCCAAAAAATTGGGGGAAGTTGTTGTCGTTGCTCCCGATTCTCCGCAATCCGGCATGGGACACGCGATTACGATCCATCATCCGCTTCGCCTGCACAAAGTCAGTATTTTTCCCGGCATCGAAGCCTACGAATGTACGGGTACGCCCGTCGATTGTGTAAAGCTGGCAAAAAATGTTTTGCTGAAGGATCGCGAGATCGACTTGTGCGTCTCGGGGGTCAATCACGGCTCCAATGCCAGTATCAATATCATTTATTCTGGTACGATGTCAGCCGCGATGGAGGCTTCTCTTGAAGGTATCAACTCGATTGGCTTTTCATTGCTTGATTACTCCTTCGATGCTGATTTCGAGGCTAGTAAGCCCTTTGTGGAATCTATTGCTAGCTACGTACTCGAACACGGATTGGAGCATGGCAGCCTTTTGAATGTCAATATCCCAGCTTGCAAGCGGGAAGATATTCAGGGTATCAAAGTGTGTCGCCAGGCTAATGCCCGCTGGTCCGAAGAATTTGTAGAAGCCATTGATCCCCGCGGCCAGAAATATTACTGGCTTACCGGCAAATTCATCAACGACGACCCTAAAGAAGATACTGATGTCTGGGCTTTAGAGAACAATTATATTTCTGTGGTGCCTTCCCAGCACGACCTAACCCACTACCACGAATTGGCGAATCTGCAAGCCATGGAAAAAGAGATTACGATCTAAGCGCATGTTCTGGAATAGAAATAACATTATTACAGGGTTGATCCTCGGGCTATTGATCCCTCTTACAGGCTACTGGCTCATCAAAGGAGGATTCGAATTACTTACCCAAATTGGCGCATTCGACCCCACTGGTTTTTCGGAAAGCTGGCGCGCACGCACCATCTCTTTGTTGGCCATTTGCCTCAATATTATTCCCTTCAATCTCTATCGTCGCCGTCGGTTCGATGAAAGTATGCGGGGATTAATTTTCCCAACGGTCCTTTTCGTGGGAATTTGGGTATTTTGGTTTAAAGATTTCCTTTTCCAAAACATCTAAGGGTGAAATACTACATCATCGCCGGTGAAGCTTCGGGTGATCTTCACGGATCAAATTTGATCAAAGCACTCGCTCGAGAAGATGATCTAGCCGATTTCCGGGTTTGGGGTGGTGATCTTATGGCTGAGGCTGGCGGCAAATTGGTCAAGCATTATCGCGACCTCGCTTTTATGGGCTTTGTGGAAGTTGTCAAAAACTTGCGCACCATTCTGCGAAATATGCGCTTTTGCAAAGCCGATATTCTGGAATATCAACCCGATGTGCTCATCCTCATTGACTATCCGGGCTTCAATCTAAGAATTGCCCGCTGGGCAAAGCAAGAAGGCATCCGCGTTTTTTATTACATCTCTCCCCAGATCTGGGCCTGGCATAGTAGCCGCGTGCATCAGATTAAAAAGAACGTCGAGCGGATGTTTGTCATCCTACCCTTTGAAGCTGACTTCTATAAAAAATATGATTACGCCGTTGACTTTGTGGGGCATCCCCTACTCGACGTAGTGGCGGATACCGAAGCTGATCCGGCTTTTCGCTCCGCCAATCAATTATCGAAACATCCAATCATTGCTTTACTGCCCGGTAGTCGCAAGCAAGAAATCCAGCGCATGCTAGCCGGGATGCTGGAAATGGTTTCACATTTCCCGGATCATCAATTTGTCATCGCTGGTGCGCCTTCTATGCCTGAGAGTGTCTATGCCCCTTACCTCCAGCAGCATCGCAATATTCATTTGGTCCAAAACCAAACCTACGAATTGCTACGCCACGCCCGGGCGGCCTTGGTCACCTCTGGCACCGCTACGCTAGAAACCGCCCTCTTTAAAATCCCTCAGGTGGTCTGTTACCGCGGTAGTGCAGTCTCCTACTGGATAGCCCGGCGCCTGGTCAACGTTAAGTATATTTCGCTAGTCAATTTAGTCTTGAATCGCGAGCTGGTTAAAGAATTGATCCAGGGTGATTTCAATACGGATGCTTTACGGGAGAATCTACAGGCTTTGCTACAAGATAGTACTCGCCTCGAAATGATGGCCGGGTACGAGGAACTCCATCAACGACTGGGTCAGGGCGGCGCTTCGCGCCGAACGGCGGAGTTGATGGTGGGTTATTTGAAATAGTGCATTTTTCACCCCTAATCGTTCTGAAACAAACAAAAAAGAGCCGGCGTCATCGACACCAGCCCCTAATATCTTAATCACCTTGGCTAAAAGCTTACTTCTTCGCTTTAGCTTTTGCCTTGGTAGCTTTTTTCTTTTTCTTCGCGAATGCATCCGGAATTTCCGCTTCAATCATTGATTTCACTTGTTCCAGAGTCAATTCCTTGGCCGCTTCGCTAGTCATGCGTTCACCGTCGACCTTAGGAATCTTCACGTTTTTCTTACCGAAGCGAATGAAGGGCCCCCAACGGCCATTTTCCACAGAGATTTTTTCGTCATCCCAGCGATGGATATAGCGATTCGCTTCCTTTTCCACCTTCGCTTCGATGAGTACGTAAGCGTCATCTAAGCTCAAATTTTCAGGATCATATTTGCGAGGAATATTGACAAAGAGATTATTCCATTTCAGGAAAGGACCAAATCGACCTTTACCACGCGTAATTGGTAAGCCTTTGTAAGTGCCAATGGGTGCATCGGCTTTTTTCTTCTCAGCAATCAATTCTTGCGCACGTTCCATGGTCACTCCAAGTGGATCTTCTCCACGGCCCAAAGAGATAAAGGACTCATTGTAGCGAATGTAAGGACCATAGCGGCCAACACCGACTACAACTTCATGGCCATCGACCTCACCCAACGTTTTGGGCAATTTGAACAGATCGAAAGCTTCTTCAAGTTCAATTGTTTCGATGGATTGGCCGGGTCGCAAATTAGCGTAGCGTGGCTTTTCGCCTTCTTCTAACTCTTCGGGCTTTCCAATTTGTACTAAGGGGCCGTAGCGCGACATACGCACAAGAAGTGTTCGACCACTATCGGGATCAACACCTAAAATACGCTCTCCAGTAGCACGTTCAGCATTTTCTAGAGTCTCTTCCACATTGTGATGAAAAGGACCGTAGAAATTGTGTATCATTTGGTTCCACAGCTGCCCGCCGGAGGCAATTTGGTCAAAATTTTTCTCGATGCCCGCTGTAAAGTTGTAATCCATAATCTCCCCGAAATGCTCAGAAAGAAAATCGCTGACTACCATTCCAATATCGCTTGGCACCAGACGGTTTTTGAAAGCTCCCGTCATTTCGGTCTTAGCATCAGTACTAATCTCTTGATTTTTCAAGGTGAGTACCTGGAATGCTCGTTCTTTACCCTCTCGGGTTTCTTTGGCCACATACCCTCGATTAGCTTCCATAATTTTGCTAATCGTAGGCGCGTAGGTCGACGGTCGACCAATCCCCAGCTCTTCCATCTTTTTCACCAAACTAGCTTCCGTGAAGCGAGCCGGCGGTCGGGTGAAGCGCTCAGTAGCGGTCATATTATTGAGCTGTAGTTCTTGCCCAACTTTCAGGGGCGGCAGCATGCCTTTCGTTTCTTCATCTTCGTCATCGTCGTTGGAAACGAGATATACTTTGAGGAAACCATCAAACTTTAAGATCTCTCCCTCTGCTCGTAATAAAGCATCAGGAACGGTCGAAATACCAATCGAAACAATTGTTTTTTCGAGCAAGGCATCAGCCATTTGTGAGGCGATGGTACGCTTCCAAATCAATTCATACAAGCGCTGCTGGTCGCGATCACTCGTCACCTGGCGTGCTTGGATATAAGTCGGCCGAATCGCTTCGTGAGCCTCTTGTGCTAATGCTTTTTTAGATTTGAAGCGACGAGTTTGTACGTATTGCTTGCCGTAACTCTTTTCGATCTCGTCCGCAATATTCTGGATAGCGACTTCGCTCAGATTGGTTGAATCGGTACGCATATAAGTAATATGACCGGCTTCATAAAGGCGTTGAGCGTTGTCCATCGTTCGCTTCACAGAGAAGCCCAGTTTTCGGCTGGCCTCCTGTTGGAGCGTTGAGGTCGTAAAAGGAGCCGTAGGACGGCGTTTCAAAGGCTTGACCTCAATATTGCTGATCTTGTAGATCGCCTGCTTACATTTTTCCAAAAAGGTTCTGGCGTCCGTCTCTTGATCAAAACGCTTGGGTAATTCGGCTTTCAAAGCCACCGTCTTACCGTGCTCGTTTCGCACGTCAAAAATGGCGGACACCTTAAAGAATGGCGTTGCTACAAACTGTTGGATTTCGCGTTCTCGCTCCACAATCAGTTTTACCGCTACAGATTGAACCCGACCAGCGGATAAGCCTCCCTTCACTTTTTTCCACAATAACTCAGAAAGTTCAAAACCAACCAGACGATCAAGGATACGACGAGCTTGCTGCGCATTGACCAAATTCAAATCCAATAAACGTGGACTTTGAATAGCTTTTTGAATAGCAGGCTTGGTAATCTCACGAAAAACGATCCGCTTGGTGTGGTGTTCATCAAGTCCTAAGACTTTGCACAGGTGCCACGAAATAGCTTCTCCTTCGCGGTCCTCATCCGTTGCGAGCCATACTTCTTCGGCCGATTTGGAGAGTTCTTTTAGTTCTTTGACAACTTTTCTTTTTTCAGGGGAGACGACATATTTTGGCTTAAATCCATTTTCTATATCCACCGCCTTATTGCCTTTATCGAGGTCGCGGACGTGGCCGTAGCTGGATTTCACCTTAAAGTCTTTTCCAAGAAACTTTTCGATGGTTTTAGCTTTGGCTGGCGACTCTACTATCAGCAGATTTTTAGCCATAGTATTTTTAATTGATAATAATTCAAGCAGTGACCAATTAATCGGAGAGCTGGATGATCAGATTCGTGCTACGACATCAGTGATTTTCCGCTAAATTCTCCGCTATACTTCTTATCAATCACCACTTGGGTTAAATAGTTGATTTTATGTTTCCGAAAATCGGGTATCTCATCGATTTACCCGATTGATTATTCGGAAGGCCGAAAGAATCCGGCAAAATTAACAACTGCAAAAATCATTGGAATGTTTCGATATTTCGGCGAGAATCCGCTTTAAAAATAGTTTTATTCCCTATTTCAAGCGCCTTACATTTAGCTTTTCGGCGATCCAAATAGACTTAAACTACATTTATAAACATACGTCAGGTCTCAATGATATTTCACGAAATTGTCCAAATAAACAGTTTGCAAAGGTATAACTTTTAGGATATGTTCAAAACCCCGTTTTACAAAAAGCTAATATTTGTAAGCTCCCCTACTTGTCATAAAGGTGAAAATGGATGTTGAAAAATGGAAGAATAAAAACCGATTGGGTAATCTAATTTTGTCTTTTCCGGCGCTCTTCGTGGATGATTTTGCCCTGTTTTAGCCGATCTTCAGCCTGTTTCTGCTGCGCAGCCTGAAAATGCTCAATGAGGGCTTTAACCTCCAGCTTTTCCTTGTTGAGATTGCGATGATAGGTGATGATAATAAAGCGCACCATATTATCTGGATTCCCCAGGCCTAGCTGACTCAGATAGTACGATAAGCGTGATCCCCCGTAAAGTCCCCAATTGTGCGTCATCCAACGCCCTAGACTAAAGTGGAGTTTTTGTGCCGCATCGGCTTCCGACATTTGCTTAAATTTTTGGCGGGAGTCTCTATCTATCAATCGATTGAGCTGGATAAAACAGTCGGCTAGGTCTCTCGGGATATAAACGCCGAAAAGATATTCTTTTTGAATGCGTTCCTGATATGCCGCTTCGTAGGGATCAACGACATCTTCTTTTTCGTCTTTCTTTTCGGTTTGAGTGGGCGCTTGCTGCGCAAAAAGCTCAAAAGCCGTGAGAGAAGCAATCCCGAAGATCAAGTACTTTACCGTCATAAAAAGAAGATGCTGATGTTAATTTACAATTATTTAAACGCTTCTTGTTTTGAAAAGGTACATTTCAATATGTTCAAAATTCCTCCTAAAATGCAAATCATTTCATTAACGGAAAAATAAGGTGATGATATTTTACTACTACTGTATAAAAATATACCCGGCTACTGTGCAATGGATTGCAAAATAGCCGGGTAAGTCTGGATAAAGAAGTGTTTAAGACTCTTCCTTTCTTATTTTGATTTAATAATCTTTTTCACCAATTGCCCATCATCCGATTGAACCCGGACAAAATAGACGCCATTCGATAATTGTTCTAAATCAACACTCACTTGTTCTTGCTGATAGAGCCGCTGGCCAATGTGAAGTACTTCGCGTCCCAGTAAGTCAAAAATGCCAACCGAAAGACGTTGCGCATCCGGTAATTGGAATGACAAAATCACTTCATCCTGTGTAGGCACCGGAAAGACGTCGACCAGATGATCAGGCAAGCCAACTTCACTGGTACTGACCAGCGTCGAACGTACGTAAACCGTATCCAAAGTTGCATCCGTACAGCCATTATCATCAGCTACCGTCAACGTGACGATGTACTGTCCAGTATCCGCAAAGGTGTGCGTTGGGCTTTGCATTGTACTGACGTTACCATCTCCAAAGTTCCAACTCCACGAAGTAGCGTTAGTAGAGTTGTCGGTAAAAGTGATATCACTATCCACCGCTAAGTCAATCTCCTGTGCAGACATTGCAAAGGCCGCTTCGGCTGAATTTTGAATAGAATCTATTGCTACCATGACCGGAACACGCTCGCACTGGCGCTGATATTCGATTTCCCAATCAAAGAAGTAGAAATAAGCACTACTTTCTGCTGTGGGACTCGTATTACCTTTAATCGTTAAAACATCCTCCACTTCATAAGGATAATTTGCGCCACTCGGTGCGTGCTTGATCGTCGCAGGGAAAACAATACGCATCTCCAAATCTTCTCTAGCCGGGATGTTAAGTCCTAAATCCAAACGCTGTTCCCCAGCTTCTTCCAGGATATACGTCAAACCCGCTACCCCATCGCCAGTGCTTACATCGCGAATCTGGACTTGCAGGTAAGTCGGTTGCTCCACGTAAACCTTAGCGGACATGAGTCGGAATGGATAATGCGCGTCGAACAAAATACCGCCTTCCACTTCCAAATCAGAAATGGTGTTTTCAGCACTTTCCAGACCAGTCACTCGACTAATTCGGGCATCAGCATAATAAGTCTGAGTGGCCGCACCTTCTAAATTATCAATTTCCAAAATATCGCCTTCGGCAATGGGATTCCCACCTTCGGCCTGAGTATACCATTCAACGGTTCCCTCGCCTTCCAAATCGGCACGTAAGACTACAGAAGAGGCAGAACAGGCGGTAGCCTGCTCGATGCTTTCCAAACTAGCCTCAAAGGCTACTGGCGTCAAGCTAACTACGTCTTCCTGATACTTATTATTCAATGGTCGATCGTCGATCACGCCGTTTGGAGAGGATAAATTGACTTTATAAAGGAATTCTCCGATATCAATATTTTCGAACATCGGCAAATCGATACTGACCCGATCACCGGGTGCCATCGTTCCTTCCCAAGTATATTCCCCCTGAGTACCAGGAGCACCTTCCAACTCATACGCCACTTTGAATTCCGTAATCGTTTCCTGTCCTGCATTTTCCACCCGCACAAAGTGTGAGAAGGCACCATCACAGGCAATATCATTAATCCCGGCATCAATCAGCATAACGTCACGATCCACCAGTGGACTGACCGGTGTATTTCCAAGATCGATTAAGTACTGATAAGCTTTGTAAACATCGATGATCCCCATACCGTAGGTATTGTCTTCTCCTGGTTCTCCGAGATCATTGCAATTATAATACAAGGCTAGTTTCAGCTCCATACCGGTTAAATTCGGGAAAGCCTCCTTAAGCAATAAGATCGCACCAACTACGTGCGGCGAAGCCATAGAAGTACCCGAGAAATAATCATAGCCTTCATTCAAAACGGAAGATCGTACACCAACGCCAGGAGCTGCTACCTCTGGTTTGATTAGGATAGAACCTGTTCCACCACAGGCGGAAGGCCCACGGCTAGAAAAATCCGCGATATCCAAATCGCTATCGTTACCATCAACAGCAGCAACCGTCATCGAATTGACTAAGCCTGTATTGATATTATGTGGAGGCGTGATAGATGCGGTACCAGGCCCGGCGTTACCCGCCGAGAAGACAACGGCTACCCCGGATGCTTCCAAAGCATCTAAAACAGGTACATATACACTATTACAATCTTCGCCCTGCAGGCTTGGATCATACCAAGAATTATTAATTGCCGTAGGCATATCTTCGATTGTACTCGGATTTTCATCCGGGTTCAGTGCCCACTGGAAAGAAGCTACATTATCTTCGGTGCCTATCCCGCAGAGAATCGGTGCGCCTACCCATAGTGAGTTGAAAGCCACGCCGATGGTGTCGCTTGTGGCTCGATCCAAGCCAACCATCGTACCAAGAACGTGTGTACCGTGGCTACCACAGTCAAAGGGGTTAAGGTTATTGGAGTTAAACTGGAACCAAGATTGCTCCGCCGGTGCGTAGAAGCCTCGAAATTTCATGCGGAAAGCCGGGTGAATCGGATCCACGCCCGTATCATTGACAAAGGTGACTAAGCCGTAGCCGGTATAGCCCATCGCCCACAATTTGTGCGCATTTATGGCTCGTAAACCCGGCTCTACGCCATTAGGTACCACAGCTGGTGCAGGTGGTGCCTCCACAACCTCATATTCCGTCTGTACAAGTTTACTGTTAATATCTAACCAAGCGACATCAGATCGACGGCTCAGATCAGCAAGAGCTTCAACTTTGACCTTAGCGAAAATGATATTCGCAATCCAATAGCCGTGCACACTTTCGGGAAGTACATCATCAGAACTCGTCAAGTAATCCAAGATTGGTCCTTGCGTAGTCGCAGCTTTGTTTTGTAAGCTGGTAATCAATTCAAAAGCACGTTGTTCTAAGCTCGCGTTGCGAGCATAAAGATCTGCATCCAAGGCACGGACATCAAACTGATCCGCTAGTAAAATGGAAACATGTAAATAATCGTTTTCACCAGCAGCTTCCAGCTTCTCAATCAATCGGGACGACATGGTCCCGTAATCGTAGTTCTGAGAAAAAGATATGGTGGTGAAAAAGGTGAGTAGTAAGGTGTAAAATAATTTCATACTTTGTGTTTTCGTTCCAATTCTAAAGATAGGAAAAATTGCCCTTTAAGTAATTGTAAATCACTTACATGTTAAACCTACGACCTTTTGAATGGTTCTTGATAGAACTGATTTTTTACTTCCTCTTGTGGTTTATAAATGATTATGTCGCCTCCTTGGTATCCGGAGCGGCGGTGGTGGTCATTACTGCAATCCTAATCGTTGCCCTGATTGCCGAAAAAATAGAACCTACGCGCATCTCTCGTCGCTACTTCTGGTTTATGTTTTATTCAATATTGGCTCCTCTCATCGCCGGCGGTCTCTATATCTACTTTTTGGGCGGTCAGTTAGACTGGCTGGAACAATAAATACCTTGCAAAGAGAGAAGCCGGATCAACATCTGAGATTGTTGATCCGGCTTCTCTTTTTAAGATTGCTTTGAGCGTTATCCACTAGAAATCATTAAAATAACGACGTGCATTCCGGTGGAAACGATCCTGCATCTGGGTCCCGCTGATGTAATCATCGCCTTCGATTTCATCCGGGGCATCACGGTAGAGCTCCAGTTCCCATTGCGGATTGAACTCCTCGCCACGTGCAGTAGAGTGTAACAATTCATATTGCCCTGCCGCCAGGGTCGGATTGTAAAACAGGAATTTTACATTCGTTTGCTTTGTGTATGGAAAGTAGTAATAAACCCAAATTTCGTAAGGCGGAGCTAGTGGCTCATCTAGTACAGTGACAATATCGTCGGGCTTACCGTAGCGCATAAAGGCACGGCCACGATCAGATTCAAAGCCATAACCAAAGCCAGAGTCATATAATTTATCGACCGCTCGAGCAACTTCCATGTATTCGTCGTAGGCCTTCTCAGGCTCATTAGGGCGACGTGAAATCCAAAATGTATAGAGATAACGACGCTGTCTGTCCAAATTATCACGATCAGCCACCAAGATGTTAATCGTCTCCGAATCAGTATCTTCTACAATAGGAGCAATAGCTTTGAGACTATAACGTAGCGCTTGGGCATCGAGTCGCTCAACAAAGGTTTCTTCGAGTGGCGCATCTTTGGCTTTTTCCAAATCGAGATATGGATTACTGCGTTGGAAGAAAATCTGTTTTCGACTCATCTCCTCTCCACTTCGCTTACGCGTCTCAACTACAAGATTATAATTGCCGGAAGGCAAATCACTAATGTCCATTTGCAATAGAAAAACGGTGACTGGCTGCGGCGTTCGTTTCTTATTACCAATTTTGACAGTCTCTGTTGTGCCATTTCCTTTCACTGATTCGACATAATAACGAACCAAATAAGGCTCTTCATCGAGTACTTTATCTACATTATATATTTCGTTGTAGAAAACGAGTTTTGAGATTTTCTTGTGGTAAAAGTTAAAAGGGAGCGCTTCCAGATAATAGCCATTCTTAACGGCGGGGCTGACTTCCTTCTCGGCCCGAAAATCTGCCAACAGCTGGATATCGGATTGCATAACGCCCTCAGGCTCCGCGAAATTAATCTCTACTTCTTCACGATACGTCTTAATATCCTCCGGCCGATTAAGATCCTTCACAGTTACCTCAAGTGTATAAACGCCATTCGCCAAACCAAACCGCTTAAGGTCATACATATTAATGCTTTTCTTACTGGCGGGGCTATTAAGCACATATTTATCAAATTTCACAATGTTCTCACCTTGCTTTAGTAGCATCAGCACTTCCACTTTGGATTGAAACAAGGAATCTGCCACGGGCAGTTTCACTACCGATCCCCCCAAAACATGTAAATAAACTTCGATGTAGGGTTGTTGCGGTGACTTAAAGGTTGCATAAGTTACACTCGCATCGAGGGCACGACTTGCGGGCAGAAAAAATAGGCAGGCTAGACAGAGCAGATATACACGTTTCATATAAAATAGATTTTGGCCTATACAAAATTACTGGAAAGACATGGCAAAGCCAAGTCGTCACATCCGGATTAGTCAGGATTCTGTCGAATTTAACAACTAGTGTCAGGCTTATTGCTTTTGCAGCACCAATTTGAAGTTGTAGTTAAGCAGCGTAGTACGAAGAATCATCTCATTCCCTTCCAGATGATCAATAGTGTAGCTGTTTGAAGGATCTCCTTTTTGTTCAATCAAGTTACCAGTCAAGACAAAATCAGCCTCTTTGGCACTACCTTCAGCGTTGAAATTAGTACTCATTTTGCCAGCATCCCGAAATTCAAAAAAGGTATCAAATAATGATTCGGTGGGTTTGCTATCGCGCTCTGCACTTTTAATCTCCCATCGTCCGATCAAATCATCTTGGTTGATGTCGGAGGTGCAAGCAGGCAAACAAAGCACCGTAAGGAGGCCAATAAAGAAGGCAAAGTATTGCGTTTTCATGTATTTCTTAATTAGTGAGGTTGTTTTAAAATAGATCACACCCGATACAAGCCGTGTTCAATCCAAGAATGGAACATCTGCCAAATTTATGATCTGAGATCAGAAGTTATAGACAACGTTCCCTTTTGTTCTGTTCTTTATGACAACTTGTTTTTATTAAAAAACAACTTCTACGTTTATGGTGTGGGAGATCTAAAAGATATACGGGGTAAAAGTACAAAACAGCCGTGAGGCTTCCAAACATCATAATCCACAGTTGCTACCTGCTAGCGGGATTGTCCAGTCAGCTCCAGCACCGTGATTTCGGGTAAAATCCCAACGCGGCCGGGGTACCCCAAAAAGCCAAATCCGCGATTGACGTATAAATATTGCCGACCTTTTTGGTAAAGTCCCGCCCATTGTTTGTAAACATATTTAATCGGACTCCAACGAATCCAGCCTGGAATTTCAATGCCAAATTGCATTCCGTGCGTATGGCCGGAAAAGGTGATATCGATGTCTTTAAAGTCTTTAACCACCTGATACTCCCAATGCGAAGGATCATGCGACAAGAGTAATCTTAAATCGGCCCCTTCTACCCCATCGTAAGCCGCGGCCAAATCACCGTATTTTGAAAAGCGGGCCTGAGCAGAAAAATTTTCTACCCCAATCACGGCTACTTTGCCTCCCTGGATATCCAATAGGCGATTTTCATTTAGCAACAAATCCCAGCCTAGTGCCTTGTGCGTTTGGATCAACTCCACAAAATTATTACGCTTCGCCTCCTGGTTAGGCCATTGCACGTAATCACCGTAGTCGTGATTCCCGGTAATGGAAAACACACCGTAGCGGGCTTTAATGTTTTTGAAGATCGAAATATATTCCCGCATTTCTGCCGCTACAGAATTGACCAAATCACCAGTAAAAAAGACCAAATCGGGTTGTTGCGCATTGATCATTTCAATCCCCCGTACGATGGGCATTTTCTCGGTAAAACTGCCACTGTGAATATCCGAAATCTGTACGATGCGGAGCCCTTCCAGTGCGGTGGGCAAATTCGGAATGGTGACTCGCTCTTTGAAGATGCGGTAGCGATATCGATTGCGAATCATACCATAAAGCAGAGTCACAAAGGGAATGCCTGCAAGGAGTACCCCGAATTGAGCCATAAACAGCGAGCGGCTACGTTCAATCCCGACATTACCCGCCAAGCCATCGTAAGCAGAAAACAGCAACCGCCGAAGATCATCAATCAACAAGACACCAACCAGCAGTAACTTAGCTAAATAGGCTATCGTTAGTACCGCTCTTAATACATTAAACAAATTTCGCCATTGACTAACATCCGAATTTGCAAACGCAAGGCCGATCAAAACCACTATGGCTGGAATCGACCAATAGACAGCAAACAGGAGATTGCGGGCAAAACTAGACCAATCGCTCGCCAGCAATTGAAAAGCCTGAAAAGCATATAAATCGAAAAGGAATAGTAAAATCAGTGGGAATAGCCAGCGCATAGGTATAAGATGAATACTTTTATTGCTCAGTAATAGGATTCATACACTCAAAGGTCGCAAAGCCCTTTTTTGTTCTAAAGTCGCTTCGAAAAGAATTTTGTTTAGCTTTGGAGCAAAATCGACTGAGATGAAAAAATTTGCCCTTGTCACCGGTGCATCTACCGGTATTGGTTATGCTACAGTACGTGACTTACTTGGCGCTGGATACACAGTTTTTGGAAGTGTCCGCAAAGCCAAAGATGCCGAACGCCTAAAGCAGGATTTTGGAGCGGACTGTATTCCCTTGCAGTTTGATGTTTGTGATGAAAAAGCGATCCAAGATAGCATAAAGACAGTAGAAGCCACCGTGGGTACGCATGGCTTAAGTCTCCTAGTCAACAATGCCGGATTAGCCGTAACGGGGCCGTTGCAGCATATTCCGGTTGAGGAAGTGCAATATCAATTTGAGGTCAATGTGATGGGCGTATTACGGGTTACGCAGGCTTTGCTTCCTTTGCTGGGCGCTGCGCCGAATAGCCCTTTCCCTCCTGGCAAAATCATCAACGTCAGCTCAGTTGCCGGGCTTTTCACTTCTCCATTATTGGGGCCCTACTGCATGTCAAAATTTGCACTCGAAAGTCTATCGGATGGACTCCGCCGAGAGTTGGTGCATTTTGGTATCAAAGTCGTGGTGGTAGAGCCCGGCCCGGTCAAGACTCCTATCTGGGATAAGACCTTGGCAGAGGTCAAACCTTACACCGGGACTTTCTATGAGCCACTTATTGCGGCTCACGTCAGTCGAACTAAATCTACGGAAGCCAAAGCCATTCCCGTCGAGCGGGTTTCACAAAAAATATTACGGATTGCCCAACACCCGTCGCCTCGTGCACGTTATATCATAGCCAGAGCAAAGTGGCTATTTGTCATTTTGAAATATCTGGTCCCAGATCGTCTGATCGATTATTTAATGTATGTCTCTGCTAAAAAGACTCTAGGACGCGCTGCCAATGACCAATAAACGACTACTATTTTGCTTGCTTTTCGGGTTGAGTACCTTGATGGGAATGGCCCAGGAAGATTTTTACCAACATTATCATTTTACCAAAGCGGATAGCTTGCGCGGGCAATTACGCCTGGAGCGCACTTGCTACGATGTTACTTTTTATGAATTGGAGCTCACCATTGATCCAGCTCGTCGTTTCATCGAAGGTTTCGTAGATATTCATTATCAAAGCTTGTTGGATTTCAAGCGTTTACAGATTGATCTGTACGAAAACATGACGATCCAACGCATCGAATATCAGGGACAAACCTTGGCCTACGAGCGTATCCATCAGGCCGTCTTTATTGATTTTCCGAAGCAAGTGGCCGGTAGTCGAGGGCAATTTCGCGTTTATTACGCCGGGCAACCGACCGAAGCTATTAAACCGCCCTGGGATGGCGGCTTTGTGTGGCAAAAAGATTCGCGTGGCCAACACTGGGTCGGTGTGGCTTGTGAAGGAGATGGTGCTAGTCTTTGGTGGCCCAATAAGGATCACCTTAGTGACGAGCCGGATAGTATGGCCATCCGGGTGGCCGTCCCCGAAGGTTTAACCTGTGTGGCTAACGGGAATTTGCAGCAAGTCGTCCCATTGGACAACGGATTCCAGCGTTTTGATTGGTGGGTATCTTATCCAATCAATAATTATAACGTTACCGTCAATATTGCGGATTACGCCCATTTCTCGGATACCTTGCAGGTCGATGATGGCTCGAAATTACCGCTCGATTATTATGTGCTACGCGATAATCTAAGTAAAGCCAAAAAGCATTTCGAGCAAGTACCAGGTGTGCTGCAATGTTTTGAACACTATTTCGACAAGTATCCCTTTTGGAATGATGGCTACGCGCTGGTGGAAACGCCTTACCTCGGCATGGAGCACCAAAGTGCTATCGCGTACGGTAATCGCTACTTACGCGGTTATCTTGGCGGGATGATCCCGCGTGATATGGACTGGGATTATATCATCGTTCACGAAACCGGGCACGAATACTTTGGGAACAGTGTCGGCTGCCAGGATTTGGCCGAAATGTGGATCAATGAGTCTTTCACGACTTATATGGAAGCACTCTACGTAGAATGCGCCTCCGGCTACGAAGACGCGGTTCGCTATCTGGCCGCTTTCCGCAACCGGGTTTATATTAAAAATCAAGAACCTATCCTCGGCCCCATGAATGTGAATTGGGAAGATTGGCAGGGCAGCGATCATTATTTCAAGGGATCCTGGATGCTGCACACTCTACGTCATAGTCTGGGAGATGATGAGTTGTGGTTTGATATTTTAAAATCCTTCTATCAAAAACATGCAATCTCTACCGTTCGCACGCAAGATTTCATTGACTTTGTCAAAGCCAAGAGCGATCGCGATTTCATCGACGCCTTTTTCCGACAATACCTGCAATTTCCGCAGATTCCCAAATTAGAATACACCGTGGACAGTACGGACGACCAATGGATTGTCAAATGTCGTTGGGCAAGAACTATCCCGGAATTCAACATGCCAGTCATGCTCGGTACCGCCGAAGATTATCGCTTGGTAAGCTGTACTACGGAATGGACCGCTTATCGCTTGCCCAAGGTAGGTGAGCAAAACTTCAAGGTGGCGACGGAGTTAATGTTGATTGATGTTGAAAAAATGGATAAAGGGTAGAATAGGAAGGAAAGGACAAGAAAAAAGCCTCATCGTGGTGCGATGAGGCTTTTTTTTATGCATCTGATTTGATGAATTTGCGTTCTTTGATGCGCGCTTTCTTACCAACGAGATCACGTAGGTAATATAATTTTGCGCGTCTTACTTTACCGCGTTTCAATACTTTGATATCCACAATACCGGGAGCGTTGAATGGAAAAATACGCTCAACCCCAACACCGTTCGACATTTTTCGTACGGTAAAGGTTTTGGTAGAACCTGATCCTTTGATTTGGATCACATCACCACGGAAAGCCTGGATTCTTTCTTTCTGTCCTTCCACGATCTTGTAGTTCACGACTACGTTATCGCCCGGGCGAAAGCTTGGATGGTCATTTCTGGTGTACATATCCTGTACATATTTAATCGCGTCCATCTCTTCTTAAATTTTGTGTTAATAACGATTTAAAATTGGACTGCAAAGATATGGATTTATTTTTATAAAAATCCGAAAAAAATATGACTATTTGAAAGCAATACTTTTAAGCCCCATTACAACTCTGATAATCAGTACCTTAAGCCAATAATAGGCTTAATTCTGATGTCTTTCTACTTAAGCAAAGTCACAAAACCTCGGTATTGGTGAGGTTGTCCTCGCGGGCCATCAAAATTCACCACGTAAGGGTAAACCCCGTTAGGCGCCAAGGTTCCACTGTTTTCCTTACGGCCATTCCAGGCCTCTTCCGGTGATTGGCTCGAAAAAACGACCTCTCCCCAGCGGTTGAAGATGACCATTTCATAGTTGCGAATCCCACGGAAAAATCCCGCCGCACCGAAAAATTCATTATTCCCATCGCCATTTGGGGTAAAGGCATTAGGTAGGTAATAAGTGATGAGCGGTTCAATATCAATCCGTTGTACCAATGTATCGTGGCAACCGTAGAGATGGGTCACGATCAGTTCGACTTCCACTTCACCGGTATCCGGGAAAGTATATTCGGGATTTTGTATAATGGAGCTACCAAAATCCCCAAAGCGCCAGTCCCACTCCACCGCACGAACGGATGCATCCTGAAAAGCAACCGTGGGTTCAAAATTAGAAAAGGGCATCCTCGGAAAGTCAAAATCCGCTACCGGTAATGAATCTACAAAAATCCAATTTGGATAACTACGCTCGATGGTACAACCTATGGGTGAAGTAATTTCTAATTCAATCGAATAGGTCCCCGGCGCGGTGTAAGTATAACTCGGACTAATGGCATCGGAAACACCACCGTCACCAAAGTCCCAAATAATTTCGTAGGTCTCATCAATGGGGGCCGTCAGATTATTGAAATAGATATCTACCGGTGGGCAGCCCAAAAAACTGCTTGGCTCCACGACAATCAAAGGCGGCGCCGGATACCAGCTCAGCATTTGAGACAGAGAATCTACGCACCCCACTTCATCGGTAACGAGTAACTGGATGCTATAATCCCCTGGCTCGGCGTACAAGTGGTCAGGTGAGACAAGGCTAGTATCCCGGCTGTCACCAAACTGCCATTGCCAGTCATTTATGGGATAGGTGCCCGGTTGACTCAAGTCAGTGAATATAACCGGCTCGATTACACAAGTGTCATATTCAAAGCTAAAATCCGCTACCGGTGGGGCGGCCACATTAAAAGCCATCTTTGCGGTATCCGTACATTGGGTATTAGGGTTAATGATTAACTGCCCGGGATAATAGCCCGGCCCCGGAAAGTCAATATTTAAATCCGGGCTATCAAAGGTTTGCGTTTGGCCGTTCACCTGAATTTCCCAGAGATAAGATTCAATGAATTGCTGTTGGTAACTGAGGTTTTCGATAAAAAAACTTGTTTCTCCACAGCTTTCGTAAGTGTAGAGGTCATCGATCGGTTCACCGATCAAATCGGCTACAACCACCGGCTCGCAATAAGCGACGTTAAATTGAAAGTCCCGTTGTATTGTACTCAGGAGCTCCCCGTTGCGATATTCCTCCACACAGATACCAACCACGAACTGTCCCTGTATCTCAGGAATCCCGGTAATGAGTCCTGTTTGTGGATCAATACTCACCACAGGGTTTCCGCCGAGCGGTGCTAATTCATTGTAATCCGGAAGAATAAAATCGACCCCTTCGTAAGGTGGTGGTAAATCCGGGTCTGGGTAAAGGCCATCCCCCGCCAAGCCGCCACCGTAAAGCCCGCCCCCTTTGAGTGGACTACAAAAAGTATAAATGAGCTGATCACCTTCTTCATCAAATGCCGAATGATCGAAATTTATATTTTGACCAACACAAATGACTATGGGCGGGAAGTTGTTGAAGGTCGGACTATTATTACAGGTCGCTTGAGCCGTTGGTGTCAACTCAATGGTATAAGTTGCACCGGTTTCAAATGCATCGTAGATATTATTGATGGTCGCATTACGGCAGCAACGCTGATAAGTAATATAGTAGCTCTCATCACTAATCGGCAGGCTTTGGACAAACTCATAAACGCCTTCCTGCACGCATAAATTTGGGGGAACGACCAAGCAAGGGTTCCCCGCATCAGGTTCCAAAAAAATGACATCGGGTGCCGGAATCTCAATGGTGGTAATAAAAGGAGTGGGATCATTGCCGCGATATACCGTCACGGTTCCTATCGCAGGGCCATTTGGTAAAGAATCAAAATCCTGACCGCCTCCTGCACAGTCCCGATAGATTTTTAGAATGAGCCGATACAACTGATTACCAGGATTGTTCGGGTCGGGGCCTAAACATTCATAGTATAACTCTCCACCGATTAAGTGATACGCACTAACTAGCCCAGATTGGCTCAAGAGCAGCAGTAGAATAATGACTTTTTTAAAAAAAGAAGTATTAAAAAAGTTGGTATGAGATCGGACGTGCATAAGCATGGTTGATCGCGTCTTGTCAGAATAATACAAGATATCCGATTTTGCAAAAATTGGTAGCGAGACAATTGGCCATGACCAGTCTCACCGTTGCTCTAACGAATCAAGGTCGCAAAGCCGGTATATTGGTGTGGTTGGCCTCTCGGCCCCACAAAATTAATCACATAGGGATAAACACCGTTCGGTAAACGTTTCCCGACATTATCTTTCCTACCGTTCCAGCCTTCGGAAGGGTTACTGGTCGCAAAAACGATCTCTCCCCAGCGGCTAACGATTTTTAGATCATAATCTCGAATACCACGGAAAAAACCAGCCGCCCGGAAAAACTCATTCACGGAATCATCATTCGGTGTAAATGCATTAGGTAAAAAATAAGTAATCTGGGGTTCGACATCCACAATCTTAGTGATCGAATCCTGACAACCGTATACGTGGGTTACGACCAGTTCGACCTCCATCATCCCGGTATCCGGGAAGGTAAACTCGGGGTTTTGCGCAATCGTACTGCCGTATTCATCAAAAAACCAATCCCACTCCACCGCACGAATTGACTTATCCGTAAAAGTGACGGTAGGGTTGAAATTGGAATAATCATCCGGTGGGAATTCAAAATCCGCAATGGGTAGAGAATCAATATCGATCCAACGTGGGAACGTTCGGCTCGTAAAACAACCAATCGGTGAGGTAATCTCTACCGAAACATCGTAAAGCCCGGGTTCAGTATATACATGGAACGGGCTAATGGCAGTAGTTCCATTCCCATCACCAAAATCCCAGACAATATCATAAGTAGAGTCGACCGGAGTGGATAAATTGCGGAATTCCAACTCTGCTGGTGGGCAACCTACAAATGAACTCGGTTCGACGATAATTACCGGAGGTACAGGAAACCAAGTGACGATCCCTTGTGTCGTACCAACACAGCCCAGGCTATCAGTGACGGTCAGTTGAACGGGCCAATCGCCGGGTTCTTCGTATTCGTGGATCGGATCGATGGCCGAAGAGGTATCTCCATCGCCAAATTCCCAGAACCATTCTTCCAATGGGAAGGTTCCCTGAGCCGATAAATCGGTAAAAGTGACCGGGCCGGCAACACAGGTATCATACTCAAACATGAAATCCGTTTCAATCGGCTCGGAGATAAAGACATTGATATTTGCAGTATCTGTACACTGCGTACCAGGATTGACGATCATCGTACCAGAATAGGCACCTGCCCCCGGAAAAGTCATCGTAACATCTCGTGAGTCAAAAGTCAGTGGATTAGTCGTATTGACATCAAAAGACCAGAGATAGCTATCAATGAAACTTTCGTCGGTACTTTGATTAATAAACGTAAAGGTGGTATCGCCACAACTGGTATAAGTAAACGAGTCACCAGCTTGTATACCCTCTGAGATATTGGCGTTGATCACAGGTTCACAGAATGCGACATTGAATTGAAAATCACGTTGAATTTCACTAATCAACTCTCCGTTCCGAAATTCCTGTACACATATCCCCACCACAAATTGCCCCTGTATGGTGGGTGTTCCGGTGATCAAACCCGTACTAGGATCAATCGTCACCAAAGGATCACCCCCTAGCGGCGCAAGCGCACTATAATCGGGCGGGATAAATTGTACTGTGGCATAGGGGGGTGGCTCATCTGGATTAGGTGCTACGTTGGTGGTGCTTCCGCCCATAAGCGGGCTACAAAAACTATAGATTAATTGGTCTCCATCGCTATCGGTAGCAGAGTGATCGAAAACCAAAGGTTCATTGACACAAATCACTACCGGTGGAAATTCATTGAAAACGGGGCTATTATTACACTCCAATTGTGCAGTAGGCGTAATATCTACAGTGTAAGTCGCTCCACTTTCTCCCGGACTAAAAATATTAGTGATGGAGTTATTTCGACAGCAACGCTGATAAACGACATGATAAGTTTCACCAGCGTCCACCGGCAAGCTCAATTCAAACACATAAATGCCCTCTTCTACACAAACATTTGGCGGCACCAGAACACAAGGATTACTCTCATCAGGATCGATATCGGTAATGACTGGCGGAGGAAGTATAATTTGGGGGATAAATGGAACCATACTGCTACCGAGATAAACGGATACTGTCCCGTTTGTAAAGGCCCCCGGTGCAGAATCAAAGGAAGCTCCTCCTCCCGCACAATCCCGGTATACTTTCATCGTAAAGACGTAATAATTATTGCCAGGATTAGCCGCGTCGGGTCCATCGCAGACATAAGTCATTTCTCCGCCGATGATGTGAGCTGCATTGAGAGGATAATATGACAGCAAGGTCAATAGTGTCCCAAGTAGTAGCGTTAGTTTCAGTTTGTTATGATTTTCCAAGATACGTCGTATTTGCTCGGTCGTTAATGCAAGTTGTGATTTAATTTAAAAGCAATACATCCGATTTTGTTTTGTAAAACAAAATTTTCTCCCACCATTTTGAACCATAAATCAGACTACTGATCTAAATATTGCTTTAGAATGTGCCTCTAAATAATGGATAGTTAAAGACACCACAATAAAGCTAAATCCAGCTGGCTTTAGATCAGGGTAGCTTTATGAAATAAGGTCTTTCTTGATTTTAACTGCGGGAAAGCACTTTCAAGATAGGGGAATTCTGGGACATTGGAAATAGAATCCACAAAAATGTCATCCTGCAGGCACAGGCTGGCAGGAGAATGTAACGCATCAGCGGACAAGCGTTGCGTAGCCCTTAAGTAGGAAGTCTTGACCACGAGGTCCAGTGTAACGGACAATACAAACATAGACACCATTCGGAGAGACCACACCATTATTATTTTTTTGGCCGTTCCAACCTTCGGTAGGATCACGCGTTTCGAATACCAGTTCGCCCCAACGATTCCAGATCAACAACTCGAAATTGGTCATGCCCTCAAGTTTTCCCGTCCCTAGAAAAAAGTCGTTGAGATCATCGCTATTCGGCGTGAAGGCGTTGGGCAAAAAGTAAGTCACGCGCGGAACGACATCCAGCAATTGGATCATCGTATCTTGGCAGCCACTCTCGTGGGTCACAATCAAGGTCACGACCTGTAAGCCGGTATCCTGAAATGTATACACCGGATCGGTTTCCAGGGAAAAGGCTTCATTATCGAAGTCCCAATACCAGGCACTCGCTTCGATGGATTGATCTGTGAAGGTCACCGTAGGATCAAAACTACTGATCTCTTGCGGACTATAAATAAAATCAGCAATCGGAGACGGCCGAACTGTGATCCAATTGTCCCATGCATCACTAGCGAAGCAACCGATAGGTGAAGTTACTTCGAGCGAAATATCGTAGATGCCTTCTTCCTCGTAAACATGGGTCGGGCTAATTTCATTACTCGTGGTGCCATCTCCAAAGGTCCAGACGATGTCGTAGGTCGAATCAATCGGAAAGGATAGGTTATTAAAAAATACCTCCATTGGTTCGCAACCAATAAACGAATTTGGCTCGACGATGATCACCGCCGGAGCTGGATACCACGGTATAATCTGCGTTTCGGTTTCAACACAATTATTGATATCCGTCACGGTGAGCGATACGGGCAAGTCCCCCGGGCTCATAAATTGAAAGGACGGATTTTGTTCGGTTGATGAGCCAACGCCGGCAAAATCCCATTCCCAATCGGTGATGGTGTTTGGTCCGGCATCAGAAAAGGACAAATCAGTAAATACTACTGGTCCGGCCACACAAGTATCGTACTCAAATTCAAACTCAGATTCAATATCCGGGAAGACATTCACAAAGATATCGGCCGTATCACCACAGGTCAGTCCCGGATTGAGGACTAGAACACCTTGGTAGGTGCCTAAGCCCGGGAAAGTGATCGTGGGATCCCAATCCGTAAAGGTTTCTGTTTGGCCATCAATTTCGAACTCCCAAAAGAACTCCTCTATGAATTGCTCCTGAATACTCAAGTTATCAAAAGTCACCGTTTCGGTACCACAAGAATTAATCACGAAAGCATCGCCATTGATCAATTCATCGTAATCGATCTGAGCCAGAACTGTAGGTTCACAACTGGTCACATTAAACTGAAAGTCACGTCGCACCGTACTCAACAACACACCATTACGAAATTCACTGACACAAACCCCCACCACAAACTGTCCCTGAATCGTGGGTGTCCCGGTAATTAATCCCGTATTGGGATCAATCTCCACCTGGGGAGCACCTCCCATTGGATTAAGCGCATCGTAGTCCGGGAAAAGGAACGGCACCAGATCAAAAGGTGGTGGACAGGCAGGATTAGGTGCTACACCGCTGCATTCGGTTGGATCACCGGGATTCTCCTGTGTTCCAAAAACACCACCTCCCAGTAAGGGATTACAAAACTCATACACCAATTGATCTCCATCTGAATCCGTCGCACCGTGGTCAAAAACCAGAGGCTCGTTGGCGCAGATGACGATTGGTGGAAAATTGTTGAAGACTGGGCTGTTATTACAAACTTGTTGTGCCTCGGGGGTCAGCTCTACAGTATAGGTGGCCCCAGCATCCTGTGGATCAACAATATTGGTAATGGTATTATTACGGCAACACCGTTGGTAGACCACGTGGTAGCTTGCTGTGCTCGACACCGGTAAATTAATATCAAATTGATAGCGCGCTTCTTCTACACAAACGCCGGGTGGAACCAGTAAGCAAGGATTATCGTCGGCAGGAATGGTATTGATTTCTCCAAAAATGAATACCTCAAGGTTTTGTTCCAGGGTGTAGCTCGAGCCATCTTGGCGGTATATGGTAATAATCGCAGGTTCGTCAAAGTCTGCACCAAAAGAACTACAATCCCGATAGACGTACATTGTAAAAGTGTAATTCCCGTTGCCATTACATACGTAGGTGATCTCACCGCCAATGATATGGCGGGCGGATAAGTTTTGGGCAACGGTCGTCAACAAAACGACCAAGATGTAATTTGCAATTCGCTTCAACGCTTCGAGTTAAATCTTGGACCTGTAAAGACAGAAAATTATGACATTTGAGGTCCGATTAGAGAATAAACTTAAATTTTTCTTCGAAACAAACCAACGCTTTTACCTCAATGTACTGTCTTTAACTAACATAAACCGAATTTATTATATTGCGCAGCCATTAAAGACACTTTGTCGCGAATTGGATCAAATTTTGCTTTTTTCGCGTAATAAGCAGTTGACGATTAACAAATGGCTGAAGTCGTACGTTCAGTCTTAACAACTATCTACTTACTTAAGTTTTTGAAAAGCTATGGCAGCAACAAATGTAAAAACTTTTATGTTCGAAAAGGAAATGCTGGATAACATTACCGGCATTTTTCAGCAAGGAGACACCGTGTTGTTTCCTACTGATACAGTATGGTCACTTGGTTGTGATGCTTTAAACCCCATGGCAGTGATCAGATTGCGCCGTTTGAAAGCCAAGCATCCGGCTTCCGAATTCACAGTATTGGTTCGATCCCTGGACATGCTCAAACAACACGTGCGGCACGTTCATCCCCGTATTGACACCTTACTGGCTTACCACAAAAGACCTTTGACGATTCTCTTTGATCAAGTGGCGAATTTGCCGCAAGAGCTTCAGGGAGAGGAAGGCTTCGTCGCTTTCCGCATCACGCAGGATCCTTTTTGTCAGCAACTCATTGATCAATTGGGGCATCCCATTCTAGCTACTTCAGCTGATTTCCATCAAGATCACTATCCACGAAATTTTGGGGAAATTAGCAGTGAGGTCATCTGCAGCGCTGATTATGTGGCACGCTATCGTCAGCAAGAGAAAAACAGCGGCGAACTGAGTGTGATGGTAAGTGTAGGTGAAGATGGTGAGCTGTTCTTCTTACGTGAATAACGATATTCCAATTACTTTACAATATGAAATCCCGTTCAGGTTTAATCTTGGACGGGATTTACCGTAATAGGCCTTCTCTCCTCCTCCATTTTCCACCACGCCCTTCCATTTTGAATGGATTGTTTAAATTAGGGGATGTTTAAAATTGATTGGAAAGCCGCATTTCGGGAAATACTATTCATTTTTATCGGTATTAGCCTAGCGATTGGTTTTAATAACTGGAATGAATCGCGCAAGCTCAATCAACTGGAAGTTAAGATGCTCCAGGAGATTAAAAATGGTATTGAAAAAGACCGTGATGATATTCAAAATAATATCATTGGCTACGAAGGTCGTATCTATGCTTTCAAAGCCTTGCTCACCGCCATTGATCGTCAGGAACCACCCGCTGATACGCTGATTCCCAAAATTGCTTATCTGCGCGGTACGACCTCCTTTGTCATTAATTCTGCTCCCTACGAGACGCTGAAATCACGCGGGTTCGACCTCATCAAAAATGATTCTCTGCGCCTGAAAATTTCAAAGTACTACGACATCCAGCAAGAGTGGGTCCTTATCAACGAAAAAGACTATCTCAATCACTACGAAGTCTTCGTCAAACCGTTTATGATTCGCTACTTTATCTTGTACGACGACTTTCGAATCATTGATTTCGAAAACCTCTACGAGCAACACGACGTCATTAACAACCTGTTCCTCGGGCAACAATACAATCAATTCGTTTTGGAATTGTACCAAGAAATGGATGAAGAAGCGCAAAGTATCATCGCCCAAATCGATACGGAAATCAAAAAGTAAAGGCCAGCCACAATGGCCAGCCTTCACTTGTACCCAGGTCACGATAGTCTGGGGATTATTATCCTAAAACATTTATGCAGTAACTTATTGTACTACCATCTTCAGCGTCTCTGTAGTATTGCCCATTTGCACTTCACAGAAGTAAACCCCACTTGCCAGCTGTGCCGCATCAAAAGTCAATTGGTGAATACCGGCAGGTCGCAGTTCATTGACTAATGGCCGGGCCACCAGTTCTCCGCTGACATTGTAAATATTGATACTGGCTCGCGCTTCCGTTGCCATTTCGAAGGTAATCACGGTAGATGATTTCAACGGATTAGGATCCATCGTCACTTTACCCGCACCAACCAATAATTGACCGTTCTCATCGCGCTGCTCTGCACCAACATAAACGGTTACTTCCTCTACGATTTCACAGCCTGTATCCGGATTAGAGATGCGAAGGACGTAATTGGTCGTTTGTTCTAAGCAAGCATCCGTGAATGCACCGTATGGATTTGATAAGCCATCAGCAGGCTCCCAAGAAAATTCACAACTCGGGCAGTTAATCGCAGCACCGATCGTGACACACTGGCCAGGCTCAGCGATTAAATACTGATTTTGCATATCGATGCGACAATCAGAACTGACGCGTACTTCAAAAACACCAGCGCTGTTACCATCTGGCTCCAGATCGCTAAAGTGATCGATCTGGTAAGTAAATGTCGTTGCTTCATCGGGGAAATAAGTCCAGTTGTTCGCTTCAAATACTGGTTCGATGACATAGTTACGATCTGGTTGATACATCACATTGTAAAGCGTGACACCACCTTCACCGTTGACGCTAATCTGACCTTCATTCAACACCTCAATGCCTTCGCCTTGCATACCGCCAGCAGCCCAATCTGCCCATAAATCAGGACTCAGTTGCAAGCGAATTTGCCCCACCTCAGCAAAAGGATACGGGAATGGACCAATAGGTCTGAAGCGTACACCAAAGAAATCAGGAATAAATTCGTCGAAGTTTAATAAGATGTGACCTCCATGACCGACAAGGTTATTTGGATTCATATCTACCAAATAGCTATTTCGGGTGGCAATATTATTATTATTGCGCACATTGGGGGCGATTGGACCATACTGCTCATCAAACATCGGATCATCAGCCGAAACGATTCTACCTAAGTAACAGACCATCGGCTCACCGGCACCATTGAACATACCTGGAGTGCCAGAAGGATAACAAGTTGGGTTCTGAGGTTTCCAACTCTTCGTCAGAATAACACTGGCACCTGGTGCCAAGGCCGGAATAGTAAGCGGATTCGATACTGCCCCCGGACCAGGAAGGACCGTGATTTCTCCTCCTCCCGGACAGCCATTGATGACATTGAGTGGTCGGTGGACTGGATCTAACCAATGACCATCCCAGAATTCGCCGCTCCGCCCACGCGTCCAATACATGTGCAGTACCGCTGCCGGAGAAGTCTGACAACCCCGATTTTGTACACGTACGCGCATGTAGTTATTCCCAAAGACTTTGTACTCTGGCTTTTCATTTGAGAGGCAATTGGGATTATCTTGGCAATTCCAGATATCCCCTTGCCAAATCGAACCAATGGTATTAGGTTCGTCTCCGACATCCAAATTACTATCGGCGATCCACAGATCAAGGTTACGGCAAGTGGAGCATAGGCAAGTTGCATTAACAATTGTATTGCGGATCACATTACCGGGCTGCGTACCAAAACCAAGACTAAAGTTGATACCTACCGGATCGATATGACAATAACTCATAATAGTTCCTCCACCAGCCGGTGAACCAGGAACCACACAAGAACCTTCTGTAAAGCCAGAGCAACCATCAATAGCCGTACTGTTGCCATTCCACACACAAGCATGGGTATGACGTGATCCCAGCAGGTGCCCCATTTCGTGGGTTACGACCATTACGGACCAAGAGTAAGTGGGTACATTATTGTAAGTGGTAGCGATACCACTATAGCACAGACTCAAATCAGTATTAGTATTGCAAATGCCGCTAAAGCCGGCCGCTCGTCCACCACCGCCTTTGAGTGATACTAAGTGCCCAAGATCACCGTCAAAAGCACCGGTATTAGCTTGGAAGGCATTTAGCATGGCAGCAGAGCCACCACCGGTATAAGGACTAGTCGTTGTCCAAAGGAACATATCCGAAATCCCCATGGTGATACTCTCATTATCATAGATCACAAAGGATTGGTTAAACAAGCCCGTGACATAATTCGTAGCCGAAAATACGCTACCAAAGTGGGTAACGATATCATCGTCAACCTCCACGTAAATCTTGACACAATCGCCTGCTGCTCGGCCATGCCCCCCTTCCAGCTCTTCTTCTGCGTAAGTATGACGATCATCCTCGGTTCCACACTCAAAATCATAAGGTAAAGTAAAATCCTTATCATAATAAATAACGTGGGTGCTTTCCCGACCATCGAGCTTTCCAATCACCAGATTCCCCGTCTCAGTCGCCACGAGACCCATGACCTGATCTTCAAAAATACTGATCGCCGCCAAGGAACCACCATCGCCTTTTACCACTCCGCGCAAATGCAAACCACCTTGGTAGTCGATAGCGGTATTGGGATCTTCGCTGGTGCGAATTCTAGCTCCGGTGGTAAACACGTCATAAGGCACCATTTCCAGTACAATACTCTGGCGCGCATCCGGGCTGGGGATTTCAATTTCAAGGTAAGGCGTAGAATTATCGAGCAGGGTCCGAGCGATTTCGGTATCAAATTCAGCGACGGCACCTTGCACTAATTCATCAGTTAAATCAGGAAGGGCTCTGGCAGAATTTTCTGCGGCACCAAACAATTTCACCTGGTAAACTTCACTCGCAATCCGTTTATAAAAATCAACCCGATCTTTAATTGGTCGATCCTCATTTTGGGCAGCCATTAAAAATGGCAAAAATAGAAATAGTAATAAGCATTTAATTTTCATTTTCAGTTAAGTTTTTAATTAAAATCAATATAGTAAGCATCGACTCAGGGAGACCCAGGCATAACTCTTCCAGGTCGAGTACAGGCATTTATTTTTCAAATAAATACACGAGCTCAACAGGTGGTAGAGTGTACCTCCTTAGCCGTTTGATGACGCACACGGGTCTAAAGCATGCGACTATCGCAATAAATTGTTAATCAGTTTTTTGTGTATCTGAATGTGAGAGCAAAAGGACTTGGGCAAGAAGAAAGGTGTCTTCTTTTCTAATTGTGGATTATTTATAATAATACGTGAAAGGCTTTAATAAACTCCCTGGATGTGAAAACTAAAACAGAGGTATGGGAGTAGCTGTTTGTTCTGCTTATAAAATTATATAAAATAGAATTCGTAACCAAATAAATTATTTTGTTTTTTTTCAAAAAAGCATTAATAAAAAACAATGTGCGAGGGTAATAAAATTAAAAATAATTCAAACAAAAAACCCCAGGAAAAATCCCCGGGGTCTAATATAAGTTTAGCTTATTTTAAAATTTAAATACAAACTTCTATTTTACTTATTGTTGTAGCACCAATCGTCGACTAAACGATTGTTCATCGCTATCAAATTGTAAAAAATAAATCCCCGCGGCGGGTACCACTGAACGGTCAATTTGATAATTATGCCGGCCGGCATCCAATTGGCCATCCTCCAAAACACGAATCAATTTTCCAGTGCTATCGAATAGACGCAAGCGTACCTGTTGGGCCGTCTCTGTAGTGAAAGCAATTTGTGTGTTTTCGCGGAAAGGATTCGGCATGATCTCGAAAGATTGCTCAAGCGCATCCTCGGTTACTTCTTCCGATAAGGCACAAGCAAAACCATTATATCCCTGTAGCACTACCGTCAACTGATGGAACCAAGAAGCGCTTAAAGTACCTCCCGCCGCCGTAACGTCGACTTGCAAATCAATCACATCGCCTACATTATACTGAGTCCCGAAAACCGTAAAATTAGGTCCTGTACCAGCGGGTGTGGTAGATGTGCCGACATACCAAGTATAGGTATAGGGACCAGGAGCATTATACGGAACGGCGTGAATGACTTCTGCACCGGTTTGGCAAACAAAATTCTCACCTTGCGTTCGGACGTAAAAGAAACTAGGATCGGGGCGGAAGGCCGCTACGATACAAGCATTATCGCGCAAAGTCCGTGCATTATCTCTTTCGGTTGCGATACCAGTAGCATCTCCATTTAGATCGATATTAGGATTTGAGTATTGATCAATGCGATCAGGCCCACCGGCAGAATACATAATAGTTCTTCTGGGGGTTTCGATATCCGGGCACAACCATCGACGACGCACTTCGGTCCAAGTATGTGCATGATTAAAAGAAGCGGGGGTATCGAAACACTGTCCGGAGCCATTTCCTGGAGTATCGCAACAGTTAGCACCAGCATCATCGGCAACACATGGCTCGTGAGCAGCCCCCATAATGTGTCCTACCTCATGGGCAAAGGTTTGCGCACCCGAAAAGCGGGGAGCTACAGAATAGGCAAGAGCATCGATAGGCCCCAACGCCGCAGTGATACCCCCTACATTGCCAGCCGACATCGTACTACGATCAACAATCATAACGACGATATCGGCATCATGAAAATCACGTCTTGCCGGAGCATTTAATAGCACTGCGTTTACAGCCTGGTTCATGGTGAGTCCAGTTTCATCAATGTTTATTGGTTCGACTGCGGCTAAAACAAAGTTCAATTGATTCGAACTAACGCCACTATTCCTAAGCGCCTGATTAGTAAAATCAATATCAAAATTAGCGAGGTTAGCGGGATTAGCAGTATTAGCCTGGGCCTGAACAGCGAATACTACCAATACCCTGACATCACAATTTCCATCGCGATCAATTGCAGCATTTTGTCCATTTTCATTTTCTTGCATTCCTGTATTATTCTCTCCGGAGGAGCCATCCCCCTCAAGGGTAAGCGCACAAGTTGTTTCAATAAGACCTTCAGGCCGACGTAGTAATATCCTCTTTCCACCGCCTAAGTCTTCCAAATCATAAAAGTTCTGTTCAATTTGAATTTGGCCCAGATACTCTCCTGCTCGGGCCATAATCATCATTCCACCGTAAGTACATTCACATAAATCAGCATAATTTTCAATTTGACCATACCAGGTAAATTCCTCAGCGGAGGCATACTTCTGGCCTTTTTTACGGAAGATTCTTCCTTCACAATCATCACCGGGGATATCTACCATTATCCGGCCATCGACCTGGACATCTGCCAATGGATTAATTTTGATTGGAATAATGTCTTCCATCGAATAAGTTTGGAGGATGCCCTCCAGACGGTGTAATTGCTCATCGCTTAATTCTTCTAAAAGGAACTCGTCTTCAGAAAAGATGGGGCCAGCTTCTTCTTGAGCATTTAGAGGTTGTGCAGCCAGTAAAAAAGTACAGGCCAGGAGGTAAAGAATGTTTTTTAGAATTACGGTCATTTTCATAATAAACGTTTTTGATCACGACAACATCTTGTTCCGTGATAGATCAGTTTTAACTTGATTCTCCAAATTGAAAGAATTATCCAATCAAGCTTATAACTACTCGGTAACTGAACAAGAGCAGCCAGTGAAATGAAAAAATAAATACCGTTGAAAAGCAGAAAGAAGAATGGGCTTTGAGGAGAGTGTTTTTGTGTGTTTGGGATCACCGCCTGGTAGAAAACTTTTGAGTGCACATCCAAGCTTACCTCTTGGTGATTTGTATTTGTAATAGACTTTAGACCAAAAGCATTGCTTTTGGCCTAAAGTCTTAATTAGTCTTATTGTACAACTAAGCGAACGGTTTCCGTTACTTCACCCATTTGTACTTCACATACATAAACGCCTCGTGCAAGTTGAGCCGCATTCATTGATACGCTGTGTAATCCGGCAGAACGACGGTCATTAACCAGTGGTTGTGCCCATAACTTACCCTGCAGATCAAATACGCGGATATTCACCACTCCTTCGGTAGCCATCGTAAAATTGATCGTTGTTTGATCCGTAAATGGATTCGGTGACACCACTACAGATTCAGAAGTAGATGGTACAACTACTTCATCGCGGCGACGTCCGTCATTCACGAATACGTCTACAACATCAGAGACTTCACAACCGGTTTCATTGTTGATTACTGTCAAACGATAGGTACGATTCTCTTCCACACAAGCTTCGGTAACTGGTGAATAAGGATCAGACAAACCTTCTTGAGGCTCCCAGTACACTTCGCAGTTGGTGCAACTGAGCGGTGTACCAATAGTAGTGCAAGACCCTGGTTCGGCTACTACCGCATCACTAGGGATATTGAGGTGGCATTGGTCGCTAACACGCACTTCGTAAACACCGGCGCTATTTCCATAAGGATCCGCATCGCTATTGTGCTGAATCATGAAGCGATACGTTTGCTCCTCACCGAATTCGTAGCTTGAACTTGCTTCGAATACTGGCGACACGGTGTACTCTGCATCTTCACGATAAGGAATATTGTAAAGTACTGCATTGGAAGCATTATTCACCATCACTTCGTATTCTCCAGCGATCTCAACACCTTCGCCTTCCATACCACTACCTACCCAGTCATTCCAGAGATCTGCGCTCAGTTGAAGGCGGATGCTCCCTACTTCGGTGAAGCGACCCGGTTCGACAGAGATATCAATAAATTCCAGGTTAAAGTGGGTGATATCCATCAATTCGTGGACCCAAATACCACCGCCACCGCCAATGATGTTATTCGGATCAAGGTTCGTCACGTAGCTGTTGCGAGTAGCAATGTTATTATTATTCTTCACGTTCGGGGCAATATTACCGTATTGTTCATTGGCCATGGGGTCTTCTGTTGATTCGATACGAGCCAGGAAGCAGACCATGGGATAGCCATTCAATTGGATACCACCGGGGAAACAAGCGGGATCCGGTGGACGCCAGCCTTTGGTAAATATCTGCGAAGCACCGGGTGCCAAAGCAGGAATCGTAATGGGGTCTGACACGGCGCCAGGACCAGACAGTACGGTCACTTCACCTCCAGCGGCACAGCCATTCACTACATTAGCGGGGCGGTGCACAGGATCGAGCCAGTGGCCGTCCCAGATTTCGCCGGTACGCGCACGCGTCCAGTACATCAATAAATCAGCGGGCTGAGAGGTGATACAACCACGATTTTTTACACGCACACGCATGTAGTTGTCACTGTTGTTTTTGAATTCCGGTGGCTCATTGGAGAGACAGGTCTGGGTGTTTTCACAGTTCCAAACGTCACCTTCCCAGATTGAACCAATATTGTTTGGCTCATCTCCTTGATCTTGGCTACTATCCATAATCCAGAGGTCCGCTCCGGCCCCAGCGAAATACCCCTCATCGTCCACGTGATCGGGTAGTTGACGAGAACCATTGGAATAAGGTGCGGTAGTGAAAGTGAGAACTCCGGTATTTAAGGCATTCGTAGTAGGATTGATTGAAGCCAAATCAGAGGTTGAAGTGACATATAGCAAACCATCTACTGCCGATTCAATGTGAGAGGCGCTATAACTGGAAGAACTTCCAATATGTACGTGAGTGGTACCACCCGTCAAGTTAATCACGTTTAGACCATCGTTGGTCCCACTAGAAAAAGAATTACCAGTACTTACAAAAATTTTGTTGCTATTCGGGGAAAATTCCAAACCTCCAATGTCGGAAGTACTCGGTACGTTATACGTTTGATGACTAGAGTAAGCACCGCTTGAATTGAGGGTGACAACATTTACTTCGTTGCTGTTTCTATCTCCCCAAGCCAATTTCAACTCATCCGGAGATAATTCTAGCTCAGTGTTCCAATAATTCAGTGAACCACCTCCATTAACTCCGGTCGAAATGATGGTTGTAGCTGAATTAATCCCGGTACTTGAGATCGTAAATCGCTTGGCAATGGTTGGCCCACAAACGTAGAGGAAGCGGGTGTCATTGGTTTTCAACTTTCCAATCGCAAATGTGCTAAATTCATATCCACCGTTTCCAAAATTAACGTTAGCATTACCGGTAGCTACAGTAACTGAGGTGCCGCTTACATCTACGATCGAGTATCGCAGATCCGAAAATGCAAAAGGAGTTGGCATTGCATAAATCACATAGAATTTATTGCAACTGCCCGGAACGCGAATAATGGCTAATTCATCTTGATAAACAATTGGCGTGTTGAAAAGATTGCTCACATAATTACCAGAGGCATCGCGAATCTCATCACCAAACACATAAAACAACAAATTACCGCTGTCATCAAAAGCAGCATGGGAGGCATCCGTTCCGGTAACACTCGATACCGTGGAAGTCGTCACTGAGGCACCAGAGAAATCAAGCACACGTGGAGGCACAAACCACTGTGGCGCCTGAGCTAAGGCATGACCTAACGGAAAAAATGCCGTTAATAGAATAATAAAATAGGAAAACAGGTTTTTCATAAAAAAATTATTGAAGTTAAAAAATGCTCTAAACAATCGTTTTTGCTGTTTCTATTTGGGCAATACTATTTACGTGCATTTATTGCTAATAAATACATCCTAAGTGCTAGCAAAATCAATCACTAGTCAACAATGCAATTGAGTTACAGGGTCTATTCGTCTTATCGACCAGCAAGTCAATAAGCGATAGATTGAGATCATTAACAAATTATACCAACATTCAAACGAATGCAGCTATAGTAAGATAACAGTGGCTATTTTGGGTAAAACAGTACCCAAAGAATATGAAGGCTATGAAAATTAAGGCGAAGAACAGTTAAGCAGAATGATTATGTAGATAGTAACTGTTTGTTATAAGGCGATGGAACAAACATAAATACTTTTATTAATAATTCCAATTTTAAATCAAGACTTTTGACAGTTATATTTCAAAATGTGCGCATTATTAAATTAGTATTATTTATTCTTTATAATAAAAGAGCAGGGCTAATATACCCTGCTCAATAAAATTCTATTTTAACAATATTACTTATAAACTACCAGACGGCGACTAAAAGACTGGTTTGCACCTGCAAACTGCAAAAAATAAATTCCGGCTGCAGGAACCATAGACTGATCGATCTGATAAAAATGCTGCCCCTCACCTAAATAGGTGCTTTCCAGGATATGTATCATTTTGCCCGTACTATCGAACAAGCGTAAACTGATATTTTGTGCGGTTTCCAAAGTAAAATTAACTTGGGTACTCTCCCGGAACGGATTGGGGATGATTTCAAAAGAGGTCACAACATCCGGCTGCGTTACAGCTTCAGATTGCATACAGGCAATTTCGCCATTGGGAGGATCAATCACCGTAATTTGTAAAAAGTCCTGATCGAATAAATTACCATTCGGCCCGGCCGTTACATCTACACGTACATTAATGACATCGCCCGCGCTGTAGTTCAAAGCATCTACCGATAGCGAATTAGTGGTAGAGGCAGGCGTCGTGGACATATCAATAAACCATTGATAATTGTAAGGCCCCGGTGCATTAAAGGGCGTAACATTTAAATAGGCAAAGTCATAAACACACACTGTCGACGGCCCATTGATAGACACATAAAAGTTATTAGGATCGGGGCGGAAATTAGCGACAGTACAAGCGTTATCTCGCAAAATACGCGCGTTATCCCTCTCATTAGCAATTCCGGTATCATTATTATTAAATGAAACATTAGGATTTGAGATATAATCGATACGATCTGGACTACTTCTTGAATACATGATTGTCTTCCGAGGCGTTTCTATATCCGGGCAAATCCATCTGCGACGCACCTCGGTCCAAGTATGTCCATGATTAAAAGAAGCTTGTGTATCAAAACATTGTTGTGTACCATTTCCAGGTGTATCACAACAATTAGTTCCTGGATCATCAGCTATGCAAGGTTCATGTGCAGCACCTAGTAAATGCCCTATTTCATGTGCAAAAGATTGAGAAGAAGCATCTCCTTGTATAACAGTTACCGGGAGGGCCTGGTTTGGACCTAAAAAGGCAATTCCCTCAGCGTCATTTAATGGATCCGATAATGCACTTCCATCAATGGTAAGAACTGCTAAATCTGCATCGTTGATCCACAAAAGAGAGTTCCCATTAATGCTCCCTGCGGTAAATGGTCTAATATCTGGATGTCCAGCAAAGGTACTCAGTAAATTCCCCATAGTCCCGCCGGTTTCATTAATATTTATAGTTGCAAAACCAGCCGACTCAAAGCGTAATTGACTGGAAGAAATACCACTATTGGCTAAAATCTGATTTGCATAGTTAATTCTAAAGTCAATATTTGGTGTGACGTTACCTCCCAAAGCATTAAAAGTGGCATTGGTATAGACAAAAAGTATTCGTATATCACAGTTTCCAGTACGATCAATTGCAAATTCCGGTAACTCCTCCTCACTCATCATTCCGCCTTCTCCCCCCCCGTATTCTTGCTCTGGCAATTGACAATGCCCAGCTGCGTCCTCAGATAATCTCACCAGCACCCGTCGCTCCCCACTAAGGTCCACAATATTATAACGCTGTAAATCCATTTGCAACTCCCCGTAATATTCGCCTTCACGGGCCATGAGATACAAGCTGCCGCTAAAGCATTCACATAGTTCTTCATTATCTATGATACGGCCATACCAAAAATAATTGCCGGGACCAACATAATCCATACGATAGGACTGGCAAATACCTGTCTCACATTCGTCTTCAGGGATATCCAGTGCCACGCGTCCCTGAACTTGTACATCCTCCAAAGGATTGATTTTAATTGGAATAATATCTTCCATGCTGTGATTCTGGAGCAAAGCTTCAAGTCGGACCATTTGCTCATCGTTTAGTTCCTCCATATTCCACGCATCTTCCGAAAAGATGGGCCCCGCTTCCTCCTGCGCTAATAGTGAATTTGACCAAAAAAACATCAGTATCAGTAAACTGTATATTGGTAACCAATTATAATTTTTCATTTTAGTAAGCATATTAATTTATACAAGTTGCGATCAATTTAAAGAAGAGGTTATTCGTCCAATTTGTGTAATAAAATCACAGATTGCCTACAATATTCTCCTCTTATCAATCACCACTTGAGTTTGTTTTTAGAAAAAAGAAAGAGTTGTCCCGCGCGTACGGGACAAACTCATGTCAATTAAGTAGGGATCACTATTGCACGACTAAGCGTACAATCTTTTTGCTATCGCCGAGCTGTACTTCGCAGAGATAAATCCCAGCGGATAGAGTCGATGCATCGATGGATTGTGCGTGCAAGCCCGCCTCACGTTGGGCAGGATTGAGTGGCTGTGCCACTACTCGCCCCATGTTGTCAAAAAGACGAATACTCACGGTAGTAGCTTGAGCTAGTTTGTAATGAATAGTCGTCTGATCCTGGAGAGGATTCGGGCTGACCATTACTTCATTGACCATCAAATCCGTGGGGGTTACCTCCTCGGTACGACGTCGACCTTCATCAACGTAGACTGTTACTTTTTCTGAGGTTTCACAGCCCGTTTCGTTATTGACAACAGTCAATTTATAAACTGTTGTTTCTTCCACACAAGCTTCCGTGACGGCGGCGTGTGGATCAGATAAGCCATACTCTGGCACCCAGGTAATTTCGCAGTTATCACAGCTAATTGGTGCGCCAATCTGCGTACAAGCCCCCGGTTCAGCAACCATATACTCGGACGGCACATCAACTTGACACTCTTCACTGATGCGTACTTCGTACACCCCAGCACTACCACCATCAGGATGGTTCGTATCGGTATGATCCAAAATATAGCTGAAGCTTTGATCTTCTCCGAACTCAGTGCCTTCTGCCAGTCGGAATTCAGGTCGAATCACGTAGTAGCGTCCATCTCGGTAAGTAATATTCACCAGATTAGCAAAGCTGGCATTGGTTACTCTGACTTCGTATTCCCCGGTAACTTCAATGCCTTCACCGGACATGCCACCATCGACCCAATCTTCCCAGAGGTCTTCGCTTAATTGCAGATAGATGTCACCGTGTTCTCCGAAATTACCAACCCCTGGATCGAGTTGTGCGAAGCGCAAATTAAAGTGAGGTGCAGATAGGATACCAACGGCAATATGTGCGCCGGGTCCAATAATATTCACAGGATTAAGATCAACCAGATAACTATTACGTGTGGCCACATTATTACTCATAAAAATGTTGTGCTTAATCGGACCAAATTGTTCGTTATTGATCGGATCATTCGGAGATTCGACGCGGGCCAAATAACAGACTAGTGGATCACCATTATTGTTAAACTGACCGGGAGAACCGGGAGGAAAGCAGGTGACATTCGGTGGCCGCCAGGCGTGGGTAAACACCACGGCTCCACCGGGAGGAATAGGAGGAACATTAATGGGTTGAGAATTGACCGAGCCAGCAGCTACCGTAACCTCACCACCAGCGGCGCAACCATTGATTTGATTCTGGGGGCGGAGCGCCGGATCGAGCCAATCCTCATCCCAGTCCTCATCAATCCGGGCGCGTGTCCAGTACAAGCGTAATTGAGCAGGCTCTGTATCCACACAACCGCGATTTCTCACACGAACACGCATATAATTATTACCGAACATTTTATATTCTGGCGGCTGATTGGAACCACAACTTGGGTTGTCTGTACAATTCCAAACGCGCCCTAACCAAAGGTGTACCGATTCAATATCTGGCTCGTGCCCAGTATCACCACCACCATCGGGAATCCAAAGATCTCCTACTTCATAAAAACGTTCGGCATCAATTTGATCGGGTAATACCCGTGAGCCCAAGGGAAAAGCAAGACCACTAAGATTTAACAAACCTGTACGAAGGGCATTGTTGACTGGATTAATGGCCGCTAAATCCGCATTAGAAGTGGCGTAGATGTAGCCATCTACAGCCAGTTCCAAATGGGTGTTAGTATAACTCCCAGAATTTGGGATATGAAAAAAAGTTGGAATAGCCGTTGATAAATCATAGCCATTTAAGCCGTCGTTGGCCGAAGGTGAGGCTGCTGTCCCCGAACTAAAAAAGAGCTTATCTCCGCAAGGTGAAAATTCAAGCCCCCAAACCCCAAGGGTACCACCGGGTAAGTTTAAAAGCTGGTTGCTTACAAAATCACCGTTAGCGTCTAAGGTTAAAATATTTATTTCTCCAAAAAAATCGTCAGAAACACCCCAAGCCAGTTTTGTACCATCACCGGACAATTCCGCTTCATTATTCTGAAAAATAGTATTAGGACTCGTGAATACGGAAAATATTACGGTCCCATTACTAATTCCCGTTGAAGAAATAATATGCTTTTGTACTCGACTTGGTCCGACCAGATATAAGAAACGTTCATTACTGGCATTTAATCTCGAGACTGCAAAATTCGGAAAACCAAAACTACCCAATCCAAATGGGACATTTAATCTTCCAGGCACAATACTAACTTGCCCGTTGGTTGGATTATGCTCTACTTCGGTAAAAAATAAATTAGCTTGTAAAGAGGTCGTAGGCTCCGCATAAATAACGAACCAACGATCGGATACGCCGGGCACAGGAACAATATTGGGTTCTTGTGAAGCCGTATTATTTGTAAAAATAAATGCAAGTGAGGTGCCAGCAGCATCAAATATTTGATCTCCAACTAGATAAAATAATAAATTACCATTATCATCAAAAACACCATTACCCGCATCGGCAAAAAGAGTTGGCAAATTAGAAGTAGCAATGGGATCACCAATTGAAGTAGGTGTAAAATCTAAAACTAACGGAGGAACGACCCATTGTGGAGATTGTGAAAAAACGGATTTCGGATGAAAAATAATGCTTAAAAAAGCAACAATAAAAAACAAATTCCTTTGCATAGTTCTTAATTTAATAATGCATTTTTTAATTAATTAATAAACAACCTTTGGGCAATAGCTTAGAGGGTATTTAATGCGCATTAAATACAATGTTGATGAAGCAGAACTATACAATTGATTTTATTACAGCATTATTAGTCAACGAAATATTTATAACATCCTACCGAACGCATTAAATTTTATTTTCCCCAAATAAATGGCATAAAAATAAAATCAGATTAAACATTTCATTTAACCAATAAATTAAACCCTATTAGTGTATCTCCAGCATGTTGTGTAACAACCAACAGGCTGACCAATAGTACAAGTACAGATGTGAAAGCAATATAGATAGAGGGCATTTAGCAATGCTTGCTAAATATTAAAACAAAACATGAATGAAGGAGTAAACAAAAATATTTGCTGAAGTGATAAGCAGAGTTACAAACTTAATTTTTTATTACAAAAAAACCAACTTTTTTTTCAATTCATTTGCTTTTCATTATAATTGACACGGATACCATTAACGCCATCGCATGTCTGTCAATATTCAATTAAGTTATAACCAAAAGACGGTTCCACTTCAATTTGGAAAATCAACTTTTCTGGAGGAGCTCTATGTCGATTTTCAAATTGAAAAGACGGCGCAATACGAACGTTGGCAAATTATGCTGCATCCAAAGGAAGGGGTCACCGTGGATCGATTAGTGATCGAACAGCCACTCTCCTATCAGAACAGCGATCGTATTTTTTGCAATGGGTTTCAATCCTGGTCCGAAAGTCGCGAGTATCCACCCGATGGACAAATTCCGCCTTTGCGGTCCATCGCCCGCCGCCATTTACAATACTACGGGGACACCTACCTTCGGCATATCAAGCGTGGAAAAGGGCATTTACATTCCTGGACGTACACCTACCGTCGGCGTGGTATGCAGTTAGATTTTTTCGGCTCGCTCAATGAACATACAGCCTTTACCCTGTTCCAACACGATACGCAGACTCAGATGCTACGCATCGAACCCGAACTAGAGCAACTGCAATTAGAGCACTCTTTTCCGATTCTCGATCTGTGTTTTATTAAAGGGCACGAGCAACAAGTTTTCGATCAATACTTTGCACTTTTACCCATTTCCCCTCCATCGGCCCCTAAACTAAGCGGATGGACCAGTTGGTATAATTACTATACGGACATCTCAGAGGAGATTATCCTAGATAATGCCCGGGCATTTGCCGAACGAGAAGCCCCCATTGACGTCATCCAAATTGACGATGGCTACCAAACCGCTGTAGGTGATTGGTTGGATATTAAACCTTCTTTTCCTAATGGGATGGGCACTGTAGCCAATGAAATTCATCAATTAGGCTACAAAGCGGGACTATGGATCGCTCCTTTTGTCTGCGCGCAAAATTCAAATATTTTCAAGACCAAGTCGGCTTGGTTACTCAAAGACAGCAAAGGGCACCCACTGCGGGTAGGCTATACTCCTTTATGGAAAGGTTGGTTTTATGCTCTCAATTTCTATCATCCCGAAGTGCAGGAATATCTCACAGGCATCTTTTATCGCATTTTTCACAAATGGGGCTTTGATTTGGCTAAGCTTGATTTTTTGTACGCGGCTTGCATTGCTCCACCGAAGAACAAAACCCGAGGACAGGTGATGCACGATGTGATGACCTTTTTACGCCAACAAGCGGAGGATCGTTGGCTGCTCGGCTGTGGGGTGCCACTGGGAAGTGCTTTTGGGCAAGTGGATTATTGTCGAATTGGCGCGGACATCCATTTGCGATGGGAACATCAACTCCTCAAATGGCTGCGCAACCGGGAGCGGGTATCTACCCTACTATCGCTGCGCAGTACGCTGGGACGTTGGCAGCTCAATGGACGCGCTTTTCACAACGATCCCGATGTCATCTTGCTCCGTTCCGATAACCTTCACCTCAGTTCGCAGCAACAATACACGATTTTACTAGTCAATGTCTTGCTCGGCAACTTAGTTTTCACCTCGGACCATATTCGTGGATACAGCGCGGAGCAATGGGCGGAATTTCAACAAATCTTCCATTGGCAAAGTGCTGAGGTGAGTCGAGTCCTCCCTTTGCATGACGATCTTTACCAAATTGAATTCCAGCACGGCGGCACACGATGGCTCGCTGCGATTAATCTCAACGGACGCGCGATCCAATTTCCGTTGGGCAACCATCATCTGCCATTAGAAGCTTACGAAAGCATGGTGGTCCGGCGGCCTTAGAACTACACCAAATTTGCTACCTTTGAGCATGCTATTTTTGTATAATCTTGGCGTACGGCTGTATGGCCTGGCGATATGGTTGATGAGTGGATTTCAGTCTAAAGCCAGTGCTTGGCGTAAAGGCCGCCAACAGTGGCGACAGCAATTGCGGCAGTTTAGAGCCAGTGTCCCCTCAAACCGTCCAATTCTCTGGTTACACGCGGCCTCTCTCGGAGAGTTTGAACAAGGGCGACCGATCATTGAAGCTTTCAAAACGCGCTTCCCGGATTATTTGATCGTCCTTACCTTCTTTTCACCTTCCGGCTACAGTATTCGCAAAAATTACGAACTGGCGGATTACGTTGCTTACCTGCCGCTAGATACTCCTGCCAATAGCCGGGACTGGCTTGATATTTTACAACCTCAATTGGTTGTGTTTGTCAAATATGAATTTTGGTATCACTTCCTGACACAACTTCATAACCGTCGCACACCAACGCTGCTGATTTCTGCCGTTTTTCGGCCCGAGCAAATTTTCTTTCGTTGGTACGGTGGTTTATTTCGAACGATTCTCCACTGTTTCGATCACATCTTTGTACAAGATGATCGTTCCTTCCAACTTCTACACCGCTTCGGCTATACAAAAATTGCATCAGCGGGTGATACACGTGTAGATCGCGTACAGAAGATTGCGGCTCAAGCTAAGGCCTTTCCGGTGATCAAGCAATTCGTGGGCGAAGCACCGGTTTTGATCGCAGGGAGTACCTGGCCAGAAGACGAAGCAATTCTCGTTGACTATCTAAATACAACAGCTCCACCGAATTGGCGATTCATCATCGCTCCCCACGAAATCCAGCAGGAAAAAATTCAGCAACTTGAACAGCAGCTACCTGTCGTTTCGTGTCGGTATAGCCAGGCGCAAAAAACAGGCTACCCAACGGACTGCCGGGTGCTGATTATCGATAATATTGGCATGCTTTCCAGCTTATACCGCTACGGCCGTATAGCCTATATCGGTGGCGGCTTCGGCAAGGGGATCCATAATACGCTGGAGCCAGTTGCTTTTGCCCTCCCCGTCATTTTTGGCCCGAAATATCACAAATTTACCGAAGCTGTTAATTTGATTGCGACAGGTGGTGCCTTTAGTATTGAAGATGCAAAGGCATTTCGATCCATCATGGATCAACTAACGAAAGAGGTGCCGTATCAGGCGACAGCGACCGCTGCCCAAAATTTTATCCAGAAAAATCAGGGCGCCACCCAATTGATTATGGAGCATATTGCAAATTCTATCCACAAAGAATTAGAAAATTCTTAATTTTACCGCCGCAAAATAACTTGAGCATTACGATGTTTGACGCCCATACCGTTTTCAAGAAATTTGAGTCTCTCAACGTCATGATTATTGGCGACGTGATGCTTGACCGCTATTTGAGTGGGCAAGTTGATCGCATCTCTCCGGAGGCTCCCGTTCCCGTGGTTCGGTTTGAAGCAGAAGATAATCGACTTGGCGGTGCCGCCAACGTCGCGCTCAATATTCGTGCGATGGGGGCAACCCCTTTACTTTGCAGTGTAATCGGTGCAGATCAAAACGGTGCTCACTTTCTCGAGATTTTAGATCGTAATGATATGCCGGTTGAAGGTATTGTCCAATCTGACGAACGGATGACGACGGTCAAAACGCGCGTCTTGGCTCAACATCAGCAATTGCTACGGGTAGATCGAGAAGATACTAGCGACTTGTCAGTGACGGAGACAGAGCAATTGCTCGATCGGATCAATCATTTTTTGGAACATTGTAATGTAGACGTTATCTTGCTGCAAGATTACAATAAAGGCGTTTTGACCTTACCGCTGATTCAAAAGGTGTTGAAGGAAGCAAAGCGAAAAAATATCCCGACAGCGGTCGATCCTAAGAAACGCCACTTTCTGTCATATCAATTGGCCACTTTATTCAAACCAAATCTCAAAGAAGTCCGTGAAGGGCTCGACATTGAGGTTCGGCCCGAGCGTGCAAGTTTGGATCAGGCGGCCAAAAAAATCATTCACCACTTAGACAACCAATATACCTTGATTACGCTGTCCGAAAAAGGCATCTATTGCCACGATGGACAACAAAGCTACCTTCACCCGACACAAACCAAGGATATCGCGGATGTTTGTGGTGCGGGAGATACCGTGATTAGTATAGCTGCACTTGGACTGGCTGCTGAGCTTGATTTACCAGACATCGCTATCCTGGCTAATTTGGCGGGTGGCTTAGTCTGTGAACAGGTTGGCGTCGTTCCGGTGAACAAGAAAAAACTGCTAGAACGCTACGTTTCACGTCCTTTGGAAGCCCAGAAACCTGACTTTTAAGTCAAAAAAGGTTTGAGCTAAAAAGGGATTTGTAAGTTATGCTACAATCGTAGTAGAATTACTTTCTGATAATTGTAGAAATAATTTACCTTAGCTTCTTAGTATTACACTTTATTTTAACTTATCGACCTGAATTAATTGTTTGCAAACTTAAATTTTTACTTTATGAAAAAATCACTTACTCTGAGACTTCGTTTACTCGGTGTACTCGCAGTGATCCTTGGTATGGCTAGTGCCGTACAAGCTCAGCGAGAATTCACTCTAGAGGTGATGTCGCCAGCGGGCATTGCTGGTACCTACGATGTAGTCCATGCAGCCTTCGGTCCTTTCTGCTCTACGGATACGGTTACTGCCGAATTCGCTATTGTAGAAGATGAACTTGGTGGTACAGAAGCTTGTGACGCTGTCGTTAACGACATGACTGGTAAAATTGCCTTAGTTGATCGCGGTAGCTGTAATTTCTCTCTAAAATGTTACAACGCACAACAAGCTGGTGCGATTGGTGTAATTGTTTGTAACAACAATGCTGATCCAATCTTTGCCATGGCTGCTGGTGATTTTGCAGATGATGTAACTGTTCCATCTGTAATGTTGAGCCAAGCAGATTGCCAATTGATCCGTAATGAGATTCCTACAGTTATGGTTTCTCTTCAACCAAATACAGATCAACCTCCGGGGGAAACTGTTCCTGTTTACTACGAAGAAAACTTCGACGATGGTCCTAACGGTTGGACTTCAACTTCAACCAACGAACCAGATGAGATTTACTTCTGGGAAGAAACTGGATTTTTCCCAACTGCATTCGGTGGAACCACAGGTATCAACATCCTGGGTGCTTCTTGTACCGGTGCAATGGGTTGTCCTTCTGGTTGGTACCAAACAGGTATGACTGGTATCATTGATAGTGTACCACCAAACCCTGCTCAGTATATCGATTTCGACATTCAGTTGAACTCACCTATTCTGGACTTGTCAGGTATCACCGATAACTTGTCTTTGAAATTTGATCAGACTTACCGTAAGTTGAACTCAAATGGTGTATCACACACTTTCATCACTTACAGTATTGATGGTGGTAATACTTTTAGCGAAGCTATTCCAATCAACGAAGAAGTTGTGGTAAACGATCCTGCGGTAAGCAATACTTTGGAAGTGCCAATTCCTGGTATTCAAGGTGAATCTCAAGTTGTTATTCGCTTTAACTACGCTCAGGATTTCTACTTCCACGTTATTGATAATGTTCGTTTGATCCGCCGTGAAAATAACGATCTACGCGTACAAGAAAACTTCTTTGCAGTAGCGCCTAACATTCAGACACCTGCTAACCAGGTTGAATGCTTCGGTTTCCTTGCAGATATTTTCAACGCTGGTGGTTCTGCTCAGCCTAACGTTAACTTGAACATCTCTATCGTAGATAATAGTACAAGCACAGAGGTATACTCTGATGACAAAGACTATGGCACTATCGATCCAGATGTATTAGCAGAAAATGGTCTTTTCGGTAACGCTGGTGACAATGAGTGTTTCACACCAGATGGTTCTATTACATCTTACACCGGTACTTACACCGTTAGCTCGGATAGTATCGATGCTAAGCCAGAAGATAACACCATCAGCTTCACCTTCGAAGTAACCGATAGTACTTTTGCTAAAGAAGTTGCTCCAACTACGGCTATTAGCCCGGTTGATGATTCATGGGCTGAAGGTGAACCACACCAGTGGGCATTCGGTAATCACTATCACGTTGTAAACGGAAGTGATGTTGGCGATACTTACGCTAAGCAAGCGGTATTCGCTATCTCTGGTAACGAAGATCTTGCAAATAAAATCATCACTATCGCCTTGTACAAATGGGTTGATGCTAACGATGATGAGACTGTAAACACTACCGAGCGTTCTTTGGTAGGTCGTGCTTCTTACGTTATTGAGGGTACAGAGACTTTTGATCAATTGATCACTGTCGACCTGTCTAGCAGCCCAATTCCAAACGTTCTCGAGCCAGTATCGCTGGAATCAAATACGGACTATGTATTGATGGTTGAGTACACACCAAACGATGAGGTGACCTTGCCTATCGGTTCTAGTGATGTTGTTGACTACGGTGCAATGGTATTCCGTGCAGATTCTGTAATGGTTCCACGCTACGCTAGTATCTTGGGTATTTCTGGTGACTTGTCTTCAGAAGACTACGGTACAGTAGGTTTCACACCTGGTTACCAGTTCATGCCAGTTGCACGTTTGGTCCTCGGTGTACTGACTCCGGTTTCTACAACTGAGCTCAGCGCAGACAATATCGTAAAAGCTATGCCTAATCCTGCTGACCGTCAATTGACTATCCAGTTGGATATGGTAAATCAACAAGATAAGGTCACGTTGGAGTTGATGAATACACAGGGACAACGCGTCAGTGTACAATCTTTGGCTAATGTCCAACAGGAGGTTGTTGAATTTGATGTCAGTGCACTTCCTGCGGGTAACTACTTCCTACACGTTTCAACTGACGAAGGTGTTCGTACGGAGCGTGTAGTCGTTCAGCACTAATGGACGAAGTGTTTCGATTATAACACCTGAAACTATATTGACAACGAGTCGTCCGCCTAAATTTTGGGCGGCTCGTTGTCTCTCTCAAATTCAAAGGTTAGTATATAAAACGCTCTTTAAAGCCTTGAACCTACAATTTATCCAAGGCCATTCTTCCCCAAGATGCAATCCATCGGATTACAAAGAGCAACCTCAGGAGCAATTGCCTGATTTTTAGCTTCTACCTGCAAATCGGTCTATAACGTCATCTTTGAAGGCTATGTACTGCTTGTACGTTGCGATAGTAGCATATTCACTATTGGAACAGACAGTGGTAAATACTTTTCAAAATGGATTTGATTAGGTGTATAGTACCAAACTCTGGGCTAAAGACGGCTCTTTACGTTCTCTTACACTTTATGACATTTAAAAGACTTTTAGAAACTATATTTTTTTTCTAGTTTAGCATTTATTTTAAAATTTAAAAAAGTGAGTATGAAGAAGATTTCCACCAATTTGGTGCAGGCCCTTGTGGTTTGTGCCGCTCTCCTCAGTTGGAGTAACCTCCAAGCTCAAAGCGTATTCTGGTCAGAAAATTTTAGCGATGGTACCCCTGCCGGCTGGTCATCAGAAGATGTATCTGGTAATGGCGGTGAATGGACCTGGTGCGACGATCCTGAGCAGTCTGCCGGCGACGGTTGTGTCTCTTTCTGGGATCTGTACGTTGATCAGCACGGCGATTTCACCTCTACCTCAGCCAGCGATGGCTTCATGGTAATGGATTCGGATGTTCTGCAAGCGTTACCCTCTAACCACATTGTACAATTGACAACCGATGCAATTGATTGCTCTGCTCAAACTGAAGTATTTGTGAAATTCGAATCACTGCTTGGTGTATTCGATAACCCAACCTTGGGCTTTGCTTTCTTGAATGTAAGTACTGATGGTACTAACTGGACATCGTACGATACTTATGATATTCTCCCAGGTAACCAAGGTAATGAACCTGGTGAAATTCGCTGGACCGAAAACGGACAAGTTGCAGTAATTGATATCTCTGCTCAAGCGGGAGGTGAATCTACTGTTTACTTGCAATGGTCATGGGAAGGTAACTACGAGTACTACTGGTTGTTGGATGATGTCGAACTTTACGACGCTGATCCAGCTTCTATTTTCTTCCCAAGTTTCGATATGAGTGTTAATAGCAATTTCTTCGCAGTAATGTTGAACGCTCAGACGCCTGCTAGCCAGATTGAAGAATTTGGTTTCCTAGCAGATATCGAAAACGTTGGTTTGGAAGATGCAGACAATGTTAACCTGAACGTAAACATCCTTGACAATACCGGTGCAGAAGTATTCGACACTGACTTGTTCTACGGTATGATTACTGCGGATTCTTTGGCTGAGAACCAATTGATCGACGCTACCTTCACCCCTCCAGGCGGTGCTGGTTCATCTTACACGGCGACTTATTCTGTCACCTTTGATGGTACAGATGAGAACAATGCCAACGATATGCAATCTTTCGAGTTTGAAATCAGCGATACGACCTTCGCAAAAGATCGTGGTGTAACCCGTGCGATTATTCCTGCTGCTTCTAACTGGGATGATACGGAAGAGTACAGCTGGGCTTACGGTAACGTTTTCTACGTTCCTAACGGTGACGGCTACTTCGCTCGTACCATTACTTTCGGTGTAAGTAATGCAGACGAAATCGTTGATCGTATCTTGAATATTCGTTTTTATGAGTGGGATGATGCAGATGCTAGCGGTGCTGCTGAGACCGAAGAAGAGCGTATTCTTTTGGGTACAGCTAACTACTTGGTGCAAGGAACGGAAGCAATTGATGACCTCATCACTTTGCCATTGAACGATCCTACTAACATCACACAATTCGCTAATATTCCATTGGAAAACGGTAAGTACTACGTGGCAATGATTGAGTCTAAGACTAACAATCAGGTGGCTACCGGTTTGGCGGCTACTGACGAGTATGACTACTCTGCTATGATCTTCCGTACTGGTGAATTGGGTGACCCACGCTACGCGGATATGATTGCTGTAGATGCTAACTTCGAGTCTGACACTTGGGATGTTAACGGTTTCGGTAATGATGTTGTACCTGTGGTACGATTCAGCATCGGTACTGAGCCAATTACTGAAATGGTAAATACTGAAGATCCTTTAGCAGCTGCTAATAAGATTGAGTTGACACCAAACCCAGCTAGTGATTTCTTGACCTTAAACGTTGATCTTGTAAACATGCAAGACAATGTTCAGATCCGTATTATGGATGTTGCTGGTCGCGTTATCATGGAGCAGAACTACGATAACGTTCAGCTAAACAGCTACGATATCGATCTGTCTCGCATGGCTGCAGGTAGCTACTTCCTAAACTTCATCACTGAAGAAGGAAACCGCACCGAGCGTTTTGTGATCACTAAATAAGCTTTAGTACGCTAAAAAGTTTATCGTCGATCTATTCGACAAAAAGAAAAGCCTTTCGGAAGTCTCCGAAAGGCTTTTTTTCATATTCTTACGACAAGATCAAAAGGCTAAGACATCGCCTCCAGATCCTGTAGATTTCCTTTGAGGATTTTAATTTTCTCCAGGCCATCATTCAACTTCTTCCGTTCTTTATCTACTACGGCCGCAGGTGCATTATTCACGAAACGCTCATTACTGAGCTTTTTACCGATCCCGGTTGTGAAGCCCTCCAGACGCTTGATTTCCTTGGTAATCCGCTCGCGCTCCGCCTCAACGTCGATACTCAATTCCGCTTCTAAGTAGTACTTCTCGGTACCGGAAAGGAAAGAAATACCATTAGCAATATCCTCCGAAGTGAAGCGTACATCATTCAAATAGGCCATTTTACGAAGTAATTCGCTGATACCGTCCCGATCAAAAAGCTGACGTGAACGATCACCGGATTCTACCCAAAGCGGAAGTAATTCTTTTGCGCTGAGACCATTCTTGGTCCGCAAATCACGAATTTTGCTCACGATATCCTGTACTTTATCAAAGTCATTCAGCAAAGCCTCATCAAAAGCACTCGCCTTGGGATATTGACTAATGACGCAGTCCTCCCCTGCTTTTCGGTCACGCAACTGATGCCAAATTTCCTCCGTAACAAAAGGCATAAATGGATGTAAGATCGTCATCAAGCGCTCAAAAAAGTTAAGCGTTTGCTCGTAAGTTGCTCGATCAATCGGCTGCCCGTAAGCTGGTTTAATAATCTCCAAATACCAAGAGCAGAAATCTCCCCAGATAAAACTGTACAATGACATCAAAGCTTCCGATAAACGGTAACTCTCAAAGCGCTGTTCATTCTCCTTAAGGACTTGTTGGAATTTATTTTCAAACCATTCAATCGCTAATTGATTAATGCGTGTAGTTGCTTCATCCGCAGGTTGATCAACCACCTCGAGTCCCTTCAACAAGCGCATGGCGTTCCACATTTTATTGCAGAAATTAAGCCCTTGGCTACACAGTTGGCTCTCGTTGAGTACTTGCTTGGTGTTGGGATCAATGGGGGCATCAAAAATAATATCATTCCCGGCAGAACCACTACTCAGCATCCCAAAGCGGACCCCGTCAGCCCCGTACTGTTCAATCAGTTTGAGCGCATCGGGAGAATTCCCCAAGGACTTACTCATCTTGCGCCGCTTGTTATCTCGTACCATTCCAGTAAAGTAAACTTCGTGGAAAGGCATGATATCTTTACGTTCTTCGCCCAGCAAATCTCCGGACCATTCGTAGCCAGCCATAATCATACGAGCCACCCAGAAAAACATAATATCCCAACCCGTAACAAGTACGTTAGTCGGATAATAATAGCGTAGCTCATCCTGATTTTCAAAGCCATCAAAAACGGAAATAGGCCACAGCCAGGAAGAGAACCAGGTATCTACTACATCCTCATCCTGTCTTAAATCCTCTAAAGTTAAGTCCGCTCGGCCGGTCTCGGCTTTTGCTTGTGCCAAGGCTTCTTCGGCGGTCTCTGCTACAAAAATGGACGCATTGTCATCATCGGCTTGCCCGTTTAAATACCAAGCTGGAATCTGCTGTCCCCACCACAATTGGCGAGAAATACACCAATCGCGAATGTTATCTTCGTTGAGCCAGTTGTGGTACATGTTGAAGAAGTGCTCGGGATAGAATTTCACTTCTTCGCTGCGGACAGCGTCCAAAGCCGTCTTAGCAAAACCTTTCATCGCTAAGAACCATTGCAAAGTTAGGCGAGGTTCTACCACTGCATTGGTTCGTTCAGAACGCCCCACACTATTTTTATAATCTTCGACATCAACCAAGTGCCCGGCCGCTTCGAGATCTTTCGCGATCTTTTTACGCACCACAAAGCGGTCTTCGCCAATATAAAATTGCGCAGCTTCACTCATGGTACCATCATCGTTGAAGATATCAATCGTTTCCAACTGATGGCGCTGACCGATGTCATAATCGTTCATATCGTGCGCGGGAGTGACTTTCAGAGCACCCGTTCCGAATTCCATCTCAACGTAACGATCAAAAATAATCGGCACCGAACGATTTACCATGGGAACAATCACGCGTTTACCTTGCAAATGCGTATAACGTTCATCAGAAGGATGTACTGCTACTGCACTATCCCCTAGAATCGTTTCAGGACGCGTGGTCGCAATCGTCACCCACTCGTCAATGCTACCTTCTACTTGATAGCGAACGTGATAGAGTTTGGACTGTTCTTCTTTATAAATAACCTCTTCATTAGACAATACCGTTTTAGCTTCGGGATCCCAATTTGTCATCCGCAGACCGCGATAGATTTTGCCTTTTTTATATAAGTCTACAAATACTTTCAAGACAGCTTTGGACAGACTCTCCTCCATTGTAAAGCGGGTACGATCCCAATCGCAGGAAGCACCCAGCTTTTTCAATTGTTCAAGAATAATTCCGCCGTACTTATCCTTCCATTCGAAAGCATAATTCAAAAATTCTTCCCGGCTGATATCCGATTTTTTAATCCCTTTTTCACGGAGCAACCGCACGACCTTAGCCTCGGTAGCAATTGAGGCGTGGTCCGTCCCAGGTACCCAACAAGCATTTTTACCTTCGAGACGTGCTTTACGAATCAGAATATCCTGAATCGTATTATTCAACATGTGGCCCATATGGAGTACCCCAGTTACGTTTGGAGGAGGAATCACAATAGAATAGGCTTCCCGCTCATCAGGTTCAGAATGAAAATAATTGTGTTTCATCCAATGGTCGTACCACTTGGTTTCCAGTTCAGTCGGATTATACCGCGTATTCTGTGTCATATAGTGTCTTTTAGTATTTTAGATCGGTGATGTTAATGTTCCCCTCGGCGTCACGTACGACAATGAAAAAATTATCGTAATCCGTTTCAGGAATATGTGCAAAACGCTCTTCACCCAGTAAAAGATTAATAAGATTGGGTGTTGAATTTGAATGCCCAACTACCAGAGTATATTTTTTAGCACTCGCTGGGTCAAAAAGTAGTTCACGTAATTCTTCTAACTTCCGAGGGTTATAATTTGTAATGGACAATCCTTTTGCCTCGGCCGTAGGTCCCGCAGTAGCGCGTGTACGATTGTATTTGCTACTGTAGATCATGTCGAGTGGCACATCCGCCAAAATTTTGGCCAAGCGCTCCGCACGTGCTGTACCGTCTGAAGTTAATTCAGGATCGCCCCCACCCTTTTGCTTTTCGGCGTGGCGTACCAGATAGATAATCTGTTGACTATCATCCGCTTTAGGCAGCGTGTAAGTTTTGCCTTCGGCAGTCGTAATCTGGGTCGGTTCGACAGTGCTTATAAAACGGCCACTCAATTTGGGCTGACAAGACGTAGCTAATATCAAGGTCGTGAATAAGCTAACGATAATTGAATAACGAAGATAATCCGGCATGGCTTTAACTGGCATTTATTTTTTCGGTCAAAAACTCGGCCTCCATTTGGTTACGTAAGATATCTTCCATGGTTTCCCGGCGACGGATGAGATAATCCTGACCTTTGTGGACTAAGACTTCTGCTGGCCGGAAACGTGAATTATAATTCGAGGCCATAGAAAAGCAATATGCACCGGCATTGTGAAAGCAAAGAATATCCCCTTCACGGATTTCCGAAATTTTTCGATTTACACCAAAGGTATCCGTTTCACAAATATAGCCGACTACGGTATAAATACGTGGTTTCGCAGCTGGATTCGAGATATTGGTGATCCGGTGATAGGCATCGTAGAACATAGGCCGGATCAGATGATTTAAGCCCGAATCCAAACCAGCAAACACATTAGAAGTCGTTTGCTTAACGACATTGACTTTGGCCAAAAAATAGCCCGCTTCACTCACCAAGAACTTGCCCGGCTCAAAAATAAGGCTAAGATCGCGGCCATAGTCTGCACAGAAAGCATTAAAGCGCTCCGATAGTTTTTCACCCAAATCCTCAATATCAGTACTAATATCATTGGGCTTGTAAGGGACTTTGAAGCCGCTACCAAAATCAATGTATTCCAAATTCGAGAAGTGATGCGCGGCGTTAAAAAGAATCTCCGCTCCCCGCAGAAAGACTTCTGCATCAAGAATATCCGAGCCGGTGTGCATATGCAAACCTTCAACCTGAATACCCGTTGCTTCAACGATCCGCAACACGTGCGGCATTTGATGAATGGATATCCCAAACTTTGAATCAATATGTCCGACGGAGATTTTGGAAGATCCCCCGGCCATGATATGTGGATTCACGCGAATACAAACCGGGACATTAGGGAAATCATGTCCAAATTGCTCAAGGATAGACAAATTATCAATATTAATCTTTACCCCTTTTTCAACAGCCATCCCGATCTCCTCTAAGGATACACAATTGGGTGTGTAGATAATATCCTGGGGAGAAAACCCCGCCTGCAAGCCTAACCATACCTCCTGAATAGAAACGGTATCGAGTCCAGATCCCAGCTGACGAAATAGGCGGAGCACATTAATATTGGTCAGAGCTTTACATGCGTAGTTGATCTTGAGCTTCTTAACTTTAAAAGCTTTTTGCAATCGATGATACTGGCGTTGCATAATTGCGCTATCGTAGACATACAGAGGGCAATCGTAACGCTCTGCTAATTGTAGTGGATCCACTCCACCACTGAGGGCATATTGACCATTATTAAGCTCCATAAATGTTTAAGGTTTTTTGTCGATTTACAAAGATATAGATTTATCATATCCCGCCGAATACGGGCAGAAAATTTCCCAAAAAACACAAAAGCGTGCACCAAAATTCCCTGAAATCCCATCTATGATGATAAATGAGTTAGTAAACAACAATCTTTTGCGTAATTTATACGTACAAAAGACAAATCGAAACTACCTAGTTTGACCGAAAAAGAGATCATAGAAGGTTGTCAACGGCAGGAACGAAAAGCCCAGCAAGTGCTTTACGAGCGCTATTCGCCTAAGATGTTTGGTTTATGCCGCCGTTACTTGCGCAAGCAGGAGGACGCCGAAGATGTGCTCATAGAGGCCTTCTTCAAGGTGATGACTAAGATTGATCAATATCACGGCAACGGTAGTTTTGAAGGATGGATCCGTCGGATTGTGGTTAACGAATCTTTAATGTTCTTGCGCAAGCAACACAATTTTCAGATGACGGTCGAGGTAAGCAATATTGAAATCAAGACAGAAATCAGCGTAGAAGACGAACTTGCGGCACAGGATATACTCAATTTATTGGATCGACTGCCGACGGGTTATCGCACGGTTTTCAACCTCTACGTTATCGAGGGGTATAAACATCGGGAGATTGCTGAAATTCTTGGCATCAGTATCAATACCTCAAAATCTCAATTGATTTTAGCAAAAAAACGCCTGCAATCATTAGTGAAAGCAGGACGAATGACTGGATAATAACACGAATGAAGAAGATTGAACCATATCGAGATTTGACTACAGCAGCAGCTACGCTGGATAATGGCGGTAGATTCTATAATTTTTTTACAACCGCTAATGACGGTGTGATTACAAAAGCCGAAGTCAGTAAAGTCGGAGGACTTTTTATCGGTAAGCAAAGTATGTCGCTCTTTCTTGAAATGTCAATCTCAGCACTGAAAGCCGAAGATCAAACTGCCATTATCGCAAAGTTGGAAAATAAGCTACAGGATAATTATCAGAAATACAAAGCACAACATCTACTGCCTTCAAATGCTCAAAGTGACGGCATCTTAAGTTCGAATGCTATCATCACAGGCATTCCAACACTCACGGATTCTCACTCTGCGTTGAGTGGTTTTATAATGGTACCGATCGTCACCGGAGAGGTTACGACCATGACCATGATACCGTTAATCGATCAGTATGATGTTTATGAAGTGAGAGATACGGAAAATGCTACCACCTTTTTGATTGCACACGCTAAAGGGAAAGATAAGCTCCCAGCGAAAAAGATAAAAATTGCAGGCGTGCTAAAGGAATTACAAACGAAGGAAAAAGATAGCCAGCAGAAGACGAAATTCCTGGAAGCCCTTTATTACATGGATATAGCACCCTGAAGTGATTTAAATAAAAGGTAACGATTTAAAGTAAATCGCTTTAATCAACAACCAAACGACCAATTCTAATTGTTTGACAAAAGAAATGAAACAACCTAAAGATATATTCGACCTATTTCGGGATAATCAGCACAAGCTGGAGGAGCGCCCATCGCCGCGCACCTGGGATCGGCTGGAGCGGCGGCTCGACCAGCATCGACAGCGGCCCCGGCGGCAGTTCCCCAGGTTGTTCTCCCTGGTAGCCGCCGTGGTTGGACTGGTGGCCATGATTACCGTCATTAGCTTTATGTTTCGCTCGGTATCCAGTGGGGACATGGCTGCGGCTGATGCACCTACTGCCATCTTCGTCGTCGAAGATTTAAATACCAGCCCGGAAAATGAACGTGGTTTCTACGACATTGTAGAGTTCCAAAATAAATACAACGATCGGCTTGCGAATCCCATTCGGGAAGGACAACCGCGTAAACGCCTCATGGCCCGTGCCGAACGCCCCGTAAATCTTAGCCCCAGTACCGATTTACTGCTAGCTGAAGCAACTCCTACCATTGAGCAGGCACCTGTAGTGCTAGACAGCGAAATAGCTACGCCCGAGCCTACTGCAGAGCTTATGTCTCCCGCCACCGAAGCAGTCGCAGGTATTGGGGATGAAGTGGAAGACGTGGTGGTGAGCAGTTACGCCTTGAGCGAAGCGGATGGTTACGCGGAGGCGCCCGGAGCAAAGGATGAGATCGCAGAAGCACCGGCTACAGAGAAATTATCCGCTAGCCGGGCGCGCGCCAAGCGGGAAACACAGCTCAATTCAACGCAAGACAACTCCGTCGTCAATGGTTTGCCGGTTGCAGAAGGCCTTTCTCAATTCCAGTGGTTACTCGGTAAATGGCAGGGCGTCGTCAACGCCAAAATCTCCGTTGAGCAATGGCAGCAACTCGATGCACGTACTTTGAAAGGTACTGGCTTTTTAGTGGTCGATGGCAAAACGACCTTCGTTGAAGGGATGAATATCCAGCAAATTGGGAGCGATGTTTACTTCATCGCCGATCTGGACGGTGACGGCCAAACGGTGCAGTATCTCCTCAAATCGAACAATGGACAATTGGCTATTTTCGAAAATCAGGATATTGATTTTCCCAATCAGGTCATTATTCAAAAGACGAATCTGAATAATTTCACCACGATCTACCAAAATGCAGCGCCCGTCATTGAGCCTACTTTGGAGCAACAAAACTACCTCAATAACCGGAACATGATGAATGTACCGCAGCAGCAAGTCAGTCGTAGCCTAAGAAGAGTAGAAGATTAGGAAAGGGATTGGGTCGTTTGGCGATTTTCCCGAAAGGGATGCCGAGGTTTCCAGTCTTTCGTCGGTCGGAGATATTCCAGGATAGGATTAACAAAATTGTTGGTAAAGGCGTTGCGATGACGCAAATAGCAATTCATTTCGTGAGCAACGGCACCTACTGAGCTTTTAATTTCTAAGGCCGTACGAGCAAAGACGATGCGCTCTGCATTATTTTCGATTCCCGTTCGCACCATATCATACAGCATATTAAGATAAATCTGATGCTTCAGGTTCAGCTCTTGATCGAAGCCCAGGAAGTGCGCTTCCATTTCACGATAATTAAATAAGGTCGTATAAAACCCGACCAACTCACCATTCAGGAAATAACCATTTAAGTAAAAGTCCTCGGGAAAAGCTTTTTTCAACTCTAGCAAGTAATTCTTATTGAGATTGATCATATTGAAGCCGGAATTCGAGGCAATGCTGCGATATAGCTCATAGATTTGATCCAGATGCTGTGCAATTTGGTCAATATCCAACTCTCGCTTTTCAATGCCGTCTGCTTTTTTGAAGGCGCGCTTGACGCGTACACGGTATTTTGATTGCAGAGCCGTCAAATAATCACTGAAATCATTCCACTCGGGGCGTAAATCCATTACCATGCTCGGCTGAATCGTAAATTCATTATAAGCATGCTGCTTTAGTCCCTGCGATACCGTCTGATTGGTATCATAGAATTCTTTCATTAAAATCCCCGATAGTCTTTGCTTACGTTTATCTAGTTCTTGCATACACATGTCAAGACCTTCTTCCAAAATTGGAATTGCTTGTTGGGGATTCACCGCTTCCGGCGAAAAATAGAAACCATGTTCTCCGGTGAGCAGCAAATTACCGACTACCAATACATTGAATTCCACTTTGCTGGCCACCAAGCCGCGGATAAAGCGGGCAAAGGTGTTAAAAAAACAAGGATTAGGATTATCCTCCCTGTTCTTATTGATACTACGATCTGCCTTAAAATACTGGATTTGACCAATCGCTACGCCGATCGGCCGATGATGTTGATAAAAAAGCAAATAAGTAAAATGCATCCCCAGAGGTGGGTTCGCTTCGATTACTTCCAGATAAGGGAGTTGAAGAAAACGATTGTGCTTGGGCGCTGCAGCCTCCCAATCTAGACGAGGGATATCCGCACAAGTGTGGAAGATGGAGACCCGCGTCTTTTGGCGAGCACCAGTTGCAGTGGCTTGTTTAGAAGTCGCCACGGATTTAGTTAAAATTTTCTTCCGAACCATATTAAAACAACCTGTGAACAGATTAGCACGAAAATTTGTTTCGCTCTTCTTCTACTCTATTTAGATTTTAACATCCACTTTTCAATTTCTGCTTTCGCATAAAGCTCATCTTTCCAACCCTGCAATTCCATCTTGCCTAATCCTTTGTAATTCAAAAACCAATCCTGAATGATATTCATGGCCATATTATATTCCAATAGAAAGCTTTCAAAATCGACGGCGTGCATCACTTGTAAACTACTATCCGTTGGTACGGCGATGATTTTGGTATCCAATTCGCCTTGATCAAGCAATTGCAAAGCCGCGATAGGTTGGATCTCAATCGCTTGCCCGGTTGGCACACTTTCGGCAATCACGAGCACATCCAAGGCATCCCCATCACCGCCACGGGCTTTATCCATCAGGGTGCCCGGAATAAATCCATAATTGCCGGGATAAGGCAGAAAATCAATAACCCGTTCGCGGCCATCCTCACGATCGACTTCAAAAGTACCAGAGTTTTTATTGACCTCAATCTTGTGATTCGTGCCAGCCGGAATTTCAATCACGGCGTTATACCCTTTTTCAGTCTTGGCGCCGAGTGTTTTCCAGTTAACTTGCTGAACGGCTGGCTGGCAGGCCAAAAGTCCTAAAAGTAGGCAGCAGAGGAGTTGTGGTTTCATATAGTTTATGGAACTTGGAAGCTGTTCTAACTCAGTTTATTACTACAAGATGATGCACTCTTAGTCATATTTTGTTTTAAAGCCTCATTTGACAAAAACATCCTGTCTATTTTAATCACTAAACTAAGTTCAACAGCTTCTTGGATAATAGCCAAAGGTAAATAAAAGTTTTTACCTTAGAGCTTATGTCCTAACCATTACATTTTCTAATAAAAAGACCGTCTACCTTAGCTGTGTGAGAAGCAGGTGGTCATTGTATGGCTGATCTTCATCTTTCACTTTATACAGTATAGATAGTCTACTTTTAACAATTACGACAATGAGTGAGAAAAAGTATTTTGATCCGGCTGATTTAAAGAAATTCGGTAACATCACAGAATGGTCCGAAGAGAATGGCAAGAAATTTTTTGATTGGTACGGCACCGTGTTTGAGGAAGGTGCTTTGACACAGCGCGAAAAGTCACTAATCGCTTTGGCAGTGGCGCATACCGTTCAGTGTCCTTATTGCATTGACGCTTATTCCAGTGATTGCTTGCAAAAAGGTGCCGATGAAGAACAAATGATGGAAGCTCTACACGTGGCAGCAGCTATTCGGAGTGGCTCTTCTTTAGTCTACGGTGTTCAAATGATGAATCATGTAAAAAAGATGTCGATGTGATGTTTGTAAGGTACCAGATGGACAAGAAGGCGATCCTTACGATCTAAAACATTCCCGACTGCTCAAGCATTCTAAATCGTATATCCTACAGCAGCGTATATTCAATAAATTAAAATATACGTTTAAACCCATTCAACCTTAATACTAAACGTTCCAGAAATAATGGCCATAAAACAACGTACAAAATCGCTGAGTGCAAGACAAGAGAAGTTGTCCGATACGTTTTTTCAATTGAAAGTCCTAAATGGGCAAGAAATGGTAGACGCCCAGTTTCCACAGTTTGCGGATCAGGTAGCAGAAGCAGGCTATCCACGCTTACAACCCACCCCTCTGGAAATCTTCCAAATCAATATTGGCAAGCTGTGTAACCAAACTTGTGCGCACTGTCACGTCGATGCCGGCCCCGATAAGAAGGAAGAGAATATGAGCCGCGAAACGCTGGAAAAATGTCTGGAAATTATCGCTGCTGTCCCTACCATTAAAACGGTAGATATCACTGGTGGAGCCCCGGAAATGAATCCACACTTCCGCTGGTTTGTGGAAGAATGTAGCAAATTAGGTAAACAAGTTATGGATCGTTGTAATCTGACGATCATTGTAGCGAATAAGAAATACCATGATCTGCCTGAGTTCTTTGCGGAACATAACGTCCAGGTCGTTTCGTCTCTCCCCTATTTCAGTAAGAGTCGTACCGATAGCCAGCGTGGCGATGGGGTCTTCGAAGATTCGATCCAGGCCTTGCAAATGCTCAATGCCGTAGGCTACGGCCAGGAAGGGACCGGCCTAATGCTCGATTTGGTTTACAATCCTTCGGGCGCTTTCCTGCCCAGTAGTCAACAGCAACTGGAAAAAGAATTCAAGCGCCAATTGAAGCGACGTTACAATATCGATTTCAACCATCTATTTGCCATTACGAATCTACCGATCAGTCGCTTTTTGGAATATCTCATCCAGTCCAACAACTACGCTGACTATATGCAGCTCCTGGTAGAAGCCTATAATCCGGGGACTATCGAAGGCTTAATGTGTCGCAATACTATCTCAGTAAGTTGGGATGGCTATCTTTACGATTGCGATTTCAATCAGATGCTAGATCTGAAAGTTGCCACTCCTAACTCGCGCCACATCAACGATTTTGATCTTGAGGCACTCAATCAACGTCAAATTGTACTCAATCAACATTGCTACGGTTGCACGGCAGGAGCTGGTTCTAGCTGTGGTGGTGAGATTGCTTAAAACGGCGTTTTCCTTTGGTGGTATAGCATTTGTGTTTATCTTTCTGTAATTAGATGTAATGAGGTGAGAAGCAATCATTGATTCTTATCATCAAATGACATTTTGCTCCAAGTTGCTGTTGATAGGACGGTCTAAAAGTATTTTATTGAAAACGATAGGTTTTTAGCAAAATTTAGATCCATAATTTCATGAGCATTAATCGCAACTTGCCTTTATCGATTTAAACAGAAAGAATTCAACAATGAAGACTCTATCAGCGATCCTCCTGACGGCCCTTTTGCTTAGTCTTGTCTCGGCCTGTGTTCCTACCAAAAAGTTTAACGAAGCCGAAAAAGAATCCACGGCTTACAAACGCCAGCGAGATTCTCTTAATCGAATCTTAGATAAAAAACGCTATTTAGAATACGACGTCAAGCGCCTCGAAGCCAATCTGGAAAAGGAAAAAACAGCAAGAGTAGAATTGGAAGAACGCTACCAAAGTATCAACGTCAATAATCAGGATCTCCTGAATCGCTATAATCAGTTGTTGGCACAGAACAAAGCTTTGCTGGCCACCACCTCCACGGAAAAGCAATCGCTGACCGAAGAATTGGCGGCTAAGCAACTGGAATTGGATCGTAAAGCGCGAGATTTGGCCGATGCCGAAGCGAATTTACAAGCTAAGGAAGATCGGTTCTCCTCGGTGAGTGACCAATTCGACGAATACGAGCGACAAGTCAAGGAATTGCAAGCCCTACTGTCGGAGAAAGATGCTAAACTACTGGGACTCCGACAGAGTGTCAACCAAGCTTTACTCGGCTTTTCAGACTCTGATCTGAGTGTCAGCGAAAAAAACGGTAAAATCTATGTCTCGCTGAGCCAAAACCTGCTCTTTGCCTCCGGTAGCGATAAAATCGACTGGAAAGGCAAAAAGGCGATTATCCAACTCGCCGAAGTCCTTCGCGACAATAATGATATTCAAATCAATGTAGAAGGCCATACCGATTCGGATGGTAGCGCTGACCGCAATTGGGATTTGAGTACCTCTCGTGCTACCGCTGTGGTTAAAGTCCTCACGGGCCAAGGTGTTGACCCTAAGCGGGTAACCGCTTCCGGTCGAGGACTCTACGACCCCGTCGCCCCTAATAGCAGTAAAGATAATAAGGCCCGCAACCGTCGTACAGAGATCATTCTCAGCCCTAATTTGGATCAATTGTATAAGGTGATCAACCAGTAATCCATTTTTTGGGACAGCTTTTCGTATCTTTGACCTACCAATCAGCCGTCAATTCGAAAAACCAAGTCCGAAAGAATCATTTTTACTGGAATCATCGTTATACCATTTGATGATACGTACTATTGTATTAGCTTCATTTCTATGCCTGGGCCTATCTCTGTCCGCCCAAATGCGTTGTGCCGCTGACGAGTGGCAAGCTGAGCTTACAGCGATCTACCCTGAGGTAGTGCAGGGTAACCAACGGATAGAAGCTTATATCCGAAATTGGCGAGCCCAAGCTCGCCCGCGCAACGGTGAAGTGATCACTATCCCCGTGGTTGTACATATCGTTTATCAAGACGAGATCGAAAATATCCCGGAGCTTCAAATCAACGCACAAATCGAAGTCCTCAACGAGGATTTTCGCTTGTTGAACGAAAACGTCCCCTATCTTCCCGACGAATTCAGGCCAATTGCCGCCGATACTGAAATTGAGTTCTGCCTCGCTTCACTCGACCCGGATGGACGTCCAACAGATGGCATCACCCGCACTTCAACTGACATCAGTTGCATTGCCGATATTTTTACCGTCAAATCTGATGGCCGCAGCCGTTTGTTTTATACTGAGTTGGGTGGCCAGGATGCCTGGGATACCGAACACTATCTTAATATCTGGGTGGCCAGCAGCTGCGGCACCTTGCTTGGCGTGACTCCCGGGGCCGCATTCATCGATATTTTACCGGAGCAAGACGGCGTGGTGATTGATTACAAATATTTTGGCAATAATTGTTTCTCCGGTGAATCCGCGCCCTATCATCTGGGACGTACTGCAACCCACGAAATTGGGCATTTTTTCAATCTAAAACACCCCTGGAGTGATTGTGGCACCTTCGAAGGCGACCTCGTAGATGATACGCCCGATCAATCCGCGCCTTACTACGGTTGTCCAATCCATCCTCAGGCTTCCTGCGGTTCGAATGATGTGTACATGAACTTTATGAATTACACGGATGATGAGTGTATGATGATGTTCACCGTTGGGCAGAAAGAACGCATGTTGGCGATGCTCGATGGCCCTAGAGAAGGTCTTAAAGCTTCGGTGGGCTGTGCTTTACAACCGACACCCCTCCCCTTTTCTGATGAAGCTATTTTAATCTACCCCAATCCTACCCAAGATTGTATTCACATTGATTTCAATGCTGAGATTCCGGGAATTGTCCAAGTCGAATTGTACGATGCTATGGGGCGTCGGTTATTTCAAATCGACGAAAGTTCACGCAACTTCCGCTCCATTGACGTTAGCAGTTTGGCAAGAGGGGTTTACTTCCTTTGCTTCCACGCTGGTCGGCAGACGATTACAAAAAAAGTATTGGTTGCTCCCTGATTTGTGCCCACAAAGCTTTAATTTCCCATTTCAAACCACTTTCATTTTCCTATGAAGATTTTACTGTTTTTTCTTGCAGTAGGTACAACGGTACTGATATGGAGTTGTAAAGGCCCAGAGGTGACGGCTGATCTGAGTAAATTGGAAGCTCAATTTGCCATGAAAAAAAATCCGTGCTACGGACGTTGCCCACATTATGTGCTCACTATTTACAAGGGTAGGCTCGCCGTGTATAAGGGTGAAAGCAACGTAGATAAGTTTGGCGTTTTCGCGCGTAAGCTATCGCGGAAAGAATACCGACGCATTAAAAAGGCTTTCAAAAAATCAAACTTCTTCGAACTGCAAGACCATTACCCTAGTAAGATCCAGGATATTCCCAAAACGCGGATCACTTATCATGGTAAGGATAGCAGTAAAACCATCGTTGGGGATATCAATCGACCGAAGGTCATTTTAGAGCTAGATAGTCTTCTTGTTGCTATCGCTGATGCCCCAGGCTGGACTTTGCGAGAAGCACCACAAATAGATGCCCCTGCGGGAGTCGTTCCGAATGAGTTCATTGTTGAGATCAGTAATCGCTTTCCGATCCAGGATTGGATTCTGCGCTTCGACCGCTATGGTATGGAACAAGTCAAAGCACTGGATGACTTAGGGAATCGTTGGTTGGTGCGTTACAATATGTCAGCTCTCCCTCCAAAACAAATGTTAGAACGACTACAAAGTGACAAAGAGGTGATTTCGGCTGATTTTAAAAAACAAGAACAATCAGATAAATGATTTGAAATAAATAGTAATCAAATTTGATTACCCAAAGGCAAATTTAAAGTAGAGAATAATGGGACAAACATCAAAATCGAAAATAAAAAAGGCACTTATTTCGATCCGTAAGATCAGTCTATTGATTGTACTAGGATTGTGCTTAAGTCATTGCACTGATACCAATTCTGCTCCTGAAGCCCCTGCCCCACCGGCTATCGCTATTACTCCTATTGATACTTTTCCTTTGCAAATTGGTGATTTGCTCTTTCAGGATAGCGATTGTGGCCCTTTCTGTGATGCCATTGAAAAGGTAACCCACGGCATAAATGGTGCAAAGTTCTCCCACGTTGGTTTGGTCGTAAAAGACCCAAGTAACCGCTTACAAATTTTGGAGGCGATTGGTAGAGGTGTTGTCCTTACGCCCATTGACAGCTTTTTGATGCGTAGTGCCGACGCCCAACAACAACCCAAGGTAATCGTCGGCCGTTTGAAAGAAGAATACCAGCATCTTTTAAATCCAGCAGTACAAGCTGCTATATCCTATCTGGGTCAGCCTTATGATCCTATTTTTGATTTAAACAACGAAGCGTATTATTGCTCGGAAATGTTGTATTTCGCATTCAAAACGGCCAATAACAATCAGCCCGTTTTCCAACTAAGGCCAATGACGTTCAAAGATCCCGATACCGGCGAGACCTTTCCTGCTTGGCTTGAGCACTTCCAATCGTTGCAAAAGTTTATCCCGGAAAATAAACCAGGCTTGAATCCAGGCAGTATGTCCCGTTCTCTTTATTTGGACATTGTCCATTATTACGGACAGCCTACCGGCATGCGATCAAGTACTCCGGGTTAGTATCCTTAATTTTAAGACAATAACTAAAGTATATTGAATTGGCTTTATGGAAAAAGAAGGTATCTGGATCGAAGAATTTAAGGTTGCGGCTTTTATGGTGGATCAAAACCGGCATCTGAGTTTGCCAATGCTGGCCAATCTGCTCCAAGAAGCCGCGGGGAACCACGCTAACCTCCATCAACTGGGTTTTCACGATATGCAGGCTCGACAACGCGCCTGGGTGCTGAATCGTCTTAAGATCGATTATCGCCATCCTATAAAGTGGTTATCCACAATACAAATTCAGACTTGGGTCAGTGAAATGCGTGGCCCTTTTTCTCAACGCCATTTTTCCATTCAGGATGAAAATGGGCAAGAATTAGCGTCTGCCTTTACGCTCTGGGTCGCAATTGATACCACTACTCAACGGCCCGTTCGTTTGGAAACACGAGATTTACCGATCTTAGAAAGCCACATCGCCAGCTGCGGAGCAGCAGATAAAATCGAAGTCGTTGGAAGTGATCTGGTCAAGGATGTACACCGGGTAAGACTAAGTGACTTGGATATGCTGGGGCATGTCAATAACGTGCGCTATCTCGTCTGGGCACTGGACTGCTTATTGCCTGAATACCCTGACCAGCTCCCACAAACGCTGACCATTAATTATTTGAAAGAAACCAAGAATGGAGAGTTAGTTAAAATCTACGAGCAAGCTCTGGAAGAACAAAATGCTTCTCGCCTTTCCATGCGACTTGGAAGTACCGAGGCAGAAGTTTGCCGATTAGAAATTAAGTTTTGAGTAAGCGTCTACTTGCCTAAAATCGAGATACTTTTTCAACCAAAACCTCTACTCCATTAAAAAGTGTAAACACCAGAATCGCCTGGCGTTGCTCCACATCCGATAGTTGTAATTCTAAAAGTTGCCATCCAGAATCGGGATACAAAGAACCAGATTGTAAAATCTGACCACGTAAATCTGCTACTTGATAAAGTAATTTACGGGTATTCGGCGGGCAGGTGTAGAAAATTTGCCATTGCCCCGCCTCTTCCTGACGCACAATTTTATCGATGCTGAAAGCAGTTGGCGAGCGCTCCAAATCGTACACCAAAGTCGTTGAAAAGGCATATTGGCCATCCGTATCGACCTGCTTTAATCGATAGTAGAGCACATCCACCGGAGCAGTTCGATGAATATTTTTATCTACATATTGATAATCGTTCTCCTCGACCGTCGTGCCTGCCCCAATGATCTGATCAATCGCCTCAAAGCGTTCCCCATCGTAAGAGCGTTGTATTACGAAAGCGGCATTATTTAACTCCGCTGAGGTGCTCCAGTTAAGCACAATATCATTTCCACGACTACTAATCCGCCAGCTCTCCCACTCTACTGGTAAGGGATTGTTACGAACACCATTTTCATAAGCACAAGTCTCACTCGAATTATCAGAAAAATTGAATGTAATGTCCCCGGTTAAAGTCACCCCGGAGAAGACGGTAGACTGGGTTTGATAGGTGGTTTCGCTAAGCGAGAATACGGTGAATGTACCATCAACAGTGGGAAAATCAACGGTAACCGTAGCGAGGTTATCCGGCAAGTCTCCGGGAGCATACTCTAATACTAATTGACCGCTGGAGAAAGTTGTGCTAACTTCATTGGCACATTGACCGAAGGCCAATGATGGCAACAAAAAAAATAGACCGCACACCAAATAGGGTTGCAATTTTTTCATGGAGGGATCGGTTTTGGGCGAAAAATCGGGTGTTTTAAGCGCTATGGTCTACCCAAAAGTATTCTGAAAGCGTTGATTTGCCAAGCTTTCAGATAAAAAACTTTACTTATCACAGACAATTCGGAGAAACCTGCAGGCCGAAATAATCGTTATTTTGGCGTAGTTTTACAGTCTTTTCGTGTATCAATACACCACAAATGGCCAGAAGAAATGGAAATACCCAGCAGGAGGATGCGCCCAAAACGAAGCTAACACGCGAAAATTTGCGTCAGGCAATTCGCATCTTCGAGTTCATTCGCCCTTACCGTTGGATGATGGTGCTCGGTCTGATCTTATTGTTCTTATCTAGCCTGGTTTTTATGGCCTTCCCTTACTTGGCTGGCCAAATGATCGATATCGCTCAGGGAGAATCTTCGGTAGATCTTACGTTAGGCAGTATGGGTTGGATTTTGCTTGCAGTCCTGATTATACAAGGTGTCGTCTCTTACACTCGAGTCTTATTATTTGCCAATGTAAGTGAGCGAGGTATCGCCGATTTACGCAAGGCTTTATATACGAAGTTGATCTCCTTACCAATCGTCTTTTTTGAAAAAAGTCGAGTTGGTGAACTGATCAGTCGACTGACCGCCGATGTGGAAAAATTATACAGTGCTTTTTCAATTACGTTGGCTGAGTTTATTCGGCAAATCATCATTCTTATCGTCGGCATCGCCTTTTTGGCGATTACCACCTGGAAGTTATCGCTGATCATGCTGGGGACCTTTCCGGTAATCGTGATCGGAGCCATCATTTTTGGCCGCTACATTCGTAAGCTTTCTAAGAAACGCCAAAATGAGCTAGCCAATACCAATATTATTCTCAGTGAAACGATGCAATCCATCAACGCGGTCAAGTCCTTTACCAACGAGCGCTTCGAGCAAAATCGCTACGGTAGCTCGATTGATAAAATGATTAAGATTGCTTTGAAATTTGCGGGAGGACGAGCTCTTTTCGCAGTCTTCATCGTGACCGTACTCTTTGGTGCTTTATTTTTTATTATTTGGCAGGGTGCACTGATGGTGCAATCAGGCGAAATGACGGCGGGTTCTCTGGTATCCTTTGTTTCTTACACGGCGATTCTTGGTGCCGCCATTGCCGGTCTTGGCAATTTTTACACAGAGCTATTGGGCGCCATCGGCGCAACCGAGCGCGTACGCGAGATTCTGGATACCGATAGTGAAGTCAATATGAACGCCCAACCATCTGCCAATCGCTTAAATTTAAAAGGTAATATTGAATACCGTGCGGTGGAATTTGCGTATCCTACCCGGGAAGATATCACCATTTTTAACGGGATTAATTTCTCGATCCGGGCGGGACAAAAGGTCGCTTTAGTCGGGCCAAGTGGAGCTGGTAAATCGACTATTGTCCAGTTGCTTCTGCGTTTTTATCCCATTCGAAGCGGCGAGATTCTCATAGATGGTCGCAATGCCGAAGATTATAACATTTCGGATTTGCGGGCCAATATGGCCATTGTGCCTCAGGAAGTCCTCCTTTTCGGGGGCACCATCCGGGAAAATATTCTTTATGGAAAGCCGGATGCTACCGAAGCAGAAATCTTAGATGCGGCTCGCCAATCCAATTCGCTGGAGTTCATTGAATCTTTCCCGGAGGGCTTGGAAACGCTCGTTGGGGAGCGCGGGGTAAAGCTATCCGGTGGGCAACGACAACGCATTGCCATTGCACGCGCGATCTTGCGCAATCCTTCTATCTTGCTGCTAGATGAAGCTACCTCTTCACTCGATGCAGAATCCGAAAAGTTGGTACAGGACGCATTGAATAAATTGATGGAGGGTCGTACTTCGATCATCATTGCTCATCGCTTAGCAACCATTCGGGATGTTGATTGCATTTACGTCATTGATAATGGCAAAATTATCGAGCAGGGAACACACCAAGAATTATCAGATATCCAAGACGGCGCTTATAGTAGTTTAGCCAAATTACAATTTGAATCCATTTAAGCCCCAATCATGCCATTTTTTCAAGAATCAATTTTCTATGGCGGACAGAATAGGATCAAACTAGATCGTGCCGGCTATTTGCGTGTAGCCCTTGCGACCATTTTGATCATGGGGTCGATCTTCTTGTACGTTTTTGAATTTCGAGTGTTTAATCGGACGCTCAATATCGGTTGGTTGCTCCTCATCAGTGCGCTTGTTGGCGGTACTTTGGGTTACTACATCAGTCGTAAATTCAGCAAAGGCATTAATGAGACTTACGAACGCATGCGTATTTATATGGTGTGTATTGCCATGTGCGTCTTATTTACACCATTATACCTCAGCTTAATCAACCGATTTCTGGATTTTAGTGAACCCGAGATCATTTCCGTTGAATTTCTCTCGTCTAGTGCACGTATTTCCGAACGTTTTGGAAATTTGAAAGGTGTAAAAAATAAAATTGATCATTACGCAATTGTCGTCGTTATTGATGATCAGCCAGTTAGTTTTCGCACTAAAAAGGATTACTTCTCTGAATTTAAAGAAGGCGAAATAGTAGACTTAAAGGTCAATCAGGGGTTGCTCGGTGTACGTTACATCACTTTTGCTCAATAGAGTCCCATCCGGTTTAAATAATATTCACTTCCGGCTCCAGTGTAATTCCAAAAGTAGCCCGCACCGACTCAATGATCCGTTCAGCGTGAGCCTTCACCTCTGCTCCAGTTGCTCCACCGTGATTCACTAATACCAACGCCTGCTGAGCGTAGCAGCCTGTATTCCCTACCCGCTTCCCTTTCCAGCCACATTGCTCAATTAGCCAACCCGCAGGCACTTTAACACGGTTTTCAGCTTGTGGATAGGATACTATGTTGGGAAAGCGCTCCCGCAAAGTTTCAAATTGAGTCTGGGGGATAATGGGGTTTTTAAAAAAACTACCTGAATTACCAATTTTTGTCGGGTCCGGTAACTTAGATGATCGAATGCGTACTACCGCTTCACTTACTTCACGAATACCCGGTTGAGTGATACCCATTTCGGCTAAAGTTTGGCGAATAGCGCCGTAGGAAATATTGATTTGAGGTGATTTGGATAGGCGCAAGATGACTCGAGTAATACAATACTGTCCTTTAGCGGATCGCTTGAAGATGGAATCTCGGTAACCAAAGGCACAATCAGTGGCATGGAATATGACGGGGGCACCGTCACTCAAACGAATTGCTTCGAGTCGCACAAAAACATCTTTGAGTTCAACACCGTAAGCACCAATATTTTGAATAGGGGCTGCGCCGACAGTTCCGGGAATCAATGACAGATTCTCTAGCCCCCCGAGGTTTTGCGTCAAGGACCAGAGCACCAAATCATGCCAAACTACCCCCGCCCCAACGCGAATATGAGCTTCTTCGGCAAGGTCCTCAATAATTTCAATACCAGTAATGGCATTGTGCAAGATGAGTTCATCTTCGAAATCTCGGGTCAACAAAAGATTGCTGCCGCCACCCAGGATGCGAATTGGCCCGGACCATTGTTGTAGAACAGCGTTGACATCGGACTCGGAAGCCACTTTGGCGAAATGTGTGGCACGAGCATCCAGCCCAAAAGTGTTGTATGATTTGAGAGAAACGTTGTTTTGAAACTCCATCGATTTGATTAATCCCCGTCTTTGCGGTCGTATCGTCTAATTTTTCTACGACTCTTCAGCGGAACGTAACGATAAGGTCGCGTTTCTAAATCCTCCAGAAAAGATTCCAACTGCTCACTAGCGCTCGACAAGCGATAGTAAAGGGAATCATTGGTAATCAACTGCCCGAGCGTACCTTTCCCGGCTTTGGCGTCGGCGATCAAGCCAGTGACTTCGGTCATGGCAACGTCGGCCTTGGACAAGGTACTCTTTAACTGCTCAAGAGTCTCATTGGTTGTACTGATCGCGGCATTGGCATTGTCAACCGTTTCGCCGAGCTTCACTTCGCTGAGCTGATCACTTAGGCTGGCCGCATTAGCCAGAATTTGCCGAATATCGGAGGAACTGGCCACAATGGTATCCGAGATTTTAGAAAAGTTAGCCAGACTATTATCAATATCACCACTGGTTGAAGCCAGTAAGCCATTCAAGCGAGAAGTGGTCGCGTTTAGATTAGCGAGGGTACCTTGCAGGTCCCGAAACGCGCGCGCAATTCCCTTTCCTTCTGGATCGGCGAGGCGGCCATTCAATGTATCGAATACTTCGGCCGTTGCGCTACCGAGCTTACCCAGATATACATCCAGCTCATCTTTAGGAACCAATGAACTTAAGATCCCCAAGGTTCGGCCTTGCAAATAGTCACCACTTTCGGCACAATCTCCTCCCTGGCAGGGTTGAGAAAAGTTCAAATTCACCCCTTTTCCACCAGTAATATCAAGACTTACAATCTCCGCAATCGCTGTCTTAGGTACGTTTACGCCGCTACTGATATCCAATACGACAACGATAGTTTGCATATCCTCAGGCTTGAGGTTCATGCTAGCTACAACACCCACTTGGAAGCCATTAATGACTACCGGAGCGGAAGTCGCCAACATGTCTACCGATTGGTATTCAACGTATAGTAAATTTGAGGTGGTTAAAAGGTTTCGTCCTTTGAGAAAGGTGTATCCCCAGATGGCAATTGCGATGGCAATAACCGCAAGGATTCCTACTTTTGTTTCATTCGACATAATCGCTTGTTTATGACCATGAAGGGCCTGCTTTGATTTCGAAGGCTCAAAGATCAACTTTTTTTCTTAGAAAAAATAAGATTTCTAAAAGTTCACATTAAGCTTAATTCGCAAGCTTCTTCGATTAGTTTTTAACACGCTTTCCGCCTTTGAATTTAGCAACAAAGGCTTCTTCAAATCCCAGCGCCCGTAGTTTTTGTTTGGCGGCGACTGCCGCGTCAAAGTCATCAAAACCGATGGCGAGATAACGGAATATCCCTCCTTCACGCTTTACCTCTACGGTGTAAGGAATTGAATTCCAGGGGGCTTGCCGGGTATCCACCAGCTCGCTGGTAGCCGCCAGAATCACTTTGTACTGAATCGCCGGGCGTTCCATGGATTTGATTAAAGGCCGAGGGGCCGTCGTCGCTTGAGCAAGCGTTTGGTTCGATGACTTGGAAGGGATGATTAAAGACGTTCGACCTACCTTCGACTGCATTTGACTCGGTGGTGGACTAACAGGGCTCGGTGCACTCACTTGTGGTGGCGCAGGACGAGAAGAGATGCGCTTGGCGGCAGGTACGCGCTGGGCCAAAGTGCGGGAATGATTCCCCTCTACGGCAGCCTTGTACTCTCCGAAAGCATCAAAAATAGCTCGTGCAATCTGACTTTGCCCCAGATCCGTAGCCAAGTAGGCGTTATCTCGTCGATTACTCAAATAACCTGCTTCGACCAAAACACTGGGCATCGTAGTTTCTCGCAGCACCAAAAAGCCGGCCTGACGAACGCCACGGCTACGCTGGTGTGCGCTGGCTTTGATTTGCGATTCGATCTTTTCAGCCAATAGAATGCTCTGCTCCAGATACACGTTTTGAAACATCGATAAAATGATGTGCCCTTCCGGCGAATGGGGATCGTAGCCCCCATAATTTTGTTCGTAATTATCCTCGTAATAAATAGACGCGTTTTCGCGCTTGGCGACTTCCAGATTATCCTTGGCTCGGTGTAAACCAAGTACATAGGTTTCAGATCCTGTGACGTGACTAGCGTTGAGGATATTATTACAATGAATAGAGATGAATAAATCCGCCTGATGCTCATTGGCCAGAATGGCTCGATCTTTCAAAGGCACAAATACATCCTGAGTACGGGTGAAAATCACTTCCAGATGAGGGTAATTAGCGCGGAGTACGCTCCCTAATTTCAAAGCAATATTGAGGGCGATTTCCTTTTCACGTGTATCTTTCCCACTACATCCGCCATCGCGTCCTCCGTGTCCGGGATCAATTACAATTTTACGCAATTGATAGTCTGCTTCGCCAATTCTGGTATCTTTAATATATTTGCCCATCGCTGCGCCGAAGGGGACAGCGGTATTTGCTTTATGCTCAAAGAATCGTCCGAAATACCGAACTTTTTGCGCATTTTCTGGCTGGGTGCTTGTAACATTTTCGGAATTGTTAAAATCAAGCAGCAGAGTAGTCAAAAGCGCAAAGGTGAACGTTAAGGAGAGGAATGAGGCTTGAAAGGGGGCTTTGCCAACACGGTGGCTCATCTTTTTAGTGTTTCGTTAAAAGTGTAAAGTTTTGAAAACCTGAGGTTAATGCTTCGAAATTACTATAAAATCATTTGAACGCCAAGCTCCAAATAATAATTTTTTTACAGTGGCTATGCTTGTCAACACTTACTGCACAAACTATACCACCAGCCACGGATAGCCTTCCACCTAAGTCCTCCGGCTTCAATTTGGACTCTCTGATCAATGTACCTGATCAACAAGTCTCGATGAATCCCAGTCCTTTTGTGGCCCCGGATAGTGTCGCTTACTCCAAAGACTCGCTCGATGCGCCCATTGATTATGATGCCGCAGATTCCATCATCCTGGATATTAAACAGGAGCAAGTTCACCTGTTTGGCGATGCGGTTGTGACCCATAAAACACTGAAAATCACCGCCGATTATATCATTTTTGACTGGGGGAAAAATATTGTCACGGCGCAAGGCACCCCCGATAGCACCGGGCAAATCAGTGGTTATCCAGTTTTTGAAGATACCGATCAGCGCTTCAACGCCAAGAAAGTCCGTTATAATTTTAAAACTAAAAAAGGCATCATCTACGATGCTACCACGCAGGAGCAAGATATCTATGTTCTCGGTAAGCGTGCAGCATTTCTAGGTGAAGATGCCACCGAATCCCGCGAAACGGATATCGTGTACAGTCGAGATGCGATTTTCACCACCTGTAATCACCCCCAACCTCACTTTGGCATTCGCAGTCGCAAGCAAAAAGTTATTCCAAATAAAGTGGTCGTAGTGGGCGGTTCGAATGTTGAAATCGGAGGAGTACCGACGCCCCTTTGGTTGCCGTTTGGGTTTTTTCCACTAAAACAGGGCCGACGTACCGGGTTAATCTTCCCCAGAAATTACGAGTATTCCGCCGAATGGGGCTTTGGTCTAAGAGGTATAGGTTGGTACTTTCCGCTGAATGATTACTGGGACCTTACCGCTCAGGGTGACATTTACACTCGGGGTACCTGGGGGCTGAATTTGACCTCAAATTACCGCCGCCGCTATAAATACAATGGTCGATTGCAACTACAATTTGCCGATCGTAAGCAAGATGTACGTGGTGTACGTACCAGTAATCGCTCTTACAGTATTGTTTGGAACCATAGTCAAGACGCCAAGGCTCATCCTACGAATCAGTTCAGCGGCTCTGTCAATATTCAGACGAATAACTATCAAAGTACAGTCAACAACGATTTTGAATCCGTATTTCAAAACTCATTAAGTTCGACTGTTTCTTTCAGCAAACGCTTTCCAGGAAAGCCCATCACGTTCAATGCGGCGATGCGTCACTCTCAGAATACAAGAACCCGTAAAGTCGATGTTAGTCTTCCGACGGTCAATTTCCAACTCAATCGTATCTTTCCCTTCAAACGTAAACGAACCAGCGGGAGTGGTGATAAGGAAAGATGGTATGAAAAAATCAGCTTGCAGTATCGTGCTAATTTGCAAAATCGTTTCACAGCTACGGACACCACTTTGTTTACCCAGCAAACCCTGGATGATGCTCAGTTTGGTCTCCAACAAGAAGTTAATTCTAATGCCTCCTTTCGCGTTTTTAAGCATTTCAACTTAACGCCATCCGTCAACTACGAAGAAGTCTGGTATTTTAAGACAACGGAAAAATTCCTCGATCCTACTTTAACCATTGATACTACCTTTGAGATTTCTGACGGTGGTGACTCCATTGCTGTTTTCGACACCGTAGGCTACGGAACTGTAACCGATCTCCAAAATTTTGGTTTCAGTCCGATGCGGCTATTCAGTACCGGCGTCAGTTTAAACACGCAAATATTTGGTATTCGTACCTTCCGAAAAGGCTTCATCCGCGGCATCCGTCACGTGATTAAGCCTAGCATTAACTTCAATTATACGCCGGATTATACGATGGGATTTGGATATTTTAAAACTGTAGATACCGATATAAGAGATGAAGAAAATAATCCCTTGACCTACAGTATATTTGAGGGAGGTATTTACGGGGAACCACCCTCCAGCGGACGCCAAATGGCCTTAACTTTCCGATTGAATAACATTTTTGAAGGTAAATATTGGTCAAAACGCGATTCAACTGCCAAGGTGTTCAAATTCTTTGATAATGTTTATGTAGATGGTGGTTACAACTTCGCGGCGGATAGTCTTAAATGGCGTGCATTTGGTATTTCGGGTACCACACGAATTTTCAAAGGCTTGACCACTGTTAATTTTGGGGCACAGTATGATGTTTACGCCACGAATGAGGATGGGCGTCGAATCAATACCTTTTACCGCCAAACCAATGGCAAATTATTACGCTACGAAGGGGCCAATCTGCGATTTGCGACACGCATCTCCGTGCGGCAAATTCGTGATCTTTTCAATGGTTCAGAGCCGACAACCTCCGGCCCACCGCAAACCAACAACAATAATCGTCAGGCACAACGTTCGAGAGGCTCGGTGCCGATCGGCGAAGAAAACATTCTTGATTTGCTCGATAATTTTCAGATTTCCCACCAATTTAATCTGGTCAGTACCCCGGATAGCTTTTTTGTACAAGCACATACGATTGACTTAAGTGGTCGTATCAAGCTCACCAAAAACTGGAATCTCGACATCGGCCGCATTTCTTATAATTTCAAAGTCAAACAATTGATCTACCCCTCTCTTGGATTTTACCGTGACTTGCACTGCTGGGAAATGGGTATGAATTGGGCACCCGCACGTAGTTTCTTCTCTTTTTTCCTCCGTGTGAAGCCTGGTTCACTGGATTTCATCAAGGTACCTTATGGCAGGAACAATGTGGACGGGGGCTTTCAGGGATTCTGATCCTGTTCATGACTTAAGATTATCCAATATTTGCCGGGCCACATAATAGGCCAAGGCCTGAATAGATAACATGGGATTGGCGCCACTCGCAGAAGGAAAAGCACTTGCATCGGCCACATAAAGCCCCTTCGCCTCACGCGTTTCGCCGTTGGGTTGCAATGGATGTAAACGATTTGATCCCCCCATGCGACAGGTCCCCATTTGGTGGGCTGAATAAAGACCAAAATGAAGCCGGCCCCAATTGTGCTGTGGTATTGCAGCAATAAAATCCGCAAAGTCTCCTTGCCCGTCCAGATAACGCAAGGGCGCTCGATGTAAAATGGCAATCTCCTGTGCACCGGCAGCATGATGAATTTTGGCAGCCTCCTGCATCCCCCGAACCAAATGTTGTCGATCGTAGGGATGCAGCCGATAGTGGATCTGGGGTTGTCCTTGCCGGTCTAGTTTAATTTGACCTCCAAACTTATCTCGAACAAGTACGATAAAAATCTGGCTATAAGCGGCTCGTAAAACTTCTGCTTTATATTGAGTCCCATCCTCCCATGGTGTCACGGCACCAATCAAGCCGGGATGCGCGGGTGGGGTTTCCAATTTGAAACCATAGTGGCCGTCCAGATGTCTGAATTCATCGCATACCGCCGACATCATTGGCCCGTACCAAGGGTAAGCAAGCGCATCATAATATGCCGGCACCGGCACCGTTGGATGCAAATATAAATGGCGCCCCAGATGCGCATGTCGTAAGCCCGAGCGGCGCAAAATGGCCGGCGTATGAATACTCCCGGCACAAATGATTACCCGGTTCGCCCGAATCAATAGCTTGCGAGATGCTCCAATCGGTGGTTGATAAAATACTTCGACGCCCGTGGCTTGTCCATTTTGGATAAGCACACGCTGGCAAGTTGCGTTAGTCAGAATTTCAGCGCCATCCGTCTGAGCACGTTTGAGCAAATGAAGACTACTTCGCTTGGCATTGTAGCTATCGCCGAGCGGTGAAAACCCATCAGCTTGCCAAGCCAATTCAGCATCTACTTCCGGGGGCGCAGAAACGTTGCGCGGAATGGCGTGGGTTTCGTAGCCTAAATTCTTGGCTCCACGCCGTAAGCTCGCATTTTGAGGATTATGCCGTGATACTTCCGGCTGAATTTGCGTTTCCCGTTCTACCCAATCAAAGCCTTCCAGATAAGCGGGATCAATAAACTGCGGATTAGAATGCGCTTTAGCCCATTCTTCTAAAACCTCAGGTGGAGTGCGAAATGCGCCCGCCCAATTAACGGTCGTACCGCCACCTAGGCAACTGCCCGACAAAACGGTCACAGCACCATCTACTGAAGTTTGCAGACCACGACCTTCGTACATCGCATTGTACATCTCCAGTTCCCGATGATTGAAGGCCGGATATCTTCCTTTTTCAACCACCAAAACGTGTTGGCCGGCGGCAGCAAGAACGCGAGCCACTACCCCACCCCCGGCACCGCTGCCGACGATAACGATATCGCAATCAAGGGTTGTTTGCTTAGAATCCAGCGTTAAAGTCGACAATTGAGGCTGATGAGGCCCAATTGGTGGCGCTTCGTATTGCAGATCAGGCCAATTAGGATTATCACCACTAGGACTGCCTCCAAAGTAAACCAATCCAACCAACATTTTTAAGCTGCGGAATCCTTTGCGGAGTAGCCACAAGCGGCTGCCGGACCAGGCTTGGAGTAGACGCTCAATTTGGGCTGTTGATAAGCGATGTGCGGGTCGCAACGGGCCTCGCCAAGTCAAGCCCAAGGCGGGGCTGGCGAGCAGATTGAGGAGTTGATGAAATTCGCGACGTTGTCTGAATCCCAAAGCCCCTACTTGCTCTAATATCGCATCGGCTAATTCTACATCTTTTGCACCACGTCGATCGTAGGCACTTCCTTCCACCTGTCTAGGGACAAATACGTTGCATACTGCAAGTAATGCTTGTCGTTGTCGCTCAGAAAATTGCATAGGGTAAAATAAAAAAAAGGAGAGGACAGAGCAAGGCTAAGCCTCACATTGTCCCGACTCCTTCGACGAAAGGTACGATATCACTCCGGTCTTTTACCGAAGTGAATATTCAGAGAGAAAGTGTTGTAAAATGGATTGTGGAATCAATTATAGACTCCAAGTCGTGTGTGTATCGTGCAATATATAGAACAAAATAAGGCGAGCAGAATTAAAAGGAAAGCACAAAATATCGTAATTTCCCCCGTTAAAACAACATAAAAACAAATCACCAAACGAACAAATTATTATTTAAACAATTCATTATCAATATTTTATACTAAAATTACCCAAACATGCTAATCAATAAAAACCCCGTCAAAAAGACATGCTTAACAGTAATTTTTGTATCCTAATTCGATCATTTTCTAAAAAAGAAATCAAAGACTTTGGAAAATTCCTTCGGCAACAGCATGCTCGCAAGACTATTCCCCTGAGCATCTTTGAATATATCCGGCGTTATGCGCCTGGGTTTGATGATCCACGTTTAGACAAAGAGCGGGCGTATAATCAGATATTTCCCGGAGAACTCTATAACTATCGTAAAATTACCGACGCATTATCTGACTTGTTTTTGCTGGCGAATCAATTTCTATTGCAAGAAAAGGTCAAAACAACTTCTTGGCTACAACAACAATTACTCCTTGATATCTACCGAGAAAAAAAACTCCAACCCTGGGTCAATAAAACATTAGAACTGCTGGAGCAACAACTCGCGACCGATCAGGAGGACGAAGGATTGCACCGCAAATTTTATTATCGACAGCTTTTTTATGATCAGCAGCTCTATTTCAATCGAGGCGGATCAAAGGTGCGCATTAGCTCAGATTTTTTAACTGATGGTTTGGCGAATTTGGAGGCCTTCCGCATGTTTTGGCAACTCCAATACTACTTAGAATTGGAAATGCGCCGCAATATCTTAAATGAAAAAGCGGACTTACCTAAACTCAAGGCCTTATTGGATGAAGTAGGTCAATTATCTCACGCCACCTATCCTATTCATCACATCTACCGACAACTTTTTTTGTTGATGCGTGAAGAAAATGACGATTACGATTCGTTAATAAAAATGATGGCCAAGGAGAAAGATCGAATCGCGCCGATCGAACAGCAAGTGATGCAAATTTACTTGCTCAACTATATCTCTCGACTGATCCGCAGGGGACAAGTAAAATACAGTGAGCTGGCCTTTCACATCTACCGCTCGGGCTTGGCATCGGGGGTATTATTGATCGACGGCAAATTAACGGTTACCCGGTTTATGAATATCCTCGACTCGGCGATCAAAATTGGCAACATGCCTTTTGCGCGGCAAGTCTTGGCTTTGGGTGATGAGTATCTGGACGCCAGCCACCGTGAGGACTGCCTAGAGATGGGGCAAGCCATGATTGATTTTGCAGACAATGAACTAGATCGTGCGGTAGCCAGAATTGAAGGCAATAAATATGATTCGATGGATTTACGAATCCGTAGTCGCTGGTTGTTAGTCTGCTTATATTACGACCTGAATGCATTTGATAAGTTGATCAACCATTTGCGGGCCTTTGAAGTATTGCTGCGGCGCGATCAAATCCTCAGCGAAGCTAATAAGAAAGCGACGCGAAACTTCATTCGCCTTACGCGTAAGCTCTACCTCAGAGAAGCCCCCAAGGATGAACTGAAGACTTTGATCCAGGAGACCAAGCCGATCGTCAATCAACGTTGGTTAATCAAAAAATTAGGGACTTACCGCCATTTCAGTAAGAATTGAGCACAATAAGCAGCGGCAGAGCGGTCAAAACCACATTGTTTTAATTATATTTGTTTCGGTAGCTTCAAGTATGAGATCATTTGTTTGGCTACTACTCCTTCGACAAAAAAATTCCATCCGCCGGTAACGGATGGAATAGGTGGGCTTTACTAAGCCCGAACGACTCAAATATTTCATTCAAATTACGTCCTGCCAGGTGGGAGGAAATGCGTTAATGTTGGTTATTCGCATGGTACAGACCAATTGGTTTGCTTTGATGTCCTACCCTCACGCAAATTGAAATGAACCATTTTGAGTAAAGGATTGAAAATGATTTAAGAAGAAATCATATCCTCAATCACGATCAGTAGGATTTCGACAAGTGTCATGAGTTTAAAGTTGAGAGGTTTAACAAATAATTATCCCTCCCAAGTTGTTGCGAATACCGCCCCGGCGAATCCTTGACAATTGTGATTTTTTTGTCCTCGACGACAGGTACTTACAACTACTCACAAATGAGTATTCGGGCTGTTTTTTACGAAAAACAAGGTGCCTCCTCCTTATAAATGTGGATATGTTAATCGCTATTTATAAGGTTCGATTTAACAAGGTATTTTTGGAAAATTGGGAACATAAGGTTGTACGCACCAAACAAAACGAAACTCAATTTTCTAATCAACTTAAAATTCTATTACAATGAAATTATTAAAACCGCAGGTACAACTCTTCAAGGTTGAAAACGATGATCTAAGTTTTGATTATTACTTACATGTTATTACCTTCTTTGATGAGACAAATGTAGTTGCAAGTGGCCATGGCAATATACCGCAGAATCTAATGAGTCATGAGGATATCAATATTGAAGTATATTTTTCAAACACTGATGACTATCCGCTTAGTGCTTTGACACCTATTGTTCATTATGTACCGCTTGGTCGCAGAGATTTTGGTACTGACAATCCATTCATAAAAGTGACATTACTTAAAAAGTATGAGAATGGTAATATCTCATCCAGTGAGAACATCAAGCCTGTCCATACAACTGTAGCTGACGCCGAAGATGATTCGCGTCCAGTTTTATACTGATCGATAAACACAAAATATGAAGCACCTGACTATTATTTTTATCCTTTTTCTCTTGTACTTAGGTCCAGTAAAAGCACAGACGTACGAAGAAATTATTGACATGCCTACGGCAGAAATTAAAGCTGCCATTGACCGTGGAACAGTCTCTGAACGCATAGCTGTTGATTTGTATAATGAATTAGCATTTCGTTATCGTTCAAAGGACAGAGAAGAGGCAGAGCGCTTAGCTTTATTGGCAGATTCACTTGCCCAAAATATTAACTACCAAAAAGGGAGAAGTAATAGTCAAGTGCTATTTGGTATCTTGAGTAAAAATAAAGGGGAATATGAAAGAGCATTAATTTATTACGATACCGCTCTAGCGATTAGACAGTCTATTAAAGATACCATTGGGGTAATTAGCGTCTATAACAACAAAGCAAATATTTACCGTCGCCAATTTGCCTATAAACGTGCTATCAATACTTATCAAAAGGGACTGAAAGCTATAGGGCCTAATGCTTTTCCCAAACTAAGAGCGAAACTACACAACAATCTAGCAGAAACTTATCGTATTAACCGTCGGTTTGAGCCCGCGCTGGTTCATTTAGATAGTAGTTTGCATATCCGAAAAATACTTAATGACACAAGTGGGCTAGTCACTACATATCTAGCGATTGGAACATTGGAGTATTATTTAAAAGACCCTGCCACCGCTGAAAGTAATTATTTAAGGGGACTGAGTCTGTCTAAAAAAATTCAAGACAAAACGAATGAAGCCAAATTTTACATTAATCTTGGCAACATAAAAAAGCAACAGGATAGTTTGGATCTAGCTCTAGATTATTTCATACAAGCAAGTAATCTAGGCCAATACATGGATAAAGATCTATACATTAAAAACGATCTCAACATACAAGCTATCCTGGATTCATTTGGCGGCAGTCAGCAATATTACTCACTTCCAGATTCTATTCTAGAGAATAGTAAGGACCAACAATTAAATTATGCCCAGCTTGCAAAAAAGGCCTATAATCTTGGCAACAAATATTATCAGATAAAACAATTTAAGCAGGCAGAAAACATGTATAAAAATGCGCTCAGCTATTTAGATTCATTTCCCGATCTATCATTGAGCATGCAAGCTGTTTATAATTTATCACAAACCTATTACCAACTAAAAGATTTCGAAAACGGATTTGTCTATAACAATTATTACAATCAACTAAGAGATAGTCTCAACCAAAGGTTAGCTTCTGGCATGGCTATCAGAAATCAAAACCAAAATTATAAAAACCAATTACTGCAAAAAGAAAATTTACTTCTGCAGAAGGAAAATATCATTCAGCAACAAAAGTATTATCGGATCATCTTAATCAGTATGATTTTATTGATCACTTTAATTGCCGTCTATCTACTAGATCGTCAAAGAAAAAAGATACAAATCAATGGTTTAAATACGGTCATAAAAAATAAAGAAACCGATATCATTTATGCTCGACTTGAAGGAATAGATAGCGAACGAAGAAGAGTAGCTGGTGCACTACATGATGGTTTAGGCAGTTTGCTTTCTACGATTCGAATTTATTTCAAAACCATAAAAAAGCAACAAATACAATTATCTCCTGACCTACAATATCAATTTAATCAAACTGACTTATTAATTGACAAAGCTTGTTCTGAAGTACGGCAAGTTTCTCATGATATCGAAAACGTTTACAGTAAAAATTTCAACCTAAAAAAAGAGTTAGAAGCACAAGTAGACATATTGAGGGGAACAAAAAAATATAATATTGAACTTGACATTCATAATTTCAAGGAACAATTAGATTATTTTTTAGAAATAAAGTTATTTCGAACAATACAAGAGTTGTTAAACAATATTATTAAACATGCCCAAGCGACAGATATAAACATTCAGATTAGTCGCTTTGAAAAACGATTAAATATAATTGTGGAAGACAATGGTAAAGGATTCGACACTAATAACTCCGGTAGATCGACAGGTATAGGTTTAAGAAATATAAGCCAACGTATCAACGACCTTGACGGTCAGTTTTTAATTGATAGCAGAATAGGGAGAGGAACAGTCATTACGATAGACATACCAATAGATAATAAAAATCCAAACTCATGATAAAAATTCTTTTAGCTGATGACCACCAAATGTTTATTGATGGAATGAAATCATTCCTCAAAACAGAGCCAAATATTGAAGTAGTTGGACAAGCTCTCAATGGAGAAGATATTCTGCAAGAGTTACAAAGAATGGCAGTCGATGTTATTATTATGGATGTCCGAATGCCGAATATGGATGGGATTGAAGCAACACGACGTATCAAGCAACTGTACCCTGACGTAAAAGTGCTGGTATTGTCGATGTTCAATGAAAAAAGCTACATTTCACAACTAATGGAATTAGGCGCCTCTGGTTATATTCTCAAAGAAAAAAGCTACGAAGAATTAGTCATGGCCATTAATAATGTGTATGCCGGAAAACCACATTTTGGATTGGAGGTATTGACAACGGCGACTACCGTTTCTCCAGAAGATACGGAGCATGATATTTCACTTACCAAACGAGAAATTGAAGTGCTAATCAAAATCGCGGAAGGTCATACCTCCGAAGAAATTGCACGTTTATTAATTGTTCAAAAAACTACAATCGATACTCACAGAAGAAATTTATTAGATAAACTTGGGCTTAAAAGATCGACTCAATTAGTTCGCTATGCTATCAAAAAAGGATACGTGAATTTGTAATCTTCTGTTTTTAAAAATAATTTAATGACACCATCAACTCCAAAGCCTAAAGTTTCAAAAATTAAAGCCTTACTCGTAGGTATCGACCAATATCCCAACGCCAGAGAACGCTTAAAGGGCTGTATTAATGATATTAAAGCTATGGAAGCTATTTTGCAAAACATGATTCCTGAAAGTCAACGTGATTTGCGTACCCTTCCTAATACTGAAGCAACATTGCTAAACGTTAAAAATGCATTCAGGGATTTTTTTGGGCAACTGGCAGAAGATGAGATGGGGTTATTTTATTACAGCGGACACGGGAGAAAAGTAACAACTGAATTCAAGGTTTATGACAAATACGGTCATAACCTCAGTGAAGCGCTTTATCTCTATCCAATCAATCGAAAAGAAGGAAAAGATCAACACCTGATTGATAAGGAACTCTTTTTTCTCGTTGCTGAAGCCAATCATAAAAGTAAACACCCTTTCGTTGTGATCTTAGACTGTTGTCATTCCGGGTCTGCCATGCGAGGAGACGAATCAGACAAGGAGGATGTCGAAGAAATAACCAGATGCGTGCCAGAAGGCAAAGAAGTCCGAAGTCCAGAACATGTTTTTCTTCCTTCAATCCCCCCTTCCGAAGTCCACTATATCAGTCTCTCTGCCTGTCAGAGTAATCAGGAGGCTAAAGAGGTGCGCTCAAAGCAAGGAAATCGAGGAAGGTTCTCACTTAGTTTAGAAAAAGTATTACAAAATATTCCCCGAGATTTTTCGTGGATGGAATTGTGGGCTTTAGTGTACGCCGAAATGAAAAAAAGTCGCTCTGAGCAAATTCCAAATCTTGAAGTCCCTTATGCCGATGACAAGCACCGCAATTTTTTAGGAGAACTCCTCCCTCCAGCCTATAATACTTTGTTTGCGACTTTCATGCCTAGACACGATGATAAGTGGCTGGTGCAAAGTGGCGAAGCGCACGGCCTAATCCAGCATAAACATATTGGCCAGATCGTTTATCTCTTTCCGGTGAATGCGGATCCAGCCACTCAAAATAATACGTTCGAAGCCAGGATAGCAAAAGTTGGCCCCGATACGACAGAGCTTTCCTCCACTAATGATCTGGATCCCCAAGTTCGATACCGCGTACAGATCAATCATTTAATTGATTCTGCTATTCATTTTACAGTCACTCCCGGGAGCCACCCTGAGATGGCCTCTCAATGGTTGGACTACATTGAAGATAAAAACAAGTCTAATCTGAAGACGCTTTATGCCTCGAATTTCTCTCTGATCTATCAAACGCAGCCTGAAAAAGCAAGTCTGCAACTCGACTTTACCGGAGAAGATCAAGTCTCTATTTTTGATTTACGAAAAAAGCAGAAAGCTTTGCAGCTCCAGCATCGACTCACAACTGATGCTTTTGCGTTCCTGCGCGATAGAATGATTGAAATTAATAACTGGCACATTTGCAAGAACCTACAAACCGAAAAAGAGCATCAAGAGGGTGCAGATTTTAGTTTTGCTTTCTCTTTACATCGGCAAACAGGTGTACAGCATCTCAACTTAAATGACCTCCAGGAAGGGCTACATTTATCTAAACCGGAGGCATCCACAGCGAGATTCAGTATAGCTATTGAGACACATTCTTCGCATCCTTTATATTGTTCTATTCTATTACTTGACGATCGCTATGGCATCAGTGAAGATTTGTTTCCAGAACATACCGTAACCAGAGATAGGCCGCGAGGGGCAGAGCAATATAGCCGCACTAAGCAACATTTCGAATCTATCATTCCATTCAAAGACCTCTTAACTTCCCCTCAGGATTGTCCTCAAACCTTGCAGTTCAAATTGTTTGTTAGTGACTTTAAATGGGATACACAGCGTTTCACGCAAAAAAATTTCCCGGAATCCATCGATCGGTTGATTAACTACCGTGGTGGTGAAGTTGCTTTTAAATACGGTGATCGCTGGAGCATCTTCGACTTCTCAATCACTGTAGAATAATCCACCGTAAGGAAACTTCCCAAGCTTTCCCTTTGTTGTTTCGAGTGCGTTGCGTAAATTTGCGCTCGCAATAAAGGTGAGGCCTGGCTTTACCTGGTGATCGGCTCCGTAGTTCAATTGGATAGAATACCAGATTTCGGCTCTGGGGGTTGGGGGTTCGAGTCCTCCCGGGGTCACCAAAACGTAGGAAGGAAGTAGTGTTTAACGCTACTTCCTTTTGATTTTCAAGCCATTCTGTCTTTCGCTTCACTGTTTATTTCTCGGTTTTTGTTCTGTAACATCACTAATTGTTGACAT
>JANQQI010000073.1 GCA_028285085.1 Saprospiraceae bacterium | reverse complement strand
TAATCGACAGCGATTGCTCGTACAGCAACAGCGCACGATCCACTTCTCCTCTTTGCATATAGATATTAGCCATAGCGTGCAGCGTCGCGCCTTTGCCCTGTTCATTCCCTATCTTTTCATTAATCGACAGCGATTGTTCATACAGCAACAGCGCACGATCCACTTCTCCTCTTTGCCGATAGATATGAGCCATAGCGTGTAGCGTCGCGCCTTTGCCCTGTTCATCCCCTATCTTTTCATTAATCGACAGCGATTGCTCGTACAGCAACAGCGCACGATCCACCTCTCCTCTTTGCAGATAGATATAAGCCATAGCATGCAGCGTCGCGCCTTTGCCCTTTTCATCCCCTATCTTTTCCTTAATCGACAGCGATTGCTCGTACAGCAACAGCGCACGATTCACTTCTCCTCTTTGCAGATAGATATGAGCTAATTCATGGAATACCAAAGCTTTATCTCTGTCATCCCCACCTATATCTTCCGCTTTAGAGAAGTAGGTAATCGCTTGGTCTGTCTTTCCCAGTACTTTATTCGTTTTTCCCAGATTAAATAGTAAGCTGAAGTTTTGTGGTATTAAGGCGATAATCAGTCCGCCTAATGCTGCAGCCTCTTTATAACGATGCATATTAACGATACGACGAATGTAGGATATACCTACTGTTTGTAAAACTTCGATCTGCTCACCTCGTAATGCCAAGCGGCACATTTCCAAAGCTTGAGATTCATAATACTCTTCTCCCCATATCGCGTACAATTGTTCCACAGCTTGAGCACACTGATCTTTATCTGGTGAGGGTAGTAATTTTTTCAAAACTGTAGCGATTCGATAATGGTCAACGGGCTCTCCGTAAAACTGATCATGATGATCAACCAACGACCAGCCCACAGTTTTTTGTAGCATAGGCGCGATATTGTCCAGCCCACTTAAAGGGGAAAGTACCGCAAGCGGCACTGGCAATTCAAAAATACTCAGCCATTGCAAGACTTGACGAGAGGTAGAAGGAAGTTGCTCAAATAAATACTTAGCAAGGAGGTCTTCCCGGAATTTCATCTCTTCCGCTTCCAGTAGATCAAGTAGGTTCTCGGCTTTTGACTGCGTTTTGACGATATCCATTAGCCACTCAAGCAGGCGGGGATTACCGTCGGCTACTTTTAGGATACGATCTCTCAGATCAGTATTTTTAATGGATTTGATCTGCTTATGCTCCGTGAATCGATCCCATTCACTTTCTGTAAAACTGGCCAATCGTAGCCATTCCAAATCTAAAGTATTTCGATTTTGAAATTCGTAGCGACAGGTCAAGATTAATTGCGGGGCTTGGTCATCGCGACTGTATAGCCTGATGGAGGTACAAAGGGCATGAAATACCCGAGCAGCTTCGGGCTGAAGTCGGAACTGTCCATTCGCATCCGGTAGAGGTGCTCCTTCCTTGTTAGTTTCGATATTTTGCTCAAAATCATCGAGAATCAGGAGCAATCTTTTGCCTGCATAGCGTTCAAAGACAGCTTGTAAAATATGAGCAAGTTGACCAGTACTGCTATTAATAATTTCTGCCACTTCCGGGCCTAAAGTTTCGCGCAGTCTGTGTAGTAAATTGCTCTCGTTGAGCTTACCCACCCAGACAATGGGTCGGGAAAAACGTTCCAGGCGACTAGCGATGCGAGCGGCCAAACTACTCTTACCCAGACCGCCGGTGCCCTGAATGATGACGCCAATTTTGTCACTGTCCCGCAAAACCCGGAGGGCGTCCTGTGTTTTATGGCGCCTTCCAATAAAGTTTAAGCGATTCGGTACCCGCACTTTTTTGTCAATCGGGTCTAAGAACTCCTGCTCGGTGATTCGCTTCCGCTTGGGATATCGCCCTGGAAACACCAGGCAATCCGGCACCGTCCCAGGTACATACAAACGCAGTAGATGCCAATCCGGGAAACGTTCCCGTTCTTTCAGAAGATGCTGCATACTTAGTGCGATGGCTTGCGGTACGCTACTCCCCCGACTCAGTGCATGATAGAATTGGATAGCCACCTCTGTAGCGGTATGGTCATACACCGGTAAGGCCCAGGCCAGAACTGCCGGGAAGCCCCGATGGACCAGATCGGCCGCCAGCGAAGGAATAGTGCCACTTTCTCTGGCCCCACCGGTACGACAACCCGACAAAAACAGAAGCGATGGCTTCCGCACCGGAAAGCTATTAGCAATATCCTGCGCTGAGGATTTCAATAGATTTCCAAAAGGATCTTCGGTGATAAAATAGGGCTCTGGTCGATCATTGGCATGTCCACTAAAGTGGACAATATCCACCTGCTCTTCACCCAATTGGCTGTAAAGGAGACTTAATTCTTCCAAATTACCACTCTCTTCTACTTCCAGCTCAAGAGCTAGTTTTCGAGTGGCCTGAAAAATGCGTGCTTCTTCTTCTTCGAACTTCAAGCGGTGCAGCGCACCATTCCGGGGAGAAGACGCCATAAACAAGAGTTCAAGATTACGCCGGGCAGGAGGCCGATGACTTAGCTTTCCTCCGAGTAATCGAACCGGGAGAATGCCCGGACGGGTCTGAGCGATCAGAAAAGAGACCCCATCGTGTAATAACTCCCAGGGTAAATGTAATAAGGCCTCATCTGCCCAGAAAGCCAAAACCAGCAGTTTTTCGGTAGAAAACTCGCGGATGGCGTTGGTCAGTATTCGATCTTCGCTGTCCAGCCAGTCATATAGGATACGTCCCAGTTTTTGGGTGTCCACCATTTGCCCGCTTCGCCGGTAATAGTGAAGATCGATATCCCGCAATAGATGTTCGATCGTTGTGGTATCTAAGTAACGACTATCTGCCGAAGGAGACCGTCCTGCCGGAGCATAAGTCATACGAATCTTGTCTTTCTGATGAGTCGCTTCGAGGCGAATATCGAGTTGATTGAAGCTTAGATCTCCTGTTGCCATAATTTCTTTTTGAATATGAAATAAGTCCTAATCCAAAACGAATTAGCAGCACCTCGCTTTATAGTGGACAAAAAGCAAGGCATTATTTTATGGTCGAAGGAGATAAAGCCGAAGGTATTTCGGCCATTTATTAGATTGTGAAGATGCGTATCATTTAGGCATTCACAATTTTTTTTGTAAAATATAAAAATTCATAAGAAAAAGAGCAAGCAGTGTTAGAAATTCATCCACACTGCTTTGAGCTATCAGAAAATGGTTTTTAAAAATCAAACGCCAGCCCAATAATCGGCAGTACCGAGCTAGGCGACTGCGCTACCTCTACCAATTGGCGGGGCTCTACGATATTGCCGGCATCATCTCGATCGAGGCCGAACTCTGGTGGTGAAGGATTATTCTGCGCCAGCGCATTTTGTAGTTCAAAATAGAGGTTGAAAGTCAAGGCTTTGAAGTTCCATTTCTTATCAATGCGAATATCGAGCTGATTGAAACTCTGGAGTTGACTGGCGCCCAGATTATCGTAGTCGAGGATCAAAACCGGGTAGGTATCCAGGGATTGCTCGACATCAACCGGTGCGAATGGTGTTTCGCCGGCGAAGCGGTAACGCAGACTAAATTCCCAATTGCTACGTGTTTTATAACCTCCGGTAACAGAAATCAGGTGACGACTGTCCCAAACCGATGGCAAATAATCACCCGAAATATCGGTAAACTCACTTTTGAAAAAGGTGTACGCTAAGATGCAGTAGAAGTTTTTGTACAACTTTTGCTGATACAAGAACTCCAGTCCGTAGGTCCGCCCCTCCCCTTCTGCGATGACTTCTTCGTTGCCGAGGACGGAAAAATCTCCCCCTTTGTTGGCTAACGATACACCATCTACCAAGGAGATGGGATAATCCGTATATTTTTTGAAAAAGCCTTCCAGACTGAGCTTGCCGAATGAACCTACGCGATGCTCTATCCCCAGCACGGTGTGCAAGCTTCCAATATAAGGCACGTCACGATTAGCAAATTCTCCTTCCTGATTTTGATACCCCAGAATCGTGTACGGTGCAATTTTGTAATACTGTCCCACCGTTCCACTGAGACGCCACTTGGCCGCTTCGTCAATGACATAGCTGAGCGACAAGCGAGGGGAAATGGTCTTCAAAAGGGTCGCGTTTTCGGAGCTAAAAGAGTTGTCATCCACGCGGAAGCCCGCCGAGAAATCCAGGCGACCACCGAAAAGGGATTTCGAGGCCTGACCAAAAAAGCCGTAGCGCCAAAAGTCGATTTCGGTCGAGAACGTATTATCAAACACAAAATCTTCCGTTTCATTAGTATAAATCGAACGAATCAGATTTGCACCTCCCGAAATGGACCAACCATCTACAAAGTGCGAATAAATGTAGCGCAGCTTTTGCTCAGTTTCTCGGCTGTTGTTCCGGAGTACCAAGCCAGTTAGATCTTCATTGTCCTCATAACGAGAAAAGTCGTTGTTGAGAATGTTCACACTGAGATAGGTATTCATAATCCCTTTGCCGTTTTTGAGGCGGCGTCTCCAGCCGAGCCCGGAAGTGGTCGTCCATTGTTTTATGATCGGCACTTGATCGAGCACGGTTTGCTGTTCGGGATCAAAATCATCGGGCGCTTTGACACTAAAATCATCGATAGAACCGATCCCGGTAAGAAAAAGGGTGTTGTATTCGTCAAATTGGTGATTAATCTTGTATTGATAATCCCAGTAATCTGGCCGTATAGGTAGTTCGAGCAGTTCAAATAAAAACTGCAAGTAGCTGCGCCGTACTGAGACAATATAGCTGGTATTAGCTTCCGCCTTACTCCCTTTGAACAGTGGCCCCTCCGTAGTCAATGCAGCCTCACTGGCACTGACCCGTAAGTTGGTTTGCCGTTCCCTTGGATTACCTCGTCGTTGATCAAATTGTAGTACCCCACTGAGTGGATTATCGTACTGAGCGCCGAAAGCAGAGGCGGACAGCTCAACCTCTTCGATGAAATCAACGTTGAGTAGACCAACCGGTCCACCAGCACTCCCTTGAGTACTGAAGTGGTTGATATTGGGGATTTCGATACCATCGAGATAGTATACATTTTCGTTAGGCGCACCACCGCGGATAATAACATCATTGCGAAAACCACCAATCGAACCCGAAACGCCGGGCAGACTCTGTACGACTTTAGCAATATCATTGTTCCCACCGGGATAAGTCTTAATCTCGTCGGGGGAGAGGGTTTGTAAAGATAAAGGGGTTGCTAATTTGGTTTGAAAAGGGCTGGCCGTAACCTCTACTGTAGCCAATTCCAGACTACTCTCAGCCAACGCAAAATTGATATCGTCATTCCCTTTCGATTGGACAATTACATTGGAGCGGGTACTGGGCTGATAGCCGAGATAGCTCGCCGTAAAATTGTAACTCCCGGGAATAATTCCGGTGATTTCGTAGCGCCCTTCCAAATCCGTTGTGGCTCCTAAGCTGGTTCCGTCGATAATGACATTGACACCGATGAGCGGTTCCTGAGTTCTTGCATCAACTACGATTCCAAAGATGGAAACGGTGGTTTGAGCTGAAATAAAGCCTGCCAGTAAAATAAATATGCCGCCTAAAAGGTATTTTTTAAAACACATTTTACCATGTTTTTGTTACAAATACATCTAAAACATAGTATATTGGTTTTGGTTTAAAATACAATCAAAAAATTGATCCAGATGAATTATCAACCCATTCATGAACTGATAGATCATTTTGCAACTTTTGAAAAGGAAACCGGGCAAAAAGACTTAACGGCCTTTGCCCATTGGCTCCAGCAACGATTACAAGCATCTGAATCGCCAGCTTCACCCTCCTCCACTGCTAACCAGCTTGATCAGGATATTTTGCAATCCATTGGCGAGTTGACGTATCACGCGCGTCATTATGTGCGCAAAGCGACCAGGGATACGCCTTTGTCCGGTTGGAACGATCTGGTGGTGATGATCGTACTGCATTATCAGGGCACACAGCGCAAATCACAAGTCATCCAAAGCAGTTTGATGGATCCATCTTCAGGCATAGAAGTGCTTAAGCGTCTGCTCCGCAAAGGCTTAGCCGAAGAAATGCCCGACCCGGATGATAAACGCGCTCGCTTGGTGCAACTCAGTTCCGAGGGTAATGCGCTATTTAAAGCCCTCTCTCCTCGCCTCGGTATTATTGGTCAAATCGTTGCCGGCAACCTTTCACCGGAAGAAAAACAGGCCTTGGTTCCCATATTGAAAAAATTAGTTCACTTCCATCAACCCGTTTTTGTTAATGACTACGAGACGCCATTAGCGGATATTGTGGCAAAATATTTGGCCTCGGCAACTGAATAACCTCAGTAATCAAAGCTTGCACTTGGTTTTTCATGAAGATTAATGTAATTTTCCTTCCTACCCATTTTCAACTGGCTATTCTGTTTATCGCATGTATAATATCAAAAGTTATAAAGCATGCGGATTCTATCTCTATTTTTACTCCTCACAGGGTCTTGTGTTGTTCACGCACAATCTATCACTGATTTTTTCGATTACCCCGAATACAACCAATTCGTCGTATTGGCCGATTCAGCTGGAGGAATTGTCAAACCTACCGATCTTGATTTCCATCCCGCCCCCGAGCAGCAGCACGAATGCTGGGTCACATTAAAAGGTCAAGAAGATCACCCTGGGATGATGTTTGATCTCGAATTAGCTTCTCGGATCCGTATTCTACACCAAGCCGACACCGATCAACCGGTAGTCTACGGTAGCATCACTGGCGACCCCCATTTCATGTTGGAACCTATGGCGATTGCCTTTGGCGACAACACCTACTTTGCCACCACCGGTGGCTCTTATCAGCAATACATTTATGGTGATGAAGTGATCGGATTAGGGCAAGGCCCCGTACTCTGGCCTTCCGAAGAAGCCTTGTACGGCTACGATTTTTCGTTCAATCCACTGGGCTTATCCGCGCATATCGATATGTTGCACCAAAATACTTATAGCATGGGTATCGCTCACGACCGGGACAATGCTTATTGGGTCTTTGATGGTTATAATGGTCGTTTGATTCATTATGACTTCAAGACACCGCATCCACCGGGAGAAGATGATCATAGTGATGGACGGACGCTGCATTTCCCCGAAATGTCTTTAAACCGGGTGGATGACCTGCCGTCGCATTTGGCCGTTGATCAGTCTACGGGCTGGTTATACATTGCTGATAGCGGGAACGGACGCATTATTCGCTTTGACACACAATTCAGTGATACGACGATGCAACTCGTCAACGACGGTCCTGACGGGCTAGCCCATGACGTATTTAATGTCGAGTGGAGTGTCGTTACTGACCAAAATCTGGAATTACCCAGTGGAATTGAAGTGGTAGATGAGCATCTATTGGTGAGTGATCATGGCACTTCGGAATTGATTCTTTATCAAATCCTGCCCGATGGTTTAATGGAAGTAGGTCGCCTCGAGCTACCCGCAGAAGGTGTGATGGGCATCCGCTTCGCTCACCAGTCCATCTATTATGTGGATTACCTTGGCAACGAGCTCGTCAAGATAAATAACGATCGCCCAACTGCCTTGCAAGAATGGCAAGATGTATCATACGAGCTATTTCCTAATCCAGTTTCGGATCAAATCACGCTCAGGTTAAACGACACTCAAGGGATAACCCAGCTGCAGATTTTTAATGCATTGGGTCAAATGGTATTGCAGCGCCCTGTCCAAGCACTGGAATTACAAATTAATTCAACAAATTGGGCAACTGGAGTTTACCATGCACAGTTCTATCGAGGCACGCTTCCTTTAGCTCCCATTCGGTTTGTCAAAGAATAGACTATTCGTCCGCGTAATCAATAGCGTAGATGATAGGACAGTTTTTGCGAAGCATGGCACTTACGCCACAGTAGCGATCCTGAGATAAGGCAACGGCGCGAGCGACCTTGTCGTGTTTTAGATCGGTGCCGTATACTCGGTACACCAGGCGAATTTCAGAATACACCTTAGGGTGTTCCTCGGTAAGGTCTGCTTCTACATCAATGTCCAGGCCCGTGAAAGGTACCCGCATTTTTTGAAGCAGAGAAACCACATCCATTCCGGTACAGCCCGCCAGCGAGGCTAGTAATAGTTTTTTAGGGCTGGGACCGGTACCATGTCCCAGTTCACCACCTGAATCCATACGAAGTTGGTGGGTATCGATTGTACTATCAAAGGCGATCCCGGTGTTTGCCCATTTGGTGCTTACTTTATGTTGCATGCATTTACTTTTATGTTGGAAAAGAAGGTACATATTTCTTTTTTAAAACATCAACATCCCGATCCATTTACTTTCTAAAATGAATCAGGATGCTAATTTTCAACGGATCTTTAAATCCAAGCGGATAATAGCATTATCATCTAGCTCGCATGCAAAATCAAAAGCGGTACCGGGCTATTGAATACCTCACGACGCGTGGCGCTGACGTGGAATATTTGACTGAAGAAGCTATGCTTACGACGGATCATACAGAGCATATTCGCTTCGCCCGATTCGACAAAATCATTGATCGCCGTGTTAATATCTCGAAAATCGTTGAGCTGATGGAAAGAGTAATCCAAGCCACGCAATGGGGCAGCAAGAGAAGGATCAACCCCTGCTCCAATCTCTTCGTGCTCTAAGTGCAAAACCTTAAGCTTAGCGGTGAAATGCTTCAATAAGGCGCGCAGCGGTTCAAGGACCGTCTCATTGTCAAAAGCCTCTGAATCGACCGCTAAAACAACTTCTTCAATATCTTGATATTGGTAATTATTGGGAATCGCCAACAAAGGCACCTCCGTTTTACTAATCATCGCTGAAGCATGGCTGCCCAAGAAAATTTCTTTAACACCGCTAGCACCTTGTGTCCCCATCACAATCAGATCAATGCCCTCGGAACGCGTATAAGATTTGGCGATATTCGTTAAAGTCCCTGACAATACCTTAGTTGTAACGGGTACTGAAAAATTGACATTATTCAACCAACTTCTCATCTGGGCTTCTCCATCTTCGCGTAGTACACGATCCATATTTACCAAGGCCCCCGTAGGTTGGAGTGCTTGGAAGGTATGAATGATGTGAATCTCCGCTCCGGTACGTTGGGCAATTTGGATAGCGTATTCCAGTGCATTTTTAGCATTGGGAGAAAAATCTGTAGGTACTAAGAGCTTTTTCATGATATAGCGGTTTTATTTTATTTTAATTCAAGTTGAACGCGAATTACAACCTGTAATAAAGGGGTAGATTTATTTTCGTTCCTTACAAAAGTCCCATTTCTCTTCTCTTTTTCCGATGATAAAAATCAACAAAATCGCTGATCAATATCATCCCTTCCCCTCAGTGTTGTTGCGAACTTTGAATCATAAAGTTTATATCATCAAACACCTTATCTGCCATGAAACAGATTCTCGTTCCAACCGATTTTTCCGAAACTGCACGCGATGCTTACCTCTATGCGCGCCAATTGGCGGAGCGTTTTGGTTCATCTCTACGTGTCGTTCACGCTTATACAGGTTCCTTTACTGCTCACGAGCCCTATATGGTTCAACCCGCCACTGGCTACCACGAAGTGCTGGAGCAACGCCTGCAGAAATTTGTCGAAGATACCGGCGAAGGGGGCGTAGCTACTAAAGTCAAGGTCACCTACGAAGCCATTATGACCCTGGCCCCAGCCGGCGAAGTCGTCATCCAATCCAAAGAAGCCGATTTGATTGTCATGGGAACCACCGGAGAGCACGATGCTATCGATAAATTCCTGGGGAGTGTCTCTACCGGTGTCGCTCAGCGCGCACATTGTCCCGTTTTGCTCATACCCAAAAAGGCAGAATTCAAGGATTTGAAAAAGATGGTTTACGCCAGCAACTGGGAATCTATCGACGATGATTGGGTACGCGAAGCGGGGCGCTGGGCGGCTTTCTTCGGTGCACGCATCGATTTCGTACACGTCAATGAAGACTACGAACTCAAAGACTATGAGAAGCTCGAAGAAGAACTTTTTGAAGATTTATTCGAGGAGAGTATTCCTGAATTTAGCTTCACTATTGCACAAATTTATGGCGACTCTCCGCTGCACGCTATCGCACGCTACGCTGAGCAAAACGAGGCGGATATGATTGTCACGGTGAATCGCCAGAAAGGCTTTTTCGCGAATTTGTTCCGCAAGAGCTTAACCAAGGAGCTGGCGCTGAATACAAAAGTGCCAATGTTGATTTTCCATTATGATGATTAAGTCCTGAATTATGCGCCCATTAACTTATCTATTCGTTCTAGCACTAGCGGTCAGCCTTTGGAGCTGCCGTGAAATCCAAATGGATCCTTTGAAAAAGGATATGGTTCAATTGGATCAGGCTTTCATTCCGATTTGGTATCAGGTCAATGCTCAAGACAGTAGCCTTGCTCTCCAAAGAATGAAGCGATTCGAAAATGCCTGGACTGTTTTCCGAGATGCCCACATCGGTGATGTGCCGGAGAGCCCGGATTGGCAAGCTAATTTTCGACTCATGGCAGATTGGGTCAAAGAAAGTCAAGCGGCCATCGAAGCCCACGAATGGCAACAAGCCTATATCATGCTGGATCATTTCCGCTACGAGCTAATGGAAATCAGAGGGCGCAATCACATCCCTTATTTTCTGGACCAACTGTGGGAAATGCAGATGAGTTATGACATTGTCCAGGAGACACTCAACGACCAGATGATGTGCCATCTAGAATGGGATGATGTCGAAATGCAAATTCGTGATTTAAATGATCAGTGGTCTTATGCGGCGGTAGCCATTCCCGACATCCGTTACTACGATTGGGATAACGAGCAAATTCAGCGTTTCTTCCAAATTCGTCGGGATGTAGAACAAAAAATGGTACAATTCAATCAGACTGTCGAATGTGCCGATCAGCTAGAACTTGCCCGGGAAGGCCAACAACTTGGTGAGCTTATTTTCCATTGGATCGCTTTATTTGGCAGTGAGGCTGAAAATGGAGCGATTACCCTTAATCTTTAAAACCATACCATCGTGAATCCAAATATTTCATTAGCACATATCATGAGTCGTCAACCGTTTACTATCGCTCTCGATGCGACAATTAAGACGATCCGTGATCTGATGGAACGCGAAAATATCCATCATTTGATTGTCGTAAAAAAAGACCAGGAAGTAATCGGTATTATCAGTACAGAAGATCTTCGCAAGGTGGCCAATTGGATTGAAGAAGAAACCACCGGAAAAGTACTTTCTCAAAAGCTTAATACCTCTTGGACCGCCGAACGTATCATGACCCCTAATCCATTAGTACTCGATGAAGAAGATACCATTGGACTGGCGGCCGATATTATTTTACAAAATCAGTTTCACGCCATTCCCATAGTAGATAATGGCATCCTAGTAGGATTAGTGACCAGTCATGATCTGCTACGCTACGCTTATAGTGGTGTCGTAGAGCAAGAAGAATCGTAGAAAGAGAGGATATACTTCACCATAAGTTCGTCAAAAGACCATCAACTCATGCTAGAAAATACCACTATTGACCATATTATGTCAACCGATGTCAAGAGTATCCTTCCCGATACGTCTTTCGAAGAAGTGGATCGTATTTTTAGTGAAAATAATTTTCATCACGTTCCAGTCATCGAAGAGGACAAACGAGTCATTGGTATGATCAGCAAAAGCGAATATTATATGCTTTGCGATCATTTGACGCTACTCCTTCCCGAAGCCGAGCGCAATAACAATCTTCGGTTTTTTAGATCGTTGCTGGCGCGCGAAGTCATGACGCAACCGGTGGCCTGCCTACACCAAGATGATTTAATTAGCAAGGCTGCCGCTTACTTTCGGGAAAACCGTTTCGGGGCCATCCCGATTCTGAATGACGATGACGAATTAGTCGGTATTTTGTCCACATACGATCTGCTGAGCTATGCCTTCAAAAACTTATAAGTGATATTGGATTAGTCTGTGATCAAGACCTTATCCATCACATCGCCCGCTCGAATGGCATCGATGATTTCCAGACCATCATAAACCCGACCAAAGCAAGTATGATTGCGATCCAGGTGGGCCGTATTTGACCGATTGTGGCAAATAAAGAACTGTGAGCCTCCGGTATCACGACCGGCATGCGCCATAGACAGGACGCCTTTATCATGAAATTGATTATCACCATCCAGCTCACACTTGATGGTATAACCGGGACCGCCGCGGCCATCACCATTGGGGCAACCACCTTGTATCACAAAGCCAGGAATCACACGATGAAAAGTAAGTCCATCGTAATAGCCATCCTTAGCTAGCTTCACAAAATTAGCCACTGTACCGGGGGCGTCCTTCTCATAGAATTCAATTTTCATGACGCCTTTTGCTGTATGGATTTCTCCGTTCATATTTATAATGATTAAGGTTTTATTCTGGATTAGCCGTCAACCAAGCCTTTGCTTCCTGGGTATACCAAAAAGGTGAAAAATTAGCATTATTGAGGATTTGTTGAAAGTGCACTCGTGCTTGATCCGTCATTCCATTTCTATCGTAATAAGTTCCCAGATAGATGTGAAGGTAGGGGTTTTCGGGAGTTTTTTCCAACAAGCTATTGCCAATCATTTCGAACTGTTGGTCGAAAGCAGTAAGTGGAGTGAGGTTTCTATAAAAAGTGACATTTTTTAAAAAACTGATCGTATGCATAAGATTCAAATCCGCGTAGTCAGCGTAATTGGGGTATTTTTGAAACACAGCTTCTAAAATCTGGACACTTGCTTTAAAACTAGATGTATCAAAACGCGACATAAAAGATGCCGCCAAAGCTTCGGCTAGTAATTGGTCTCGCTCAAATGGCGTTGCCTCAGTTGAAGCTAGCTTCTCTAAATTTACGAAAAGAGGGCGCTCCGCTTGATTAAACACCATATTTTTCAAAAAACTCATGACAAACAAAGACCCCGTGGCCTTACCGTAAATCAACCGTGCCGGATCGCTCATCAAATTGTTATTACCGGCCAAAATCAAAGTCAAGCCTTTTTCCGGCACTTTCAAAAAGAGGCTGGCGTAGCAATCATACTGCCCGTAGCCCCAAAGTAGTTCAACCTCTGCGTATGACTCGCTGAAGATACCGTACCCATAAGGTAGCCCCTCCTGGGCAGACTTAAACATCACATCTTTACTGGCGGCGGACAATAGGCTTTCATCATCCAGTCCTCGACTAAAAGCAGCCAAATCACGCAGATTTGATACCAAGCCTGCGGAGGAGGATACGCCGTACTCGATAATCCCCGGTTCCAAGCCATTATCGTAAAAATAGGGCTGTGCCATAGCCTGCGGCTGCGCCGCAACGTAAGCAGAATCACGCAGCCAAAACGTATTTTTCAACGCCAACGGTTGCAAAATATTAGCTTGCACATATTCTTCCAGTGATTGGCCAGCGGCCTTTTCGATGACTGCTTTTAGCCAGCCAAAGCGATAGCTGTAGTAAAATTGCTGGCCAACGGCCCCCTGAGAGGTATGCGACAAAACGTGTCGAACCAAGATGCTGTCGCCTATTTCCAATTCGGGTAAATAGCTCTCGATCGGATCATCGAGGGATAATTTACCAGCCGCGGCCAGTTGATGTATCGCTACGGCCGCATATATTTTGGTCAGTGAAGCAATAGGAAATACCGTGGCAGAATCAACGGCCCGCTTCGCATCGACATCTGCTTGGCCTAAATAGGCTTCGTAGATGGTCTCCCCATTTTGCTGTACCAATATCCCCATCCCGGGAATGTGAAAATAGTCCTTGAGGTCGGCCATATCTTTCGCGAAAACTTGTAGAGGATCAATACGCGCTGGTTCAGGCCGGGAAGGCGTACAGTGCATCGCCAGTAAGGCTAGCACTAGCAGGGGGAAGAGATGTTTGTTCATAAATGGGTATCAAAAAAGATCAAGTCAGACACTGCCTTTATCGTTTCAATCAATTACGGGAGTCATTACCCCGCCTGCGGCGCCAGCTTGACTACCAGGCCGTGCAATGGATCAGCTAGTTTGAGTTGGCACCCTAAGCGGCTATTTTCTTCCACGAAAAAGGCCTGATCGAGCATGTCCTCTTCATCTTCGGTTGGCTCTGGCAGGTCGTGCTCACTTTGTACATAGACGTGGCAGGTTGAACACAATGCCATCCCTCCACAAGTGCCTTCTACTGGCAGTTCGTAAGCCTTACACAACTCCATCAGGTTCATATTCATGTCCGTTGGTGCGTCCAGCTCGTGTGTTTTATCTTCTCGGTCAATCACCGTAATTTTAATCATGTTCTCGTCCATGACAAACTAGTTTTCGTTGAATCCTTCTACCCCAGTGACGGTAGTATATTTGAAAGATAATTTTTTATCAGGATTAATGTAACGGAATGCCGATTGGCACATCAAGGTCGCTTCGTGGAAGCCACACAGAATCAATTTCAACTTACCGGGGTAAGTATTCACATCACCAATGGCGTAAATCCCCGGGATATTGGTACGATAATCAAAAGTATCGACAACGATGGCGTTTTTCTCAATTTCGAGTCCCCATTCACCAATCGGGCCCAGCTTTGGTGATAAACCAAACAGCGGCACGAAATGATCGGTCGATTTCAGAAAGGCCTCCCCTTTGTTGTGCTTAATCTCGACGCCACTCAACGATCCATTACCCTCTAGTCCAACGACCTGTGCTTCGGTAATTAATTTGATTCGTCCACTTTCATCCAGCTCCTTAACTTTTTCTACAGAATCCAAAGCACCGCGGAATTGTGAACGTCGATGCACCAGAGTCAACTCTTCCGCTACGTCGGCCAAAATGATGGTCCAATCTAAAGCAGAGTCTCCTCCTCCGGCAATTACTACGCGCTTGTCACGGTAAATCTCAGGGTCCTTAATGATATATTCCACCCCTTGATCCTCAAAATCGGTAATATTACTAATCGGCGGCTTACGTGGCTCAAAGCCTCCCAGACCACCGGCAATTGCTATCACTGGTGCATAGTGCTCAGTCCCACGATTAGTCGTTACTTTGAATAGCCGCTCTTCGACACGCTCGATCGTTTCGGCGCGCTCTCCCAACGTAAAGCCTGGATTAAACGGCTTGATTTGTTCCATCAGGTTATCGACTAGTTCTCCAGCCAGTACAGATGGATAGCCGGGGATATCGTAAATCGGCTTTTTGGGATAGATTTCTGTCAACTGCCCTCCCGGCTGCGGCAGGGTATCAATCAGATGACATTTCAACTTGAGAAGCCCCGCTTCGAAGACGGTGAACAGGCCGCAGGGCCCGGCTCCAATGATAAGAATATCAGTTTTAATCATTACTATTTCTCAATTTCTAAAAACGGCGCAAAGATACAGTTTTTGGAACGAACAAATGAGATACCGGAAGGTTGTAACAGCGACAATGTCCGGCAATTGACTTGACGTTCAGTAATGTATTCTTTACAGGCTATTTCCCTTGAAAATTGGCGGGGCGACGCTCAATAAAAGCGGCGGCACCTTCTTTGAAATCTTCGGTTCCAGTCGTCGCACCAAACTCCTTCACTTCATAAGCGAATCCATCTTTCAGTCCGTCGTAATAGGCATTCACACACTCGACGATCTTCGCAATGGCGACGGGGGCTTTCTGGGCCACCTTAGCAATAATCTCTTTTGCTTTGGCCACTTCCTCTCCGGCGGGCACCACGTGATTTGCTAATCCAAGGCGGTGGGCATCTTCGGCGTTTAGCATATCTGCCGTCATCAATAGCTCCATAGCTTTACCTTTTCCGATGTGTTGGATCAGGCGCTGTGTTCCGCCGTAGCCGGGAATAATGCCGAGGTTAACCTCCGGCTGTCCGAACCGGGCTTTTTCTCCGGCAACGCGCATGTGGCAAGCCATAGCCAGCTCGCAACCACCGCCCAAGGCAAAACCATTAACCGCCGCGATGACGGGCTTAGGAAAACGTTCAATGAGGAAGAATACATCCTGGCCTTTTTGGGCCATTTCGGCACCAGCGGCAGCATCGAGCGCCAAGAATTCTTTGATATCCGCACCGGCAACGAAGGCTTTTTCTCCAGCGCCGGTGATGATGATGCCCTTGAGGTCATCCATTTGAGGCGCCGCTTCACCAAAGAAATACGCTAGCTCGTCCATGGTGCGGCCATTGAGGGCATTCAACGCTTTTTCGCGGCTAATGGTTAGAATCAGGATGCCGTCTTCCTGTTGGATATTGAGATTTTCGTAAGTCATATTAAGTCGTATTTGAATCGGCTGCAAAGATAGGAAATAGAAAAGGGGAAAACGGTGATTCCTATCATCTTTTAAAATGGAATATGACACAGAGATGAAACAACCTGATTAAGGTTTTCAATTGATATTGATAAGATCGTAAAATAGAAAAGTGAAGCGCCCTTCTAGCGACGTCCAGTGATTCTTACCCAAAGCTGTTGTACAACTTCACTGACGTCCGGGGCCAATCGAAAATACAATACTAAGCCTACGTAACTCACCAGTACGACTATCGAGCGTAATACAATATTGAGCAAAGCGTACCCCGTATCCGGTAGCCAAAATGCAAGCATAAAACTTAAGCATGCCACCCCTAAAGTATACAAAGTCGAACGGGTAAATGGCTGCATGTTCAAACGATACCAAATGAAAAGTAATTTGATCAAATTGTACAGCGCCAGCGAACACATGGTGGCCAGGGCTACACCAATAATCCCCATGCGCTGAATCAACAGATAATTGAAACCGACATTAAAAACAGCCATTAATAAAATAGCATAAAACCCAAATCGATAGTAAGGGGAATAGTTGATAATTTGATTATTGATACTCGTTCCCATATCCACCACTTTGGAAAAGCCGATGAAGACCACCACCAAAATACCCGCTTGCAAGCCAGCACTCTTGGGCATCAGCGCAAATAAGTCGTCCACCGATACTACCACCCCCACGAAAATCAACAGCCCGACTACCAATAAATTGATCGACGATTGTTGGTAGAGTTGTTTGATTTTAAGGTGGTCTTTATCCCGAAAAGCTTCCGCTACGATGGGTGCTGTAATTTGATTGACTGCATTCGTTGGAATCGCAATAGCGTTACCAATGAATGCAGCAATCGTATACACACCATTGCTACTGAGATCGATATAGGTAGCGATCATAATGGAATCAATGCGCAAGGCCAGCACGTGCCCGATCCCCACAAATAAGCCAAAGACTGCATATTTCCCAGCATCACGCAACACCTTCCTATCCCACTGTTTTACCAATGGCTTTAGCTTCAACTGCCCCAGGTAATAGATATAAACTACTAAGCCCAGGAAGACCAAAACGAAGTTGAGTAATATCCCTTGCACCACCTGCGACAAGGCAATTTGCTGCCAATAAAACAGTAAAACCAGAGTCGGTAAAGTGAGTTTGATTAAATTTTGAAAAACGGAAGGAACGACGATTCGCTTGAAATTAGCACTCCAACTGGTCAATAGTTGAATGAACGCCATTAGAATCGCTAAAGGGATGAAGTAGGGCAAATATTTTAAATAAACCGGTGGCTTATCCGCATAGAAATCCAATATCGATTCACGGAATATCATGACTAATGCAACAAAAATAAGACAACCGAGTAAGACACCTGAAAGCAGTAGGGAGAGGAAGCCCCGATGGCCATTCGCCTCGTCTTTAAAATAGGGAAAAAAGCGGATGCCTACGCCATTGAAACCCAGCATGAGGAAAGGACCAAGAAAGAGAGCACCGTCGATCAAAAAACGCGCAAGTCCAACCGTTTCGGTATCCAGTGGATAAATAAACAGCGTGCTGATCGCCCCGACAATTACCGCGAGGTAATTGACCAGACTTTGCTTGATGCCTTGCCGTTTGATAACCCCCATGCTACACGCTACGTTTGAAATTAAAAGGGTAAATATAGCTTAATTGCACATTAAATGATTATTTAATACATTTGAGCGTTTTTTGTCGGCTCAAAAACTTTGTCACTGCCCAACCCAACGCCAGACATTAATCATTCGTTTTAATAAAAATAAATAGTTGCACAGCGTGAGGAAATATGAGAAGCATTTCTCTTGCCCATGAATCGCAACTTGTCACAACAAATTCTAGTATGCTCGATTTAAATGGCCGTTCAATTTTGATCACAGGAGGTACCGGATCTTTTGGAAAAAAGTTTGTGGAAACGGTATTGACACGCTTCCCTAAAATCAAACGGCTAGTCGTGTTCAGCCGCGATGAACTGAAGCAGTTTGAAATGGCGCAAATCTTTCCTCATTCAAAGTACCCCGCCATTCGCTATTTCATTGGGGATATTCGCGATGCGGATCGCTTCCGACGGGCCTGCGAAGGTATTGAGATTATCATTCACGCCGCTGCACTCAAGCAAGTACCAGCCGCTGAGTATAACCCGATGGAGTGTATCAAAACCAATGTCCTCGGCGCCCAAAATCTAATCGAAGCGGCCTTGGATACCGGCGTCAAAAAAGTGGTTGCCTTGTCGACTGATAAAGCCGCCGCACCAATCAACCTCTACGGAGCAACCAAGCTTTGTTCTGATAAACTTTTCGTGGCAGCAAACCGAATGAAAGGAGATCGTGATCTGAGTTTTTCAGTGGTGCGTTATGGCAACGTCATTGGCTCCCGAGGTTCAGTCATTCCTTTCTTTCTAAAAAAACGCTCGGAAGGATTTTTGCCCATTACACACCCCGAGATGACGCGTTTCAATATCTCTCTTGAAGAGGGAATCGACATGGTCCTTTACGCTCTGGAACACGCCTGGGGTGGTGAAATCTTTGTCCCTAAAATTCCTTCTTACCGCATCACCGATGTCGCAACGGCCATCGGCCCCGACTGCGAGCACCGTATCGTTGGTATTCGCCCCGGTGAAAAGCTCCACGAGGAAATGATTACCACCTCTGATTCGTTAAATACAGTGGAACTCGATCGCTACTACGTCATTTGCCCCGGCAGTTTTCGCTATTCACCACAAGAATACGCTGATGCCTTTAATGGCAAAATGGTAGCATCAGGGTTCAGTTATAATTCCGGTGAAAACGAGGAGTGGTTGACTGTAAAGCAATTGCGCGAACAGATTAAAACCTTCGTCGATCCGAATTTCTCAATCGCTTAATATCGCTTATGCGTAAAATCCCCTACGGCCGACAAGATATCAACGCCGAAGATGTAGCCGCCGTCATCGACGCTCTGCAAGCAGACTTTATCACCCAAGGCCCGAAAATCCCTGCTTTCGAAGAAGCATTCGCCGACTATATCGGCTGTAAATATGCCGTGGCCGTAGCCAATGGTACGGCTGCATTGCATTTGGCGGCAATGGCGCTAGATGTTGACACACAAAGTCGAGTCATTACTTCGCCGATTACCTTTACTGCCTCCGCTAATTGTATTCGCTATTGTGGTGGTAGTGTCGAATTTGCGGATATTGACCCCGAAACGGTTACTCTGGACATTGAAGCGGTCCGGCGCAAGTTGGAAGCAGCACCCGCTGGTACCTACAGCGGCATCATCCCCGTTGATTTTGCGGGCTACGCCGTCGATTTGGAAGCCTTCCGTACTTTAGCGGACGAGTTTGGGCTCTGGCTACTTGAGGATGCTTGCCACGCTCCCGGCGGCTTTTTTACTGACCGCCAAGGACATCAGCAACACTGTGGCAATGGTCAATTTGCGGATTTGGCGATCTTCTCTTTTCACCCCGTCAAGCATATTGCCTGTGGCGAAGGCGGAATGATCACAACCAACAATAAAGCGCTTTACGAAAAACTTTGTGTATTACGCACCCACGGGATCACTAAAGATCCACAGGTGATGGACAAAAACGATGGAGGGTGGTATTACGAAATGCATACGCTGGGTTACAACTATCGCTTGACTGATTTTCAAGCGGCGTTGGGGAGCAGTCAATTGGAGCGCGCCGCAGCTAAGCTTGATCGTCGGCGGGCCATTGCGCGCCGCTACGACGAAGCCTTTGCAGATTTTACCCCAATTCAGCCTATCGCCCCACCCGCCGATGGTGGGCACGCTTACCATCTCTACGTCATTCTGAGTGATCAACGCAAAGCGCTTTACGATCATCTACGTACACAGGGCATTTTCGCACAAATCCACTACATTCCGGTACATACTCAACCGTATTATCGGGCCTTGGCGGAGCAACCAGTACATTGTCCGGCGGCGGAAGCTTACTACGAGCGTTGCCTGAGTCTGCCCATGTACCCTACCCTGAGCGACGAAGAGCAAGATTTTGTGATCGAGACTATCCGTCAGTTTTTTGCATGAGAAATATTGCCATCATACCAGCCCGAGGCGGCAGCAAACGTATTCCGGGGAAGAATATTAAGCTCTTCGCAGGTAAACCGATCATTGCCTACAGTATCGAGGCGGCGCTAAACTCGGGTTTATTTGAGGAAGTGATGGTGTCAACGGATAGCGAAGCCATTGCAGCAATCGCCAAAGAATACGGTGCGAAGGTGCCAAGTTTGCGTTCTGCAAAAGCCGCTGACGATCACGCTTCGATCAGTGAAGTGATGCTTGAAGTCATAGAGGATTACACTCAGCGAAAGCGGACATTCGATCAGCTGTGCTGCATCTTTGCCACAGCTCCTTTTATCACAGCGACATTAATTCAACGCGCTTACAAGCAGCTCCAATCGGGCGATTATTCCAGTATCGTGAGTGTCCAACAATTTCACTATCCAATTCTGCGGAGCTTAAAGATCAACGAAGCGGGCTATCTGGAGATGAACTGGCCCGAACACGCCAAAACGCGCTCTCAAGATTTAGCTCCGGCTTTCCACGATGCGGGACAATTTTACTGGGCTAAGGTGAATGATTATTTAATAGAAAAAAGATTTTTTAGTCAAAAAGCAGGCTATCTAGTCCTTAGTGATCTGGATGCCCACGATATTGATACCGAGGAAGATTGGCGCATCGCGGAGTTGAAATACAAAATGATACACCACAATGACTAAGATTGTAAAAAACGAACAGGCGGGCTATTTTGAGGTAGAGGATAAACCCAGCGAGGCGGAACTGAAAGCGTATTATGAAAAGGAATATTACCAAAACGAAAACGCCTCTTACGCACATCGTTACTCCCCGGAAGAAATCGCTTTTAAGTTTAGTAAAATTAAAGTAAAAGCCAGTATTGCAGAACGTCTTTTGGCGGGACAAAAGCAGCTGTCTCTCTTGGATATTGGCTGTGGGGAAGGCTTTGTTTTGAAAGCTTTCCAAGACCAAGGCTGGACGGTCAAAGGCTTGGATTATAGTAATTTTGGCTGCCAGACGCATCAACCGGAAGTTGCAGACACGGTCACTGCCGGCAATATTTACGACAATATTGATCAGCTGATCACAGCGGGACAAACCTACGACCTGATCTGGTTGGACAATGTCCTTGAGCATGTCAATGATGTCGATAGCCTATTGGCGAAATGTCGCGCCTTGGCTCGTCCACATAGTATCCTGAGCATTACCGTACCCAATGACTTTTCTCAACTGCAATTGGAACTACTCGAAGAAGGAAAAATCAGCCGTGAGTTTTGGGTGAAGACACCGGATCATTTGTCCTATTTCACGGCGCCCAGCCTACGTCAGCTATTGGAACAAGCGGGTTGGGCCACTGAGAAAATCATTGGAGACTTCCCCATCGACTGGTTCTTGACTAATTCGAATTCAAATTATATCGAAAACGGTCAGGTGGGAAAATTTGCTCACCAGTCTAGGGTCTGGCTCTACAATCATCTGGTAAAGAATAACGATCTCGAAGCCGTTGCTCAGTTCTTTGAAAGCCTGGCGACGGTTGGCATGGGTCGAAATATTACTGGTTTTTTCTCTCTAGAATCCGCTAAGTCATAAATTCCCAACCTTATCCGTCCCTATAACGTATATTCTAAAAATCATTCTCCAATATGGGCGACACCAATCACTGTTTCATCATTGCCGATGCCAATCAAAAAATTGGGACAGGACATGTGATGCGCTGTGCGATTCTCGCCCGTTTGCTACAAAGTAAAGGGATCCAAGTGACCTACGTGGTAGCAGATACCGCTCCTTTCATGCAACAATGGATTGTTGAGCATGGATTTGGTCTACAGGTTTTGACCCACGCACAACGCGATGATACCGCTACGCTCATTCAAAGTTTGCAAGTCCAGTCATCTGAAAAGCATATACTGCTTTTCGACTCCGACCGCAATGCCTTTTACGCCCCCGCCTACCAACAAACTTTACGACAAGCCGGTTGGGGATTAACCATGATCACTTTTCACAATCCCGAGGCATTCTACGTCCATATTTTACATAACCAAAATCCACTGGCCTTCGATACGGTTTATCAAACCCCACTTTCTACACAAAAACTATTGGGCCTAGAGTATGTCATTTTAAAACCAGAATATACGCGACTTTATGAGCAAAGTAGCGTAAAATCAGTCGCGCGCTTGTCTACAATTATGCTTACTTTTGGGGGCTCAGATCAATGGGATTTGACGCGGAGGATTTTAGGCTTGTTGGAGCAAGTGACAATGGATCAGCCGCTCAATATTATTGTAGTGGTGGGCGCTTTATACCAACACACCAGCGCACTGGACGCACTGGCTAAAAGTAGCCGCCATCAGATTGAAATATTCGTCAATACTCCAGAGATGCCCAACCTGATGTATCGAGCGGATATGGCGATTACGTCGGGCGGGCTGACCGTTTGGGAATTGGCTTGTTGTAAAACGGTGAACTTTGTCATTCCTACGTCGATACGTGAGATCAACACTGCCAAGCGACTACAAAGTGAAGACTTGATCCACTTTATTGGTAGCTTGGAAAATATTTCCGACGAAGCTATTATCAAACAAATTGAACAAATGCTACAATCCACCGCAAAGCATCAAGAGATGGTGGATCGTTTTTATAAAAAAATAAATCCAAGAGGGGCACAACGAGTCGTTGAAGCGATGGAAAAATTATTAGTTACCCTCTAGCTAGATTCTAAAAACGACTATAATTCAAACACAATATGAACTTTGACTATCTGGATTTACCCCAGCGCACCGAAAAACCACGACCATATGGTATTACCTCGGTTTATGACATTTTGAGCTTGGGCCAGTTAAAGCATTTTTTGGAGGATTTCCATCCATTCATTGATTTAGCTAAACTGGGGATGGGCACTTCTTACATCACGCCACGCCTTGACGAAAAGCTGGCCATTTACCGGGATTATGGCATCAAGGTACAAACCGGTGGCACCCTTTTCGAAAAGTTCTACAGCCAGAATAAGCTGGACGATCTGAAGCGTTTCATGGATAAAACCAAGATCGACTACGTGGAAATTTCCAATGGCTCGGTAGATATTACACTGGAAGAGCGCGTCGCCCTGATAGAAGATTTTAAGAAAGACTTCCGCGTCATCTCGGAGATTGGTTCCAAAGATGTTGATCACGTCATGGCCCCGAGTATCTGGGTACGCGAGCTCAAAGCGCTTATCGAAGTCGGCTGCGAATATGTTATTACCGAAGGGCGCGCCTCGGGTACTGCGGGTATTTATCGTAAAAGTGGAGAGATTCGGGAAGGCCTAATCGACGAAATTCAGCGAGAGCTACCGACCGAAAAAATCATTTTCGAGGCACCCAAGCCTAGCATGCAGATGTTTTTCATCAATTTATTAGGGCCAAATGTCAACTTAGGTAACGTCCTTTTAAAAGACGTATTGCTGCTTGAGTCGCAACGCCTCGGACTGCGTAGTGAAACCTTCAATGTCCAATGAAACTCTATTTAATTCGACATTTACCGACACCTTGGAATGAGAAAGGTGTACTCCAAGGTTCCAACGATATTGCCATTTCGCCCTTAACACCTACTTGGCAAACGGCCATTCAGGAGAATTTAGATCGCATTCAGGCAGTTCATTTCGATGCTGTCCTGGTGAGTGCCTATCAGCGTACTCAACAAACCGCTGAAGCTTATGGTCACCATGATTATCAGGTGGAGGCACTGCTAAACGAGCTAAATTTCGGTACGTTTGAAGGACAAAAAAAGCAGTTGATGGTCGACACCCTCGGGGCCGCTTGGATGGAGCGTCCACGCAGTTTGACTTTAGGAGAGCCTATCATCGATTTCGAAAAACGCTTAATGGATTTCATTGCCAGCTATGCGCATCACGAGAATATTTTAGCATTTGCGCACGGGCGGGTCATTCGAGCTTTATTGGCGATTCATAAGTACGGAGATGTTGAACGAATGAACCATTTTGAGGTAGAGAATAATGAATTGCTTTATTTAGATTTTAATCATTTTCATGAAAAAAAATAAGAAAGTATTGGTAATCGGTGCGGGCATCGATCAACTTGATATGATCAAGTTGTGCAAGCGTCGAGGGTATGAAGTGTTGGCGCTGGATTTCAATCCCAACGCCCCCGGGTTTGCTCACTGTGATAAGGCGATCATTGCCAGCACCAAGGATAAAGAAAAAGTCACCGCAGTGGCGCAGGAAGAAGCCGTGGATGCCATTACCTCTTTCATCACCGAGTCTGGACATCATAGCATTCTCCATGCCACCCAAGCGTTGGATCTACCAATATTCTTGTCCGATAAGGGCGTACGGGCTACGACGAACAAGATCGAAATGCGGAAGATTTTGCAAACACAAGATTTAAATGACTTGCCATTTTGCGAGCCCGCTACTTTCGATGAAGTCAAGGCCTTTGCTGATGAGCATGGCTATCCTCTGGTTTTGAAAACGAGCCAGTCGGCTGGACAAACCAATGTCTTCAAAATCCATGATTTCGATCAGTTAGATCAGACTTATCACCAATATTTCCTCGACTTCAAAGCCGGAGAAGTCATCCTTGAACGTTTCGTCAGCGGGCCGGAGATTAATATTGTCTACACCGCCTACGATGGTATTATCCAAGACTTGATCATTTCGGATCGCCAAACCAATCAGGATGCTTTCGGGGTGGCCAAGCGCCACGAATGCCCTTCTAAGTATTATGAAGCGATGAAGGACAAGGTTCGTCGTAAATGCCAGGCGATCAATGATTGCCTGGAGATAAAAAATGCCGTAGTGTACCCACAAATGATTATCTCGGAAAGCGGAGCGCCCATTTTACTCGAACTTGGCGTTCGAGTTCCCGGAGGGCACGTCAAAGAGGTCATGGAATACAAAACAGGTATGGATCTGTTGACCTATTGCCTGGATATTAGCTTGGGCGAGTTGCAACCTTACGAGCATTATCGCACGCTGCCGGTTTATCCTTGTGTTTACGTCACTTTTCTCAACGCTGAGCCGGGTGCTCTGCGCTCGGGCAAAGTCCATCAAACGCTCAATTTGGATGCCTTCGACGATGTGGATTGGGTCAAAGGTATCGACTACTTTGGCGTCAACCGGGACCTGCGCCAGATTAATCCATTAAAAGAAGGCAAGGATCGTTTTTTCTATATCATTACGACTGGTTCAACTAAAATTGAAACCCACCGTCGCTTTTTGGAGGTGCTGCACAAGATCGACTTGTTAGACGAGCACGGACAGAGCCTCATCAATAAAGCATTTGATTTTGAAAACTTCTATTTGGTGGAAGCCGTTGAAGAAAACAGTGACTCATAAATCCCCTGCACATGGCTTTTAGTATTAATCAACGTCCTATTGGCAACGGGCACCCGGTCTACATTATCGCCGAGCTATCCGCCAACCACAATCAAGATTTTGACCTAGCTGTCAAAACTATTGAGGCAGCAGCCGAAGCGGGTGTGGATGCCATTAAGTTTCAAACCTACCGAGCGGATACCATTACGCTCGATAGTGACTTACCGCATTTCCGTACGCGAGACGATAGTATCTGGGCCGGGCAGAAATTATTCGATTTATACCAAAAAGCCTACACGCCCTGGGAGTGGCAGCCGAAATTGAAGGCGATCGCCGAAAAACTGGGACTCGAGTGTTTCTCCTCCCCTTTTGATCCTACCTCCGTAGATTTTCTGGAAGAAATGGGCGTTGCTGCTTATAAAATTGCCTCTTTTGAAATCACGGATATTCCATTAATTGAGCTGGTGGCATCGAAAGAGAAACCAGTCATCATCTCAACTGGTATTGCCAACGAAGAAGATATTCAGCTGGCACTGGACGCTTGTCGACGACAGGGCAACGAGCAAATTGCGTTATTAAAATGCACCTCGGCCTACCCTACGCCACTGGAAGATGTCAATCTCCATACGATTCCATTAATCGCTGAGAAATTTGGGACGACAGTCGGTTTGTCTGATCATACCTTGGGGGAAGTCGTTCCAATCGCCGCGGTGACACTTGGAGCTACAATCATTGAAAAGCATATTATCTTAGATAAGCAATTAGGTGGTGTTGACAGTGCCTTTTCGCTGGACGCGGCGGAGTTTAAAGCAATGGTCACAGCCGTTCGGGATACAGAAAAGGCATTGGGCCGAGCAACGCTCGAACCAAATGCTAAGATGATCTCCGCGCGACGATCTTCTCGCTCACTATTTGCGGTCGAGGCTATTGCTGCCGGCGAGGTATTGACCGAGGATAACGTCAAATCTCTACGTCCAGGTTTAGGATTAGCACCAAAACATTATCGTGAGCTTTTGGGTAAAAAGGCAAAGCAATCCATCGAACGCGGTACGCCCATGAGTTGGGATTTGGTGGAATAGCACAAGTAATCTTATATGGGGCCATTAGAATCATTACAACATTTTCTTGTCCGCTTGCAGCAAAGCGCTGGAACGCTACTGAAGATTGCTTTGCGCTCCAAATTATTGATTCGCCTGCCAGCTCCTAAAAGTCCTCGCCTGATTATTATGGGCAACGGCCCTTCGCTCAAAACAGAGATCAAAAATCACGGTGATCTTCTGGCTGAGGCCACGACGCTCGGTGTAAATTATTTCGCCAACACCGAAGCCTATACGACGATTAAGCCTGATTTGTATATGCTTTCTGCGCCTGACTTCTGGGTGGACCAAGTCAGCGACCGGCATAAACGCCTGCGCGATCAATTGCTAGCCGACATCATTAGCCAAACGGACTGGCCAATGCAGCTGTTTATCCCGGTGGCCGGCGTAAAATCCGCTTACCTCAAGCAACAAATGCGGCAATTCCCTGCTAATATTGAGGTCATTTCTTTCAATCCGACCCCAGTGGAAGGCTTGCAATCGGTCAATCATTTTTGCTTTAAAAATAATTGGGGAATGCCTCGCCCCCACAATGTCATCATCCCGAGCCTGATGCTCGCCATCAATATCGGCTACCGCGAAATTGGCCTCATCGGCGTAGAGCATTCCTGGCTTCCTGAGATCACCGTTACGGAGGACAACGTTGCTCTGGTGCACCAAAAGCATTTTTACGATTCGGGCAGCTCCAAATCGCGTCCGATGCACAAAATCAATCGTCCACGCCGCTTGCACGAGATTCTCGAGAAATTCATGCTGGCTTTCCAGGCTTATCATACGATTGAGGCTTACGCTCAAAGTCGTCAAATCCAAATTTTTAATTGTACTGCCGGTTCGTATATTGATGCTTTTAAGCGGCGAGGCATACGGGAACTGCTTAGATAATCGTAGAAATCAATTGGTATGGCCCAGATATTTTCATTTATCATTATCACCTACAATCGACCGGAAGAAACTGTCGATGTCATTGACAATATCCTTTTTCACGTCAACGAAGTGTCGGGGATTACAAAGGAAATTATTGTCATAAATAATGATTCAGATGTCGATTACAAATTAGTGCGAGACTATATTGAAAAACTGCCGGAGGATAGGCGCCAGCAAGTCCGTTATCATTTGGCGGATGATAATTTGGGAGTCCCTAAAGGCCGGAACCTTGGAATTCGTATGGCCAAAGGTGAAACCATGCTCTTCATTGATGATGATGCGGTTTTTATTGAAAAAGATGTCATTGAAAAAACCATCGATATTTTTCAACGCTTCGAGAGCACTGATAACGTGAAAATTATCGCATTTAGAGAACAAAATTATTATTCAAAAAAGTATTTCATTTCAACTAAGAATAAGGAAAGACAATCCTTAAAAGAGTTTTTAACGACTTACTATATTGGATGTGGGCATGTGATTAAAAAAGAAGTCATTGATAAAGTTGGCTACTACATTGAGTCCTTCCAATACGCTAATGAGGAATACGATTTGGCTTACAAGACGCTTGACGCCGGCTTTCGTATTTTTTATACATCAGAGGTGACTGTGCTACACAAAAAAAGCCCCAAAGGAAGAGCCAGTAATCTTATGATGGCCAAATGGCAATACGAAAACAAAATGATCATTGCCTATAAATACTTGCCCGTTTTCTACGTTTTCACTCACTGGATCATGTGGAGTATTTATTTCTTTTACCATTCAAAAGGAAACATCTGGGTATGGTTAAAATCTACTTGGAGTTTGCCAAAAAAAATGCGGATACATCCCCGAAAGGTCATTTCAAAGGATACCATTCGCTATTTCAAAAAAGTGAAGGGCCGATTGACGTATTAGAAGTTTAAAATAAAGTTTACTTGATTAAGGTAATGGTTCCGCTAAGTAAGCTCGTCTCTCCATCAAGGAACTGAACTCTGGCCATATAGACAAAAACGCCGGGGTTCATAGGTTTGCCTTTGAAATAGCCATCCCAACCAAAAGTAAGATCATTGGGTAAAAAGTTATTTGCTCCAAATACCTGCTCTCCCCAGCGATCAAAGATGTTAAATTCAAGCACTAACTCTACATCTTTTCCAGCAAAGACGGTTAGAATATCATTTTCACCGTCTCCATTGGGCGTGAATACATTTGGAATGAATACCCGACGCAACTTATCAATATCGATAAATATTTCGTCCTGTGCTATACATCCATTCGTATCTGACACGACCAAATTGTATAGAATGTCATTTTCAGGGAGTGCTATTGGAGCAGGACAATCAATACAATCCAGATATAATGAAGGTGACCAGCTATAAATGATTGAATCACTACGATTGACTATCGATTGTAGCTCGATTGGACATCCTAAAACTAGAACTGTATCTTCCGGCAAAGACACCAATAGCTCAGGAGGACTCTCAATCGTAAAGCTTTGAATAAATTCGCAGTCATTAATTTCATCTTGAAGATATAAATCATAGGTACCAGCGGCCAAGCCATCAAAGATCAGAGATCCCTGATAAAATTCACCATCAAGGCTAAATAAATAACCGTTAAAGCTAGAATCAATTTGATAAACACCGTCATCAAAGCCAAAGCAACTTACCGGTGTACTGATGCCCTGAAGGACTTGATCATTGATATCCACGATCGTAACAGTAGCTGTTGCACTACAATTATTACCATCTGTAACGGTCAACGCATAATCCCCAGAGGGTAAATTCTCCAGTTGATTGACGTTTCCTACATTAACATTCCAATCATAAATAATTGTACCTGTCCCTCCGGTAACGGTGGCCGTAATACTCCCAGTAGAGTCATTAGGACAACTTGGAAGTGTTATAAATTCAATCTGTGGCATATCAAATACCGTTAACTGAATCACCTCCGTTGAGTCGCAACCATTATCTGCGGTAAAGGTCATGCTATAGGTACCAGGAGTACTTACTTCATTTCCAAAAATGATGATACTTTCCCCTTCACAAATGAAGCTATTACTTTCTTGATAGAATGTGTCCAAAGCGGATACGGCAACCTGTATGATAGAGTCACAACCATTTTGAGCCATGTACTCAAAAACATGTGTACTATCGGCGGGAATGGTTACCCCATCAATTATTACGGACGTTCCACTGCAAATAGCTGTATCAATGGTTTCAAACGATCCCATAGAACCGTTTGAATTAACATTAACTAATATAGAGGAATCACAACCTTCAGCCGTCGTAAAGGTAAATAGTGTAGAGGTATTGGTCTCCAAAGATTCTCCGTTGAAGATAAAGATGTCGCCATCACAAATCGTGGTATCTAGTTCTGTGTAGAAAGGCTCCGCTACAATCACCGCAACGGAATCAACACTGATACAACCTAGACTGGTACTTCCTACAACGGTATAGACTTGGCTAACACTTGGTGTAATGGTAACCGTCGCGCAATTAGTACAATCAATATCAACGGACGGGAACCATTGATAATCATCAAAGCCTTCTACCGTTAAGGTGACAGAGCCCCCGCCACACAAGACGGTGTCGGCAACCAAGTCAATAACTGTAGTTTCATCAACGATAATTTGAATGGTATCGGTTTGAATTGGACCGCAATCATTCCAGGCACTCACCCAATAGCTTCCAGGTGCCCAGGCCAAATACGTGGATTCCATGGTACCATCTTGCCATAAATAATTGTCAAATCCGGCACCGGCATCTAGCTCAAATACGCCATTATCACAAATCAAAATATCTGGCCCGAGGTCTAACGGAGGTGGAATATCACCATCTACTTGTGTATTGGCAATGTTATTTGAATAGTCGCATTCTCCGATTTCGGTCAGTGGAAAATCGGTGAGTAAATCAAATGGAAATGGTCCTTGTCCATTATCATTCACTACAAAAAATATGGGCTGATTGATTGCAAAAGGAATCGAGTAGCTAATATTTAAGCAACTGTCCTCCTCTAGTTGGGTCCCCAAAGGAAAAGTTTCTACTATTTCTGGATTTGGTATCACTGTGGGATCACCTAAATAAACAGTTACCGGAGTGGAAGCGGTCAACGGAAAATCTCCAGCATTACAAATCGTACCCCAAACATTAATCAAATCTTCAGCACAAGCAGCACTGTCAATTGCCACCACTGCGTCCGGTGCCGGATTGATTGGTGTTCCGCTATCATCCAAAATAGGCTGTTGCAACAAGAACGCATTCATAATCACCCCATCCCCTACCAAATGTGGATTTTGTTGTTGAATGGGAATTGCGCCGTTATCGAGTACATTGGAAACGAAATAATTGTATTGGTTCCAGATTTTTCTGGCTCTGACCCAAGGCAGATTAGCAGATCGGAAAGTAGTAAGACCTATATTATTACAACCACACAAAAATTCTGTTTCATTATCACCGTTAACATCCGCAACGACAGGATACTCCGTAGCGGTACCCGATGTACAGGATATAGAAGAGATGACGTTTAAATCGCCATCAAATACTCTGAGATTTTGCTCATCACGATAAATAATTTCAACGGCGCCATCTCCATTTAAATCAAAAACAGTTGCTCCGGTAGCACCGGATTGATCAGTAGTCGAAATCGTTGCTTTGATGGTAGTGGCCGGATTCGCCCCCCAGTTGGTGCCACCCCCGGCTTGATAATCCTCTACAATATTGAAGTTAAAACTTGTAGCTACGATGATCTCTGCCCAACCATCATTATCTACATCTCCGATCGCTGCGGCGCCAATCCGTTCATTATTATTCGGATTAGGTAAAAAATCAACGACATTACCCAACAGGGTCTCAGAAGCAATATCCCAGACGAATAACCTGGCATTATTGGTCGCAGAAAGGGTGGCGGTTACGACTACATCCAAATCACCGTCACGATCGAAATCTACTAAGCGCGTAGCACCGTCCGTTTGATTTGAACCAGGTAAGCTATAAGATCGAACCACCGTCATATCATTTAGCCCGGGATTGGTATACGAAGCAATATTAATCGTATACACCTGCCCCCCGGCAACTAACTCTAAGCCTTGACAAAATACACAAGTTTCATCCCCAAGGACGTCCGCAGCGACAGTCGTTGAAGTCATGAAATTTGATGACCCCAAGGGAAAGGTACCCTGATTATTTAGGCCACCATTGACTAATTCTAATCCGGTTTGGCTATTGAAAATTTGATTACCCACAATTATTTCGGGCTGTCCGTTGAAATCTACATCCGCCAGGCTTGGTGAAAAATTCGCGGCGGGTACGGCCGAAGTGCTAAAAATCGTGCTAGAAGATGCCCAAGTTTGCACAAGGCTATTTGTTCCGTCATCATAATCAAATCGAATCAATCGATTACCACCACTACTGGCAACAACAAATATTTCGGCCTGACCATCATTATCTACATCCCCGGCTGCTAGTTGGGTATAGACACTGGCCACATTAGCGGGTGCGGCAAATAACTGATTCCCATTTGCACTGTTCAATACTTCGATGAGTGTCCCAGAGGTATTAACGGCAATCACATCGGGAGTGCAATCTCCGTTGATATCCGCGACGATCTGCCCATTAGCAATTCGAATATTTTGCCTTGACCAAATCACTTCCTGATCAAATGTGGCAATGGGGACATCCACTTCACATTCAGGCGTACAGATGTTATAAAAGGGCGAACCACAGTACATCGTATCCTGACAAGGGCAGTCTGGATCAAAATAATCAACTAAAAGGTCTCCATCATCATCAATTCCATTATCGCAAATCTCCAAGCAGCTTTGCTCGTTGCAGAGAAACTGACTGCCCACGCTAGTCAGTTGTCCCGCAAGATTTAGTGTTGCACTGGTCGTGAATGATGGATCCCATTCAACTAAAGGATGTTCACCATCGTAGGGGTTATTAATTAACGACTGAGTCAGTTGTAATTCATTAATTTCGCCTTGACATTCTCCGGTCAAATCCCCATTCTCATTCAAACGATAAAATAGAATATCTTCATCCGGCAAACCTGCATTTCCAGTTCCAACGAGGTAAATAGATTCTCCAGAGGTAATCACACTAAAACCTAAATCATTCTGATTTGTACCATAGGATTTGGCCCATTGGGCTACCCCTTGTTTATCCGTTTTGATTAAGAAAAGATCCCGGTCTCCTTGATTTAAAAACCCCTGGATTAAATAGCCATCGGGAAGATTAATCAAATCTCTTGTATTCTCAGAAGTTACTCCTGCAATGTTATAGCTTTGGGTCCAAGCCATATTTCCGTCGGGATCGGTAGCATATAAGTATATATCAACATCAGAAGTACTAATACCATTAAAATCACCATAACCAGCGGTAATAATTTGATCCTCGTCAACAATCACACTACTTGAATACAATCTGGCATCTGTATTAACCGGCACGATATATAATCTAGACCACAATAATTGACCTGATAAATCAAGTCGTGAAAGACTAGCTCTAAATCGATTTTGCCCACCACCAGCAAAATTAAATCGACCAGCAGTCAGCATGGTATTACCATCGACGTATACCCCTTGAAAAGTTTCACAACTCCCCAAATGATAATTCTGCATCCAGTGTACCGTTCCATCATTTCGATCTAACTCAATGGCAAAAGCATCACATCCTTGTCCCGGACTTCCGTTTGGTTGGGATTGTCCCATAAAAATATAATCACTTCCCGCCGCCTTTTCCACTACCAAACGCCAGGAAGACTGGTTAGGACTGAGCATCACTCTTCCCCACAATACATCATCGTTTTGATAATCATATTTAAAAGCAAAACAATCATAATCACTACCGTTCAGGCCAAAACCTGTGGCCACCAAATTCCCATCCGAATCCACGATTAAGTCATAAATTTCTTCGTCGAGATTGGTGAGTTTAAACGTCCGCGCCCAAATCACCTGGCCTAATGGCGTAACTTTCATGATCAACGCACTATCCGCTCGATTTCCGCCGATGAAGAAATCACCGTCCGGAGCGGGATAAATAACATTAGCGCCTTCACTGGTTTGTGGATCTCCAAAGGTCGAAACGTAAGTATCTTCACAATTCGCCGTCCCGTCAGGAATGATGCTTATGAATTGGCAGTGTGTGTCGGCGCAAAGCGCTCCCGTTGTCTCAAGGCAAACTTGAACAACAGCTGGATTGGTCAGGCTTAACGAAAAGTCTGTCGTGTTACCTTGGCTGACGCCATCTACAAACCACTCATAGGTCCCTGCATTGACCGAATTATTTGAAAATGTAACGACTTCATTTATAGGAACGATAGTCGCGCTGGCGGTAAAGTCAGCGACAACTGGGCAAAGCACTTCAATAGTATCGGAAAAAGTTGCGAAGCAATTAGGATCGGCATTATCAACTTCTAAAGTAATAACATAACTTCCCTCACTGTTAAAGGTATAAGAGGTATTGGTTGTAGAAGCAAATGATACCCCATCGATCAACCACTCGCTGTTCAACACACCGGTACCGGTATTGGTAAAATTGACCGTATTTCCTATTTCCACTGGGTCTAAATCGACGTTAAATGAAGCCGTAATGGGGCTCATGCATGCGGGTTGGCACGCTTGAGATTCCAACAAACTACTTCTTACATTGTCGATAGAAAAAGACATCCGAGCCGTCTGTCCTGCGGTAAAAGCTGAATAACAGTCGAAATCACCATAGTCCATATAATTCCAGAACATGTCGTTCTGATCCGTCAAAAAAGGATTATTAGGATCAGCAGCATTTACATCCGTTGAACAGGAATTGGCAGTAGCTGCACAAGGTACTGGAGCTGTAGATTGATCTGGGGGCGTATCGCACACACGATCACCATCGAGCAGACAATCATCATTGCCACAGCCACCCTGGAAGGTATGGTACAATCCCAAATAATGTCCCATCTCATGGGTAATCACAGCAGAGTTGGCGTTTGAACTTCCAAACCAATTGGCCTCAACCACGATGCCATCATTAGCTCCACCGTGAGAAGACGGAAAATACGCATAACCCGCAACACCACAGCCGGAGCTTAAACTACATATTTCCCGAACGACCCAAATATTAATATAATCCAATGGCGCCCAACGATTGATATCCTTGAGTGCAATATCATCAGATTCCAAATTCATCTCGGTCAATGCAGATACATCACGAGTAATCCCATTGGTCGTATTTCCGTCAGGATCTCTTTGCGCTAAGCAAAACTGAATATCGGTATCCACCCCCGTACCTTGATCATAGTATCCTGAATTACTAAATGAAGCATTCAGATCGTCAATGCCTTGAAAAATTTGTGCATCGGAGATATTCTCAGAACCATTATCGTGAATAATGTGCACAACAACGGGTAAAGTGTAACTAGGTAAGGTCCGTGTATTTGCACCTCCGTTTGAGAGAGATTGATATAGGTTAGATTCAATTATTTCAGCTCGGCGTTGTAATGCAGGGTGCCGTGCCAGCCACTTTTGATTAGCCAGATCAGATGCGCAATAGGCACCACGAGTTACACTAGACGGGTTTGCTTCATGAATATCAGAAGGGGGATCTGACTTTATGGCTCCCCAAATGGTCCAAATTAAGACCATCGTAGCTACTGTAAATAAGCTTTGGTGGTTTTTGAATTTCATAACTTTATTAAAATTTTAAACGTCCTCACCCCATCTACTTCTTCCGTTTCTTCGAACGCGTTGGCTTAGGTACATCCGCTATTTTAAGCTTAGACTTAGCTGGAGGAACATTCTTATTTTGATAAAATTGATAACCAACATATCCTAAGATACTAAAAATAATCAACAGAGAACTCAACAATGAGATGGTCTCCCCGGTGTAATAACTACTAGGTTCAAACTTGAATTCAATGGTATGCTGTCCGGCTGGAATGCGCAATCCACGTAAGATGTAATTCGCGCGGATGTGGTCTACCGGTTGGTTATCGACATAGGCTTTCCAACCTTTATCCGGGCCGTACCATACTTCCGAGAACAGCGCAAGTTGCTCCGAATTGGCGTTTGAAGTATAGGTAATATGATTGGGAGCGTATTTTGTCAATTGGATTGAGCCGCCTTTTTGAATGTTCAAACCTGAGAGCTGATCCGCAAATTCTTGGTTGACAACGGCCACTTCTCCCGGATTGATATTACGAACGTTATCGATCTCTTCATTGGGTGTATTGACCATTTGATAGCGATCCACAAACCAAGCATTACCCAAGCGATAAGGATTCGGGATGAACTGCTGATCGCTAACGATCAAATACTTCATGTTGAGCATATTCAAGGCGCGAGTGCTGCGGAGAAATTCCGAGGCAGCGGAGATACCGCTCGCTTGCGGCAATTGGGTAAGGAGTTGCTGGCATTCAGGCAAAACATGTCGATCCAGCATATCCTGATAGCGCTGCAATTTCGCAGGATGATAACCACCAATGTTTTTGTGATGGTAGGATGGTATCGCCGAATTGACAGCATTGCTTATGCCTTTACTTAAATCCAGCACGCGATAATGTGGGTCCTTATCCTCCAATATTCTGGAATCTACTTCACGTGGCGCGCTAGCATTATTGTATTGGCGCTTATCGATGAAGCTGTCTTTACTGAGGTAGTCCTGATTCACCGTCCATAAGTCCCCAACGATCAATACCCCTAAGCCAGCCAAGAGGATGGTTTGATTCAATCGGCCTTTGAGATAGAACCACAATAAAGCACCTCCGGCCAAAACTAAGGCTAAAGAACGCCACGCATCTTCGGCCATCATAGTCGCACGTTGAGCTCTCAGATTACGCAAGAAGCTGGGGTTATTTCGACCGTAGTTCTGATTAAAGGCCTCATCTTTTAAATAAGTAAAGTCAAAGTAGGAACCACCCATTAAAGCATAAAACAGACAGAAAGCCAGCAGCACACCTCCGGCGATGTATAGCGCCCGGATTGCTTCTTCCTTGCTCACCTTACCTTTTATCAAATCGTTAACTGCTAATATGCCTAAAATAGGCACCATAAAGGCAACCACACTCAGCGCTGAGTTAGGCGTCCGAAATTTATTGAACAGTGGAAAATACTCGTAAAGCGTGTGGTATAACCAATCCATATTCTTCCCCATCGAGATGAGCGATATTAAAAGCACACCTCCACCAAGCCACCATTTGATCGGTCCTTTTACAATTAATAATCCAAATATAAACAACAGAAAAACGACCGCTCCGTAATATGCAGGTCCGGCCGTACCATCATCATTAGCTCCCCAGTAGGTCACTCCACCACCACCAACAACACCTGGAATGAATCCAGCGACTAAATCCATGTAGCCATTACTCCATCGAGTGGCATAACCGTATTCCAAGCCTGACGTATTACTACTGGTTCGCTGGACGTTTTCATCAACTGCCAAAATGGGATCACCCCGCATCGTGTCCTTTCCGTATTCATAAGTGGTCCAAAGCTTAGAAGCACTGGCACCAATAGCCAACATCCCACCGATTAACAGATATAGAACTGCTTTACCGTAGGAAGCAAAATCTTTATTCATGATGTGTCGCACCAGCTCAATTAGCCCATACAATCCCAATGTCAGAAAGAAATAATAGGTCATCTGGATATGGTTGGCCAATAATTCCAGCGACAACCCGAGTGCGAAGACCAGTCCGCCCATCAAGTATTGTTTTCGAAAAGCCATGACTACACCCGCCGCAACGAGTCCCAAATGGATAATGGCTTTCACTTTCGTGACGTGACCAGCTCCAAAAAGTACATAGTTATTTGTCGTTAAACCAAAGGCAAGGGCGCCAATAATACTCAGCCAGGGATTCACCTTCATGAGTACCAACATCACGTAAAATACCAGCATAGCCGCGAAAAACAACCCAATGGGGCGCGCAATAAACCCGCGCGATAGCTTTTCGAAATACTTGGTCATATTACTTGGCTGCGCCGAATTGATCTGGTAGGCCGGCATTCCACTAAACAATGCATTGGTCCACATGGTCGTTTCTCCAGTCGCCTCTTTATGATCTAAAATCTCCTTTAGGTTAGCATAGGCTGAAACCTCATCATAAGATGATAATCTTTTCCCTTCGATCTGAGGTGAAAAATACACGGCGCTCAAAATCAGAAAAATAGAAACGGCAATTAGGTGTGGAAAGCCTTTTTTGATGATAGTACTCATTGACATATTTGAAGTTCAATAGCTTGTAAAGCCGTCAATATCACGGCGATAAATCCCGACCTGTTCTCGGTTGGCTTGCACAAATTTAATCTTTTTAGTAACAGCCAAAAAATTAGTTTCGTATTTTGAAGCCAAGATTTGGCATGAATGAATATTCTCTCTAAAAATTCATAATCACTAGATATTTAAAATATATAGATTGTTGTGGGCCAAGCAAGTTCCACAGATGCTGTAAGTTGCTCGTTTTTTAAAGAATCATTGCTCTATCTTCCCTTTACCAAATAAAAAATATGCCTTTAATTGATGTTATCGAACCGGAGATGGCGGAAGGCCGCCTGAAGGAAATTTATGACGACCTCAGTCGTAGCCGGGGAAAAGTGGCCTCTGTCCACAAAATCCAAAGCCTGAATCCCGAGACTATCGTTGCGCACATGGAGCTCTATATGAAAATCATGTTCGGGAAATCCCCCCTGCGGCGCTACCAACGCGAAATGATAGCGGTTGTCGTTTCCGTTCACAATGATTGCCTCTACTGCACCCGGCATCACGGCGAAGCCTTGCAGTTTTTCTGGAAGGACGAGGCTAAACTCGAAGCTTTTATTAGCAATCCAGCGGAAGTTGAGCTATCTGCGACAGATCGCAAACTCTGTGAGCTCGCCGCTCGACTTACCGACGAGCCGAATTATCCTAACAAGGCAGTCCTGCTGGATGACATTCGGGCGACCGGCCTCGATGACCGAGCTATCCTGGATGCGACCTTGGTAATCGCTTATTTTAACTTTGTCAACCGAATTGTGCTTGGCTTAGGTGTAGAATTGGAAGCAGATGGTGGAAAAGGATACAAATATGATTGATACAATAATTGTTTTTGAAGGCTTAACGCATTCTTAATCTGAATACTAATCAGGCTGCCATCGGTATGCGCTAACTTCGACTATTTTCCAATATCTTCCAATTGATTACAAAATGCGTTTATCTCTATTTTCTCTACTCACCTTGGCATTGCTTAGTCTCTGGGCTTGCCAAACAGAACCTCAATCCATGCCTGAATCTACCTCCACTCCTCCCCCATTCGATTGGCAAGGTCACCGTGGTGCGCGCGGCTTACTTCCAGAAAATACCATCCCTGCTTTTCTCAAAGCACTGGAATTTCCACAAGTTCGAACGTTAGAATTAGATCTGGCCGTCTCAAAAGATCAAATCCTCATCGTTTCCCACGATCCCTGGTTGTCCCATCATATTTCCAGTCATCCCGATGGTCAACCGGTATTAAGAGAAGAAGAGGATCAACTCCGTATTTTAGAAATGACTTATGAGGCACTCAAGGCTTACGATTGTGGCCTGCGTGGTAATGCCCGCTTTCCCGAGCAGCAGCCAATGGCCGTCCACAAGCCTTCTTTGAAAGACATGGTTACGACTGTTGAGGATTTTTGTAAAAAAAATAGCCATCCTCTTCCTTTATATAATATTGAAATTAAAAGCCGCCCCGAATGGTACGACAGCCTGGTACCGCCTCCGGCGGCCTTCGTTCAGCTACTACTCCAAGATTTACAGGCCCTCGGCATCAAAGATCGCAGCTGCGTCCAATCATTCGACCCCGAAGTGATGCGCGAGCTGCATCGTCAGGATGCTACGCAAACCAATGCTTTTCTGATTGAAAATCTCGAAGGTTTTGATAAAAACATGGCTAAACTCGACTTCACCCCCTCGATCTACAGCCCTTATTTTATGTTTGTAGATTCCAGCTTGGTTCAACAGGTGCACCAACGAGGCATGCAACTCATCCCCTGGACGGTCAACGAAGTGCCACAAATGAAACAGTTGATGGAATTGGGGGTAGATGGCATTATTACCGACTATCCAAATCGTATTGCCGAAGCCATCCAATAATATTTTTTACTCTCCGGAGCTATTTCCCGCATTGGCCTCTAATACAATCGGCTCGTCAAGCTCACTGGCCGGTGTTCCTTTAAAGGAATCAAGTGCTTCGTAAACCACATCGTGCATCTTTCGACGGATTGATTCGCGGAACAGCTTGCGATTCTTCACGCTAGGATTAATCCGGTTGGATAGAAAAATGAAAATCAAATCCTCTTTGGGGTCTACCCAAACGCAGGTGCCGGTGAAGCCGGTATGCCCATAAGTGGCCGCAGAAGCGTAACGGGAACAAGAGCGTGTGCCGCTACCCTGCACATCAAAGCCCAGGCCACGGCCGCTACGGCCGTGCTCGGAGGTAAATAAACGTACCGTCTCCGGGCTCACGTATTGCTTACCACCGTAGCTACCGCCGTTGAGTAGCATCTGGAAGAGTACGGCCAAATCCTCGGCATTCGAAAACAGGCCGGCATTGCCGCCTACCCCACCTAGCAAGGCCGCTGACTCGTCGTGAACGTAGCCGCGTAAAAGTTGCTTGCGCCAGTACTCATCCTTTGCCGTTGGGACAATATCTTCCGCCTTGTGGTTTTTCAAAGGCTGGTAGGTACAATGACGGAGATTAAGTGGATAATAAAATTTGAGATTTAAGTAGTCGTTAAGGGCTTGCCCGGTCTTGGTTTCAATCACTTTTTGCAAAAGATTGAAGTTAACGTCACTGTACAAATAGCGTTTATTGCGGCGTGGCTGTAAGGTAAACACCTCCTGCCAGATGGAATCTTGCCAGCGTTGATCGAGATAAAAAGAATCTGCCACCGCTACCTGATGGGTGGCATCCGGCATTCGACAGAAATAATCATTGCAGCGTGCATCACTGGTATCTTTATACATGATGTAAGGCGCAATCGGCATATTGGATTGTAGACCCGATTGATGGGTCAGTAATTGCTGTAAATTCAGATTTCGAATGGGTGAAGTCTTATCTAATGGCAGGTGCTGCTGCAAGCGCTGCTTGAGTTTGATCTTACCCTGGTCGTACAACTGCATGGTCGCCAATCCGGTGGCCGCTACTTTAGTGATCGAAGCCAAATCATAAAGATCATTCTTCTGAACCAATTGCTTTTTATCAATATCGTGGGTACCAAAGGTTTTGGAATAGACGATCTTTCCATTCTTTGCGACCAGGACCTGACAGCCGGGTGTGGCCCCTTCACGGATGGCTTTGCGGGCTAAAGCGTCCAGAGCAACCAGGCGATAGGGCGCCATGCCGACCTCTTCGGGCTCAGTGAATTTCAAGCGATGCACAGCAATATCCTGAATGCCCGCGCCAAATACCCAGCGATCTTTAACGGCGAGCGGCAACTGACCGCTTGGTGCAAAAGCACCGAATAATAATTGGGCGCTCAACGCTTCCGTTGTCTTATTATGCTCATAGAGCTGTACAATTGCTACGGTAGAATCGAAGTCAGCCAATTCGTGGGGCGAACCGTAATTGATCACCACCGTGGGCGTTTTAGCCGCCATGGCATTCACAGATTGGATAAAGGCGGTATCGCGTTGTGCTTGTAGTTGCTCATCTTCAAGGTGAACAATCAATCGAGCCCGCCGGAAGCGTTCTGCTCGCAACGGTTTTAAAGCACCGGCAGAATCTCTTCGAGCGACTGATTCGGAGAAAGAAGCGTACTTGGAAAAATAGTATTGGAATTGCCAAAGTTCTTCATTCCCAACACGTAAAAGGCGGAAATTCTGTTTGTAGGTATCCGAAAAGGGCAGAACATCTGGGTTTTGCAAAAGCGTAATAGATTCTTCGTGGAGCTGTTTCAACCAAAATTCATCCTTTTTATCCTGCATATTGGCCAACGCCCAGGTTGATTCCGGCATGGCTCGCTCGCCCAGCCACTGTTTTGCCAGTAAGACTTTACGCACCCGAAGGTTTAATTCTCTTTCGGTAAAGGTTTCATTTTCTACGTATTGACGAATATGGGCATGCCGTTCGGCAACACTATCTTTTACCATAAAAATATCTACACCCGCATAAGCCAAAAGCTCAAAAGGTACTTCTGTATCCCATTGTGCCATAATAAGACCATCAAAATCTAATTTCTCTTTCAAATAGCGCCGCAAAAATTGCGGTGGCAAAGTTTCAAGGCTATCCTGTTGAAAGACCATCGGGTCAATCACTAAGCCGGATAAGCCACTTTCCACCAATTGTCGCATCGGCAATAGCAAACTATCTACGTAATGAGTGGAGTCGTTTTCGATATAGTAGAAATCACGAAAAGCATCAGCGGCAATCATCAAGCCCGTATCCTGAAACTGTTGAATCTTTTGTTGACCAGCAACTTGCTGTTGCTCTGGCAGATGATCGTAAAATTGTCGAGAGTAAACGGGCATTTCAGCACCGAGTGGCCCCATGAATGGATTAAAACACAAGTTAATACCTAAATGCCGCGCTTCTCGGAGGAATTTCTCTTCCAGATACGCTCGGGTGGTATCTTCTCCCCGTGCGGTGATCGTCGTTGCAGTAGGATAAGGTAATAACTCAGCAAACTGATTATTTAAACTCACATTCTCCGAAGTCGCATTCAGTAAGGGAATTGAAGAAAGCTCCTGTAAGTGGCGCAAAATCCTCAGATAATCGGGCAATAAGCGCGCTGATAATTGTATTCCAGTGAATTGTCCACGTTCAGCTAGAGTATATAATGACTGTTCGTCTGTTTCACTGTCCGGCATATAGAACAGCAATTGTCCAATCTTGTCGTTGGCATTCATATCGAGCAGCACCGAATCCATACTGCTCAAATCAGTTTGTAGAAAAGGGGCATGATAATACTCTGGGAGGTCTACCTGCACATTGCAAGAGAGCATTAGGGTGAAAGATGCTAAAGCTAACCAGAGTTTGTTCATGGGTCTATGCTTGTTTAATCTAAACGACGGAAAACGCTTATTAATAGTTCCGTCCAACTATTTGAAAATATGGCGGTCTACAAAAAATTAAGACGATTACGCTACACCAAGATAAAGGGGTGCAAATCGAGTTTTAAAAACCAAAAAAAGTTAGCGTAAATAAGCGAGGGGTCGGATTACATCTTTCAATATATTAATATTGGCGATAAAAGGCAATAGTGTGACGGGCATTTAACTTTTTCTTGATATGGTCCGAATACAACATAGCTGTTGTTTTAGAGCACATTAGCATAGAGTAATCCGTCAATATAGCGGCCATTTTTAATGAGATACTTTCGGAGTCTGCCCTCAAAGTCAAAACCCGCTTTCTCCAAGACCCGTGTCGAGGCTACATTCTGAGCAAATACAATAGCTTCAATCCGGCTTAACTCCCGATTTTCAAAACAGTAATCACAAAAAATACGCACGACTTGCGTCATGATTCCTTGTCCCCAAAATGGCTCGGCTAGCCAATATCCAATCTCATCTTTGTGGGCTTCGAGACCATATTTAAGTTGCAATCCAATACTGCCAATGACCTGCTTACGGTCCTTAACGATAGCCCAATTGTGACAAATTTGATGTAATTCTTCTTGTTCAAAAACCATCTTTAAGAAGCGTTCGGCATCAGCTTTTTTGTACGGAAAAGGAATTTTGAGGGTCGAATCGTAGATTTTTCGACTATTCAGACCTTCTACCATGTCGGGGATATCTGTTATGCGGTAAGGCCGAAGGGTGATCTGATTGGAAATGGTGATGGTCATAGGAGATAAGGCGTAGGTTGCAAATCGGCGGATAAATATAGTGGATGGGCTGGTTGTCCGCTTTTGTTGACCTTCAGACAATACGGCTGCTTGATTAAACGCCGGACTTCAAGATAGCGCTGCTGCCATTCTGCGTGATTGCCCCAAGCCAGGATCACTTTCTGGCAATCGCGCTGGAGGTGCCGAATGATTCGATCATTGAAGCGACCGACCGGATTCTCGATTTCTCGTAATCGACTCGGGTCGGTCGAGCGATAAGCAAACACATTGACCATGCACAGGCTACCAAAGCCCCAGTCTTGCGCAAAGCGGATGCAGCGCCGAATCGTTGGATCATCGGATTTGGCATCAGCCGTCGAAGGGTTCAGCCCAATGAACATGACCTGCGGGCCGCGTTCATCCCAGCTGCGCCACAACGCGTAGCGGTATTGTCGACATTTTGAAAATCTTGCTTTTCTGATCATTGGCTAGCGATAATCCAGCAACCTCTTGTACATTTTGACCATAGATTTTTGAGAATATCCCAGACGATACATATTGAAGACAACGAGGTTGGCAATCTGGACTCTAAGATAACTATTGGTTTCGTATTTGCGAGCCGAAACTAACATGTTGTGCGGGATAATGCGAAATGGATATGCTTTTTGTGCTCTTTTTATAAAATCAAAATCCTCCATAATGAGGTAGTCTTTCCGAAAACCACCCAACACCACAAATACTTCGCGACGAATGTATAAACTTTGATCCCCACCACGACACCACAATCGATTGAAGCGCGTGAAATAAGCATTGATACGTAGCAATTTATGGGGTGAATCAAATTGATAGCGAAAACACCCCACAGGATAGCCTTCGGCTAGCGCCTCCCGAATATGCTGTAAGTAGTTGGCCGGTGGCAAGGTATCGCTATGTACGAAGTATAACAATTCACCACGGCTGTGGCGGGCGCCAAAGTTCATCTGCACGGCCCGCCCCCGCTGAGGACTTTCCAACACCCGAGCACCGGCCGCCGCCGCTTTTGCTTTCGTTTCATCGGTGCTGCCACCATCCACCACCAGGATATCAACACCTTCCTCAGGTCGCTCTTGCAAGCGGGCCAAAAGCCGTTCAATATTGTCGGCTTCATTCAAAGTCGGGATGATGATACTTACAGTCATGTCACTTCGTTTGTCACGCGCATTTTGATTTTCTAAAAGGCTTCGGCTACCGTTAGATAATACCCGGAGGAGGAACGGCCAAAGCCAGCGTCTAATCGCAGATTGACATGTTCCTTGGGATCAAGGACAAAGCGTAGCCCAAGTCCCCACATCCAACGTAGATGCTCAGTACGGAAAGCCGAAAAGTCTTTGGCGACCGCGCCCAGGCCAGCAAAAGCAACACCACCAAAGCGGCCGTAGATGGGGAAGCGATATTCGCTTTGCCCCATGAGATAATGATTATCCCGGAAGCGCCCCTCAAAGTACCCCCGCATTCGCTTCGGGCCGCCCAAAAGGGATAACTGATTGAAAGGTGCCGTTCCCCAAGTCAATTCCGCGTAGAGATTCACGGCTAAAATGTGTTCCTCTTTCAAGGTGTAAAAAGCACTGCCATCTACATACAGCTTCGTAAAGTCAAAATCGCTTCCCAGTTCGGCACCATTATAAAAAAGTACCGACTCAAAAAAATAACCGTGCCCCGGATAAAAAATGCGATCGCGATTATCATAATTCACAATCAAGCCACCACCGGAGAGCAAACTTCCCTCGCTACCCGAGATATCACCTTTAGCCAGCAAACCTTCATCCGCCACCTTAGTAATATTAAAATCATCCATCCAGTAGCGCAGTCCAACAAATAAATTGGGATAGGCTTGATACAAGGCATTGAGCCGAATCCTGGGAAAGTCGACTTCGTACAGTTCGCTGTCCGATAATGTCCCCGTATTGCCAACCCCCGAGAATTCATAAACGTAGCGATAATACCCCAACTCTCCGTAGACCTTGTAACGATCATTACGAAGGAAGAGCTGAAAAGGCAGATACGCCAGGATTTGATCCCGTAAAGTATAAGCAAAGCCAATTTGAAACTGCGAAGGTCGGCTCCTCTGATCATTGCGACGAAATCGAAAAGAATACAAACTTGCTGCCCCGAAGCCCCAATTAGTCTCCGGGGTAAAGAAGACCAAGGGTAATACCACCCATTTCCCCTGAATACCACTGGAGTCAACTTGCACCGTATTTTGTGCTTTCAGGTCCGTTGAATCAATACTCCAGCACCAGATCAGGAATATACTTGCAATGGAAAATCGTAGTCGCACTATTGCCAAATACTTTTTAAATCGTCAAATAAAGCCTTTGAGCTTTTTGGGCTAAAATAACCTTTGCCGCACAAGTAGATTGTCTTTTCCCACACATATACGATAGCGCATCGGTCAGTGGATGATTTTATTGGAATTAAAAGCCCGTAGGACGCTAATTTTTAGTCGTAAAAAACGTGCTCAACGGAAGAAATTCGCTCAGAACAGGGCTAAATCATAAAATTTGCCAAAGAATCTGATTTTTTTTTGTCCAGACTGTATCTTTTTAGGTGCCGCTGCATTATGCATTTGAAACGGTCTTTATGGCGATTAGCTAATAGCATTATCACCACAGTCAGGACAACTCGCTTCTGGCTGTGGGTGATAATTTTCGAAAGGGCATTTCAATGCAATTTTATCATCGAGACCATGTTTAATTCTTATCAGCTTTTCACCCAACAACCGCGTCTATCCTGCACTTTTCACACTAGATGAGTAATGATGTCGCTAAAGTCAAGTTGATAATCTCTTTAGCAGCAAATTCGAACTGAACTTAAACATGAGTTAAAAAAACAACCAGAGATGTTTTCGAATTTACAAATAAATCGTACCCTTGTAAAAAACGACATATCGATGGATTCGCCAAAAAAGACAGTTTCCCAGGCATCCATGCAGGAAGAGTGGACCGAAATTCGGGCTGCTCAGGAGAATCCAGTGCATTTCCGCCCATTATACGATCGTTACTTTACCCCTATTTTTCAATTCATATATCGACGTACCAACGACGAGAGTCTGACTGCTGATTTGTGTTCGCAGGTTTTCCTGAAAGCGATCCAGAAGTTGTCGACTTACCAATTCAAAGGTGTGCCTTTCTCGGCTTGGCTGTATCGTATCGCTTCCAATGAAGTCGTGCAGCACTATCGCAAGACGCAAAAACGACGAGTAGTTAGCCTCGAAAGTACCCAATTGAATGATTTAATTGACGAAGTAGAAGAACAACATAACGATTATCATCAGCAGACCATGCTCCAAGCCTTGGATCAACTGAAGCCGGATGATATTCAATTAATCGAACTACGCTTTTTCGAGCAAAGACCTTTTAAAGAAATCGCAGCTATCCTTGATATTACCGAAAGCAATGCCAAAGTAAAGACGTATCGCATTCTGGAAAGACTTAAAAAAAATATTCACCGCATCAATACGGAAGGAGGTCGGGCTCCTGAGTTATAATTAACTTTCTCATTAGCTCACTACTCTAAACCAAAAGATATGGAAAATAAAAATTACAATATTAACCTCAATCCTAAACCTCTCAGCGACAGTCAGATCGCCAAGCATAAAGACTTTGGCGCTCTACTTGAGCAATTGCCCGGTCAATCCCCTGCACCTAAACCTGCCGGCCCGAGAGGATTGTACTACATCGCTGGCGCGGTAGCGGCTGCCCTCATTGGTGTAGTCATGTATTTTTCACTTGCCGTTGAAGCCCCCGGGATGACAACGGAGGAGTTTTTGGCTAGCCAGCCCTACGTCAATCCACCTTTTGAAAACATTCAAAAAACCTTTGTCTCAAAAACCATCAATGCCGATCAGGGTGGTGTTTATGAGCATGAAAATGGCTCGCGCGTGGTGATTCCACCCGCTGCCTTTGTGGATGAGACTGGTGCCGCCGTCAGTGGTGAAGTAGATATCAAATACCGTGAGTTCCACGATTATATCGACTTCTTTTTGTCGGGTATCCCGATGGAATACGATTCTGCAGGACAGCGCTACTATCTCGAATCTGCGGGGATGCTTGAAGTATACGCCGAGCAAGATGGGAAACGTCTCGGCATTGCGCCCGATAAGAAATTGGATGTAGAATTGATTTCTGAGATTCGCGTACCAGCTAACAACCGCGCTGCAATTCCTAGCTTCAATATTTATCAATTAGATCAGGAAAAACGCAATTGGGTTTACGAAGGGAAAGATCAGATCGAGGCTATTCCCGACGAAAGTCTAATCTTTGATCCCGATGGCAATCCAGTTCCTCCCGAAGATATTGAATATCGAATAGCTCTGGCGGATATTGATTCTAAAGAACGCAGAGAATTAGCTACAATTGAAAGCTCATTACCACGCCCCCAAACACCAGTACGTCCGGTGAAGGCAAACGGCAGTGACTTTTCCTTTAATTTTGATTTCTCCGGCGACGAATATCTCGTGGGCAGAGATGCTGATAATCTGGAGCGTAGCGTCCAAGAAGAGCAGCAAGCGCTTAATCAATTGCGCCAGCAGTATAATAATACGATCTGGCAAGTTGCTCCGGGCAATACAGACTTCAACGAAGCTTTGGTCAGTCAAATCGAATGGGAAGACATGCAATTGCGGCCCATTAACAACCGCGATTATGAGTTAACACTAATCGATGGTGACAATCAAGTCAAAGTTGTTGTTAACCCGGTGCTAATGGGTGATGATTATCAAGCGGCACTGGATGAGTTCAATACTCAAATGGCAGCCTACGAAGTGGAGATGGCGGCTCGCGAAGAGCGATTGAAAGATCAAAAACAACTCCTGGCAGATCGTATTGCTTCAGAGCGTGCTATGATCGAAAAAGAGTACCAAGATAAAATTGCCAGTTATCGCGAGCGTGGTTTGGATAAAGAAGCGACCGTTTTAATGGTCAATCAGAAGATTATTAATCGTTTTCAGGTGAGTAGCCTGGGCATTTGGAACTGTGATCGCCCATTACCGCCATTCGTGTACAATCTCAAAGGTCTACTCGTAGAAAATCAAAGTAAGCAACACTACCAAGATAATACAGCCTTTTTGGTAGATCGCAATAAGAACACCTTCTGTCGATTCTACAACTCCAGCAAAGCGGATGTTCGCTTCGATGGTACTTCGGATAATCTTATGTGGATTGTCAACGACAAGAATCAACTGGCCGTTTATCGCCCGGAGCAATTCAAAGAGATTGAAAAACGGGAAGGTGACTATACCTTTATCATGGATTTGATTGATCAAAAGATCGAATCAGAAGAGGATTTAAGAGAGATTTTACAGTTTTAAATAGATTTTAAAAAACGTCAATTTCTTCTAACTCATCATAGTGAATATCACCTCTGTTAACTAACCAATTCAGGTTGTGATTTTGTGAAATGAATTGCAATTTGAGAAAATCAAAAAAGGCATCCCGCTAGTCGGAGATGCCTTTTTTTATTAAGAACTGATTTATTATTACGCTTTTACTAAACGAATGCCTTGTTTTTCCAATTGAATCAGGCGCTGTTTGTATAGATTCCCAACCGCTTTTTTGAACGCTTTCTTACTCATTTGCAATTGGGCGTAAATGGCTTCGGGAGGACTTTTGTCCGTCAAAGGTAAATAGCCATCGTGGAGTTGAAGATGCGCTAGCAATTCTGTAGCGGCCTCATTCATTCCCGCTACGCCTACTTGTTGTAAACGCACATCGATGCGCTGATCCTCGCGCACCTGATCAATGTAGGCTGGCAGTTGATCACCAATTGCTATCGATTGGAATATTTGATTATGATATAATATACCTTGGAAACGGTGATTAATCACCACCTTATAGCCTAAGTCGGTGCGTTCAGCAATAAAAATGCTTACTTCCTCATCCACTTGTAATTCACCGGCCTCATCTTTTTCCTCTACAAAACGCTTCCAGCGACTGGAAGCCGCGATGCGATCGGTTGAATCATCGAGATAAACATACACGAGGTAAGATTGCCCTCGCTGCATACGCAGGGCTTGCTCCCGAAATGGCACCAATAGATCTTTCGGTAGCCCCCATTCCAAAAACGCACCGTATTCCCCGACCTCCTTGGCTTCGAGAAAAGCAAACTCGCCAACGGTAGCCAAAGGCCGCTCCGTGGTGGCAATGAGTCGATCTTCAGAATCATTGTATAAAAAAACTTCCAATTCCTGCCCGACTTCGGTTCCTTCGGGCACATAGCGTTGCGGTAAGAGGATTTCTCCGTATGGACCGCCGTCCAAATACAGCCCGAAGTCCACAGTTTTGAGGACTTCGAGCTGATTGTATTTTCCAATGGCTAACAATTCAGCAATCTTAAGTTTCAAGAATTATTCAATCCGCACGAACTTGCGGAACAAGCTGCCTGTCGCATTAGTCATACTGAAGAAATAAGTACCGGCCGGTAAATCGTGTACATTAAATGTGGCTTCGATTTCCCGTCCAACGAGTGCTCGCTCGCGTAGTACTTGCCCTAAAGCATCGTAAATGCGCACCGTCAGATTCTCGTGCTGCGTAAAGATAGCCGAAATATTCAACTCCCCTTGGGTTGGGTTCGGGAATAAGTTGAAAGCCGTCAAATGATCGATATCATCCGTATTCGTCAGGCCAATGCTAACTGAAGTGGACACTTCGCATCCATTGTTATCCGTGACGGTCACAAAGTACATCCCCAAAGGTAGCCCCGTAATGGTTGCAGTTAGTTCGCCAGTGTTCCAAGCATAAGTATAAGGCGTCGTTCCACCCTCAACCTGTACCGTAGCCGAGCCATCATTACCATTGTAAGCTGGCGTTGATTCAATATCAGCACTCAAAGCCATCGGCTCACCCAAAGCCACCGTTGTAATATAATTACAACCTGCGGCATCGGTAACAATAATGGTGTAATCACCACTCGGTAAATCTTCAAGATCTTCCGTGGTAGCCCCATTATCCCAATCAAAGGTAAACGGTGCTGTTCCGCTCACTACGCTCAGGTCAATAGCGCCATCACTGTCTCCATTACAGCTGATTGGTTCAATTTCAATATTGACATCTACTACATTATTATCTGACTGCACTGAAGTGGTACCCGAGGTCGTACAGCCGTTAGCATCCGTAATGGTTACTGAATATGTACCATCCTCTAAACCATTAATACCACTCTCCGTCATATCATTACTCCACAAGTAGCTCAAAGGTGTAACTCCACCCGATGCAATTGCTTGCGCAGCTCCCAGACTACCACATACTCCATCAAAGCCAACAACTTCTACTTGTAATGGAGCGGGACCGGTCAAGTTATAAGTTAAGATCAACTCACAATCGTTCGCATCCGTAATCGTTACACTATAGTTTCCGGGTGACAGATTGGAAATCATTGCATCATCAGCTCCGATACTCCAATCGTAGACATATGGCTCTGTTCCACCGTCAGCGAGCACTTCAAGGCTGGCATCGTTAGCCCCGGCACAAGAGATACCTATTACATCTAGTTCGGCGGTGAAGTCATCACAAAATTCGAGGAATGGCAAAACGGTAGTAGAAGCAGTCACTGAGCAACCTGCATCATCGGTCACCGTCACGGTATAGGTGTTGGGTGGCAGATTGGAAATATTTGCCGTATTACCACCGTTGCTCCAAGCATAGGTAAGCGTACCGGTACCACCACTTGCGTTAGCACTCGCGGTACCATCGTTAGTATTAATTCCGGTTTCATCCGTCGAGGTCACCATCAGTACAATCAAATCGGGCTCGGTGATCGTCGCTTGTCCAATGACTTCACAATCATTAGCGTCCGTCACAGTGACCGTGTATACGCCAGCACCAAGACCAGCCAAGGTCGAAGTCATACCGCCTGTATTCCATTCATAATCGAAAGGTGGTGTACCACCACTCACATTAGCAACGGCAACTCCATCTTCTTCGCCATTACAAGTCACATCAGAAGCATCGATCGTTAATTCAAAGTCGTCACAAGGATCATTACTATCTAAACCTACGGTAATGGTTTCCACCAAAGAACAATCATTTTGATCCGTAATGGTCACCGTATAAGTTCCCGCCGAAAGATCAGAGATATCTTCGGTGTCCGCACTGTTGCTCCATGCAAAATCATAACTTGGCGTACCACCACTCACCACGAGGTTAATAGCACCATCATTAGCTCCCGCACTTGATTCATTATTGACAATCGGATTGATATTTATGGCATTAGGTTGCGGGATAGATAAATTCACGGTGGCCGTGCAACCAAGATCATCCGTTACGGTCGCGCTGTAAGCTCCTGCGGATACGTTGGTCAAGCTTTCCATCATACTACCGTTGCTCCACTCATAGTCAAACGGTGCGGTACCGCCTACTAAGGTCAAACTAGCACCACCATCAGAACCGCCATTACAACTCACAATGGTCAGGCTGACGTTGGATACATCGAAGTCGCAATCACCGGGCGATACATTATTACAAGCCGTAGCGGTACAACCATTACTATCAGTGACCGTCACGCAATATTCTCCTGATCCCAAATTGATAATACTAGCCGTAGTGGCGCCAGTGTCCCACAAATAAGTAAAGCCAGGTGTACCTCCATTCACATTTGCGCTGGCGGTACCATCGTTACTCCCTGCACTCGTCTCATCAGTTGTAGTCACAACTACTTGTAGAGGATTCGGATTAATGATTTGGTAAGTACCCGTTCCGACACAATCATTCGCATCCGTCACCGTCACGGTATAAGCTCCTTCACTCAAATTGGAAATGCTCAAAGTCATTGCTCCCGTGCTCCAAAGATATTCGTAAGGCGCAGTACCAGTAGCTGAAGTGATTTCAATACTACCGTCATTAGCATCCGTACAGGTGATTTGGGTAATCTCTGCTTCAATCGTAAAGGAGCAAGTTCCCGCCGGATCAACCACTGCACAGCTTTCTGCCGTACAATTATTAGCATCCGTCACCGTCACACAGTAGGTCCCTGGTGCTAAGTTCGAAATGGAAGCTGTCGTTGCTCCATTGTTCCAATCAAAAATATAAGGTGCCGTTCCTCCCGTAGGATTTGAACTTGCGGTACCATCATTGCTTCCCGTGCCTGTTTCGGTTGTAGCCGTCACATTAGCATCCAGCACAGCCGGCTCAGAAATCGTGAAACTCTGATTCGTCGTACAATCGGCAGCATCGGTGACCGTCACACTGTAGCTTCCCGCAGGTAGACTATTCAGTATACTGGTAGATGCTCCTGTACTCCACTGGTAGGTATACGGTGCAGTACCATTGACTAGAGCCACCGAAGCACTACCATCACTCTCCCCGGCACAGGTTACATTTTGCTCGTTGACATTTATAGTAAAGGTGCAATTATTGCCTGCTCCGGGAGCAACATCCACACAGCTTTCTGCCGTACAGCCATTATTATCGGTTACGGTGACACAATAGTTACCGGGAGATAAATTCGAAATAGTAGCAGCAGTCTCACCATTACTCCACAAATAAGTATAGGGTAGCGTTCCTCCAGAAGCATTTGCAGTAGCTGTTCCATCATTATCTCCAGCACTAGTTTCAGCTGTCGCATTTGTACCAACAGTTAAGGCTGTAGGTTCCGAAATTGTAAAGTTTTCGCTATCCGTGCAGCCATCATTGTCCGTCACGGTCACACTGTAGCTTCCCGCAGACAGGTTATTCAAAGTAGTACTGTTCGCACCTGTACTCCAAAGGTAAGTGTATGGCGATGCTCCATCGCTTAAGTTAACGCTGGCCGCACCATCATTTGATCCATTACAGGACACATCATTGGTAAGCACATCAATTGTAAAATTACAATTGACGTTTCCAGCATTAACGGTTCCACAGCTCTCAGCGGTACATCCATTATTCGTATCTGTAATGGTAACGCAGTACGTTCCGGGTGATAAACCCGTGATGGTCATGGTGTTCCCACCATTGTTCCATAAATAGGTATAAGATCCTCCGCCACCAGGGTTGGCAGTTGCTGTTCCATCATTGCTGCCTGCGCTAGTTTCATTGGTTGTATTTACACTCACGGTCACCGCAGCAGGTTCTGTAATGGTAAAATCTTGGCTAGCTGTACAGTTATTACCGTCGGTCACCGTCACGCTGTAGTTACCCGGAGCCAAATTGCTGAGGCTGGTTGCATTAGAAGCGTTACTCCACAAATAAGTGTAAGGCGAAACGCCATTGCTGAGTGTTACGCTAGCACTACCATCATTCAATCCATTACAAGACACATTATTTTCAACAACATCAATCGCAAAGGTGCAATTGCCAGTTGCTACCGTGGCACAATTTGAAATCGAACAGTTATTTGCATCGGTCACCGTTACACAGTAAGTGCCCGGTGCGAGATTTTCTATTGTAGCAACATTGCCCACCGCAGGGTCCCAGGCATAAGTATAACCAGCCGTACCACCAGATACATTAGCCGTTATACTACCATCATTATCACCAAGATTGGTTTCATCTTGTACGGTGAAAGTTAAGCCAAGCGCATCCGGTTCAGTGATGGTAAATGATGCATCTGCAGTACAACCATTGGCATCAGTTACCGTTACGGTATAACTGCCAGCGGCCAAACTCGATTCGGTAGAAGAACTTCCTCCACTGCTCCAGGCATAAGTATAAGGCATCGTCCCATCGGTGACAGTTACTGATGCCGAACCTGTGTTTTCACCATTACAAAGTACATCTTGCATACTGACTGAAATACCGTAGCTGCCACAATCGAAGGCATCTATGGTAACCGAGCCGGTAGTTTGGCAGTTATTATTATCAAAGACCGTTACGGTATAGGTACCCGGAGCCAAATTACTGATCGTAGCCGTACTGCCGCTATTGCTCCAAGCATAGATATAAGGAGGGGTACCTCCTCCAGCTGTTGCCGTTGCGGTACCATCGTTTGCACCAACCGAAGTTTCATTGGTGCCACTTGTTGACAGTGTCATAGCATTTGGCTCGGTCAGGGTAACCGAAGTTGTCCCCGAGCAGCCCGCAGCATCACTTACGGTAACAGTATATGTCCCGGCACAAAGTCCGGTTACAGTAGAACTGGTCCCTCCACCCGCATTGGCATCCCAGGTATAAGAAAGTGTTCCAGTACCATTGCCTACCGAGACACTGGCCGTACCATCACAACCGCCATTACAGCTGACGTCACCAGCCACGGGGGTCAGTGTTAAGCTGCAAGGCAAAGTCACATTGATATTATCCAAGAAAAGGCGGTTACCGTAGCCTGATTTGTTAACAAATGCCAGCGTGAGGTTATCCATCCCATCAAAAGCACTTAGATCAATGGTCTCCGTGCGCCATTCACTAGATGACGGCGTAAACATATTCGTCGTCGCAGATGCTGTTGCCAGCCCCGTATTACCATCGGCATAAAGCACCTGGTTGAAGGTAGATCCACAATCGGTAGAAGCGTAAACAATTAAGCTGTCAAAAAAGGAACCATTATAAGGCGCGTAAGCCACGTCAAAAGTCAAGGTTGCTCCACTTACCGATTCAAAATCGTAAACCGGGGTAACTATAGCATCAGATGTTCCATTGACATTAGTTGAATAGTTATTAAACAGGGCACTTGCCCCTCCTACTCCGTAGCCCGATGCAAGCGTCGTGCGCTCCCAGGTCGTACCATCATTGTCATAATCATCCACATACAATCCTTCAGTAGTCGGATTCCATTGCGTATTCTCAAAATCATCAACCAAGGGGATATTTTCCTCGGTGACTAGCGTCACACTAATCGAGGTACCGTCATTAGACGGCTGTCCATCCGTATTTCCGTTAGGGTTTTGTGTATAAACATTAAAGGTAAACGTTCCTGCAGGAGGTGTAAATGGCGCCAGTGTCACTACCGTGGTTTCTCCCGTCGCCAGGTTATCTACCCAAACAAAGTTCACCGGTGGATCACCATTGATTTGATAAGTAATCGTGACCGTAGTGAGTGCATTGGTTCCAAAATTTTGTAGCACTATCTCCGGGGTGATCGGAGAATTGTCGCAAAGCTTTGTTCCCGGCGTATTAATGGCACTAATGCCAGCATCGTCATCGAAAAAGCTACAAACAGTGACTGCATTATTCGCCAGCGGTAAGCGACTGCCATAACCCAGGCTGCCAGCTGTACCATTCAATACTGAGCGCATCACATTAATCTGTCCGGCCGAAAAAGAGGTATAACAACGATCATCGTTTACGTAGTCCATGTAATTTACGTACATATGCTCGTTCCCACAGCTCGTTGGGCCGGTCGGAAAGCTGCTACCACAGTTCAACGAAGGATTCAGACTGGAAGTTGGTGACTCAATATTTGGGGTATCCGCAATACCATCGTCTGCGGTACAACTTTCATCATCGAAGGTATGCGGTAAACCAAGGTAGTGACCGGTCTCATGGGTCAAAGTCTTATAGCCAGATTGACCAAAGCCCGGCCCGCCAAACCAGCGATAATCCACGACTGAGCCATCAATAGAATTACCGATAGCGCCATTAGTAGGATAATAGGCGTAACCGGTAGTCCCTCCTCCGGCCGTAGTGCCGGGGATTCCCAGAGTCCAAATGTTGTAGTATAAATTAGAATCCCACCAGGTCATGGGCTTGATATCGCTCTCGATATTATCATCGTTGAGGCTAGAGCCCGTTACGGTGATATTATGCCGTGTAATCCCGTTGGTCGCATTGCCATCAGGGTCAATAATAGCCAGACAAAACTGGATTTCGGGATTACCGGCTACCTGATCCCAAGGACTTGGGGTGCTACCATAGTTGGGATTAGTCGCGCTAAAGTCTTCATTTAGAATATCAATTTGCGCTTGAATTTGAGCATCCGATAAGTTCGCACCGGAGCCGACGGCCTCACCATTGTGAATCACGTGCACCACTACGGGTACCGTAATGATGGTAGCACTTCGGTCATTCGCTAATTCTTGTCGAGCTAACTCGGGAATGGCAGCTTTAAAACGAGCCAGTCGTTGAGCGTAGCCTTTGTCAATGGCAGCGCGTTGAAGCGTCTTTATCTGATGACCACATCGACTATGATCATGATCACGATAGAGATGGCGTTCAGTGCTTTCGGTGTGTTGGGCGTGAGTGCTTAAAAGTCCCAGGATCATAAAGGCGCAGCAAAATAGGCTGCGAAGTGTTCTCAACTTCATTGTTTTATAATTCTTGTTAACAACGCAAAACGGCAATAGGGAAGCTCGTAGATTGACAGATACTTAGAGGAGTTGTTTTTGTATTTAAAACTCGATTCTAAGAAAGGTTATGTATAAAAATGGGTAACGTTGAATGATGAATATTGAATACAGTATTCAAATTCATCTGGGTAATTACATACAATTGTCAGGTCCCACGAGAGGAGTCCAACAAGTTTATGCAGCAAAATCAGGGGTTTAATGAAATTCTCCCGATATTCTATTGCTTTCGAAGCTTGGGAATATAAAGAGATAGACAAAAATAGTGCTTAGTTATCAAGCTTTGGGTATATAATCGCCTAAAATGTGACGCGGCAGATGCTAAAATCGCCAGAATAGGTCCATTTTTGGTCATTTTGCTTTAAATCACCTTGCTCTAAGCTGATCGACAAACAAAGTCCATTCACTCAAGGCCTCTCGTCCAAGCTCCGCAAAGTGCTTAGCTTCTGCCTTGGGTATACCATATTTTTCCTGCAATAAATCATAGAACTGCTCGGCAATCTGTGGATGTGACAACATCGCACCGGCCTGCCTTTCGTCTAAATCAACTTCTAGGCCAGCTTCTTCAAATACTTCTCTGAGCTCGGAATATTTTTGATGTGCTTGCTGCAGGAGATACAACCAGTCAGATTTGTCCAGATTATTGCCGCGCTTTTCAGCCGTTTTTAGAAAATAATTTAACTCATCTCTGGGGATCACTTCTTCGTCCAAGATCGGGAAATCTTTCCCACTATTTGGATCGGACATCACCGCCGCAATTTGTTCTAGCAGATGATCCAATTCGTTCTTTTGGCCTTGAATGGTAATAGCTCCCGGACTACGTCCATCCTCGGGTAAATAATTATCAGTCATCTCCACGGACTCCGATCGCTCATACATTTTCCCACCGCTCGCTTTCAATAGGACGAAGGCCAAAATGCCGACGAAAATAAGTAAAGCGATCCACTCGAGTGGTCCAAGGAAACGATCAGTAGGCACGATAATGAAGGTTTAAAAATCCATTTTAAGTCTGAGGTTAATCCGGCGTCCCGTCAAGAAATTAGGGATAGCATACTGCGTATTAAAAATCGTTTTGATCCAGGTATTGGAAGCTACGTTGGCCACTTTCATGAGGTTGAAAACTTCGAGGCTCAGCCAAGTACTTTCGGTAAAGCGCAACGGATGGCGTGGTTTACGCGCGCGACGGTCAGATTCCCACAATTGTATCGCAAAGCCGATATCCACCCGGTGGTAAGCATTGAAGCGATAAGTGTTGCGGAAGATGCGGTTGTTACCAAGTAAACCATAAGGCAGTCCCGTTCCAACCGTGAAATTCAAATGCATTTTGATATTATCATTCTTCGGGAGGTAATCCTGAAAGAAGGTTGAAAAGGTCAAAAACTGATCGGTAGGACGTGGCACATCGCTGACCTCGGTAGCTTCGGGATCACCAATATCCCGTTTTAAGTGCTGTACTCCATCGAGGCTTTCGCGGGCGCGCAAAAATGAGATATTGATCCAAGATTCAGCGCCCGGCACAAACTCTCCGTTGAAACGCATATCGAGACCCATGACATAACCCCGTGCATCATTCTCTCCAGAATAGCGAATTCGGACATTTTCAATATCGTAAGAGACCAGATCCCAAAGGTATTTATAATAAGCTTCCGCGATAAGTCGGAATTTCTTTGGATTACGCTTACCAGCGTAAAAATCCCAAGTCAAACCACCAACGATATGAATTGATTTTTGGGATTGCAAATCACGATTAACGATCCCATCGGGTCGACGCAGCTCTCGATAAAAAGGGGATTGAAAATACATACCCGTCGCAAAACGAAAAGAAATATCCTTATCCCACTTCAAAGGCTTATACAAAAGCTGCACCCGTGGCGTCACTAGCAATTCTTTGTTCAAATCCCAGTAAGCTGCCCGAACACCTGCGGTGAGTTTCATCTCGCGTATTGAATCCTGCAGAGTGTAGGTATCCTGAAAATAAGCCATGAAACGATTCGAAGCTAGCTCGTTCCGCGTTTTTAAAACGGACCAAATGAGTACTTCCGTTGTATCATAACTCAGAGAATAACCCGCCGAATCAAGTCGCTCCCATTCGTTGAGTTGATCATCAATCGTCTCACGCTGATATTTTACACTCCACTGTAAAAAGTGGCTACTGGATTTATCTAAATCATCGTGATCAATTTGTAACTCAATCCCTCCTTTGTGCTCTACGTTAGAGACATTCGAAGTCAAATAATTACGCACAAATTGTTGTTGGGTACCGGTGCCCAATACCGAAACAACCTCTCCGAAGTCATCACTCCCCAAGCCAGATTCCAACTGGCCCAGCAGATAATTTCCGATGATGTCAAATCGTTCGTTCTCATTACTTTGGTAACTCGACGCCAGAAACTTTAGATAATATGGATTTCGCTCCCGATCGGGTAAATAAGTCATCGAAACACCACCCATATAGGTCGTAAAGTCATCGATTTCTTGACCGTCAAAGACCGTAAATAAATTAAGCGCAAAATCGACCAGACCGACCGCAGTGCTGCGCGAAGAGGGTGTGAAATTATAAACCGAGCGGTTGAAATTACCGAGTAAGCCCAACTGCCAGTTACGATTAATATCATAAGTGATATAAGCCTGGATGTCCGAAAAATTAGGCACATACTCGCCTTCAATATCCAGGGTGCCGAGTAGATAACGCGTCGTTTTGTAACGCGCTCCAACCAGATAGCGTACTTTTTGGAAACGATCCTTCCCTGCTTGGAAACTCCCTTCAATATGCGCCGATCCTCCGAGGAAACTAGCCCCCACAGAAGCACGTAGTGAATCAGGCCGCTTGTATTTGATATCGAGTACCGAAGATAACTTATCGCCATACTTCGCCTGGAATCCTCCAGATGAAAAGGACAAATCCCGGATCAAATCAATATTTGGAAATGTCAGACCTTCCTGCTGTCCGGCTCGAATCAGCTGAGGCCGATAGATTTCAAAATCATTGACATAAACCAGGTTTTCATCATAATTCCCTCCCCTCACGTTATATTGAGAGCTCAATTCTCCCCCGGTGCCGCTACTCGTACCAAGCGCAATGTGCGGCAGCACGCTTTCGAGGTTACCGGTAGTCGTCGGCAATAACTTCAGATCGGTGACATCCTCACGGATCATGCCCTCTTCCTGAATACGGCTTTCAGTGACGACAACCTCAATATTGGATTCACTCGATGATAACTGGACATCGATTTTACGACGGGCGCCGGTACTGAGCGGATTCACACGGGCCGAAGCTTCCTTATAGCCGATTCTGGAAAAAACAATCGTGCCGCGGTCGTAGGCCGGTATACGCAGGACATATTCTCCTTTTCCGTCCGTTTCGGTGGCTCGATTAGTGCCTTTGAGATAGACGGTGACGAAGTCAATGGGTTCGCCGGTAAGGACGTCGGTCACTTTTCCAAAAATAAAAGCTTCTTCTTTCTGTGCCCAAAGGTTGAAGGCAACACCAAGCGCGAGAATTAGGGTAAAAGTCTTTTTCATCAAATGGGTCGATGCATCTATGCTCTGCTTAAAGGATTTTCAAAAAATCCTCCAAGCATAAAAAAGCGAATCATATCGGTACCGATATGATTCGCAAATGATAAATTCTAATTGTCTTTGTTTGGCTGTGGCGTCATGCGCAAATAAGGCTTAATGACGCGATGGCCTTTTGGAAATTTTGCGGGAATGTCCTCCGTTGCAATAGCCGGAGAAACCACACAATCTTCACCGTCTTTCCAATCTACGGGAGTAGCTACGCTATAATCCGCGGTCAATTGAAGAGAGTCGATGACTCGAAGAATTTCCATGAAATTTCTTCCGGTAGATGCCGGATAGGTCAAAGTAAGTTTGACAGTTTTATCCGGTGCAATAACAAAAACAGAGCGTACCGTCAGGGTATTATCCGCTTTGGGATGAATCATGCCGTATAAATTCGCTACTGCGCGGTTTTCATCGGCGATAATTGGAAAATTGACGGTGGTATTTTGAGTTTCATTAATATCATTGATCCAACCGAGGTGTGAATCCAAGCCATCTACGCTAAGTGCAATTGCTTTGACATTGCGTTTGTCAAATTCGGCTTTGAGTTGTGCTGTGCGGCCCAATTCGGTCGTACACACTGGTGTATAATCGGCCGGATGTGAAAACAACAAGCCCCAGCCATTGCCGAGCCACTCGTGAAAATTGATAGTTCCTTCTGTTGTTACCGCTGTGAAATCGGGTGCGGTGTCTCCAAGTTGGAGTGCCATAATTTTGTATGCTTTAAGGGTGAATTAATATGCTCAAAATGGCCCTTTATGCGTCAAGTCATGCTTCTGGGTAATCAATCAAACGCAAAAGAATTGCCATAAATGGCATTTTACAAATCAGAATTGATCTTAGACCTCAGCGACTCCACAAGATCAAACTAGTATAGCCTTGCGTGGCTACCGTAGTCTATTACAATTCATCGTGTAATTTCCTGGAACGAATGGTTTTATAATTGGTTTTAGCTTTTCAAGAGTTTATTAGCTCTTATTGATGAACGCAAATTAAACCATCAGCGTATTCTCACCGATCTTTTTGAGTTGAGAAATGACGTCAGCCGGACGCTCTGCTTTAAAGACGCTGCTACCGGCAACCAACACCCGAGCACCTGCCTGAAGCAGCGCTTCTGCGTTTTGCAGCCCTACCCCACCGTCAATTTCGATCAAAGTAGACAAATTTCGTGTCGTGATCATCTCGTGGAGTTTCCGCACTTTCGGTAAGGTTTGGTAGATAAACTTCTGACCACCGAAACCGGGATTAACGGACATTAACAACACCATATCTAAATCTTCGAGAACATCCTCCAGTAAGCTAACCGAGCTGTGCGGGTTTAAGGCAACCCCCGCTTTAGCTCCCGTTGCTTTAATTTGCTGAATGGCACGGTGCAAATGCGGGCATGCTTCGTAATGAACAGTAATCACATCCGCTCCGGCCTCACGAAATTGCTCAATGTATTTCTCAGGCTCGACAATCATCAAATGGACATCCAAAGGTTTTTGACAAACCGACTTCATAGCCTTGACGATGAACATACCAAAAGAAATATTGGGAACAAAGCGGCCGTCCATGATATCGACGTGTAGCCAGTCTGCTTCACTTTGATTGACCATTTCGATTTCCTCTCCGAGACGAGTAAAATCTGCTGCAAGAATTGAAGGTGCGATTAAATGCTTCATGGCATAAAGGTAAGGAAAAGCGCCAGTAATCCAGACCTTGCCAAAAAAGAATATTGAGTGAGTCGTGCGAAGGGATCAGCGATAAAAAATCTGGCGACGCGTCGTCTGCTTTAGAAACAATTGCTCATGCAACGTCCAATTGAATTGTTGGTCAAAATGCCAACGATCACGCAGCTGTTGTTGCCCATCCATCTCTTCATAGCGCTCTAAAACGTAAAATTCGGGCATCATTTGAAAACGATAAGTATAAGTATAGTTGTTGGTTAGATCATTTACCACATCTTTTTCAATACGATTCTCCAGCTTACCTTGCGTATCATAAGTATATATTCGTCGAACGTGTTGGGTTACCTCCCCATTTTTACGCTTAAACAACTGCTCATAAGTTGCCAAGGTACCATTTTCATTATAATTGAATAATTGGTGATCATCAAGAAAACCATTTGCCGGACTTGTTGTGGTATCCAGGTTTTCCGTGATCATCACCATGGATTTAAGCTGGCCAGCATCATTATATCGAAAATATTGATGCTTAAATAGATTAGGATTCCCCGGAAAGTCCTCTGTAAATACTTCTAAAGTATCACTGATTCTTACCGTTCGATGATTGAAACTAGTTTGTATTTCTACTAGTCGCCCCTCCTCATAACGCCATTTACTCCAGCCATACTGCGAGCGCATCTCCTCAATCTGACCTTGCTGATTGTATGTCCGATCTACCACTTTCGTCGCAGTATTTGACACTAAAGTGTAGGATTGAATGACTTTGCCTTGTTGATTGTATTTCACAACCTTTTGTTCTCCACTATTTTCAAGATCGTAAATAATAGAATCGGCTCGGCCAATTTGTAACACCGGCCATTGATCTTCGCCAAGCGCCTGCCCGGGCTGCTTGCGCAGCATAGATTCATATTCCGAGAAGGTTACCGCGGCTATGGTTTTCCAATCTTGATCAGATGGTTCAGGCAAATCAATTTGAGCACAAGTAGATAAGAACACTGAAATAAATATCAGCGACAATGAGAGATGGAGCATTCGGCACATCGATATCTTAGTAATAATGAAGTGTTTAAAACTGATTCTAGCTGACCGATACCATTTGTTTTTCCTCGAGCAGGGGAAGTCGCATATATCGCAAAAGCAGCTGAATGACAGCAATGACATCCTTTTCACAATACTTCGCGATACGATCCAAATCAGTCTCTTCCCAATATACTCGTCCAACCTCCGAACCATCAATATCATCTTTTGGAGATGGTATGTCAAAAATGGCTGTAAGTAAATTTAGGGAGGTATAATGCTTATAATCCCCAAACTTCCAAAGCTCAAGCGTATCGAGCAAATGCTTGGTTTCCCAAGGCTTTTTTCCGGCAATATTCAGCACATTAGGTAAAGGGAGCTGGTGGATCACCATGCGGCGACAGATGTAGGGAATATCAAATTCACGCACATTATGGCCACAGAAATAATGCTTCGTAGGGTTATTGTAATACTGCTCCACCATGCCGGCAAAATCCAGAAGGAGTTGCTTTTCGTCATTATTGGCAAAAGATTTCAGGCGTACGCCCAATGCTTTCGTTTTGGGATCCCGCACCACAATACCGACTGAAATACAGACAATCTTACCGAACTCGGCAAAAATACCCGCTCGATCTTGATAGGCCTCCCTGGCCTGATCTTCTTCAATGGGTTCGTCGTATTGCCGTAGGACGCTGCGACATTTTAATTGCCACAGTTTTTGTAGTCTTTCAGGTAGCTCATCATAGGCAGAGTAGCCCGAGACGGTTTCAATATCGAGGAATAATACGTTGGCAATGTCCAGTTTTTCCAGCATGTCGATGATTTTATGGTTCTCTTAAAGTGAATCTTTCTCAAAAATACGGTTAAAAACGCAATAATTGAACTTTTTTGCGAATTTTTTGACATCAAAAAGATTACATTTTGAAAATATTTTAGAATCATGCAATATTAAAAAAGCGAAAAACGATTAGTAGCTTTAACTTTGTAAAGGGTAGACACATACATTTTTGTTTTTATCATAATCAGATTCAAAACCACTTTTAAATTTTTTCTTAACATCATAATAAGTCGCCCTTAACTTTTCGTTATTAATTCAAAATCAAATCAATCAGTCTAAATTAATCAAGTAAACGGTTCAAAACCAATTGTAAACCTAAAACATCAATCATGAGTTTTTCAAAAGATTCAAAGCAAAAATTAACTGCCATTGCTGCCATCGTTATCGTAGCGCTTTTGGCCACCAATGGTTATTTGTATTACAATTACAACAAAGTCAAAACAGACAATGCGGAATTGACCGCCGAAAATGCTGAAGCTGAACAGCTCAAACTGGAGTTGGAGAAGCAATACTACGATGCCCTTTCTGAGCTAGAGTCAATGCGTGGTAAAGAAGAGAACCTCAACGCACTGATCGACAAGCAAAAGCAGGAATTGGAAGATCAGAAAAACCGCATCGCCGGTTTGATTCGTAGCAAATCTGACCTCAAGAAGGCCCGTGCACAAATTTCGGAGATGCAATCGCAAGTTGAAAACTACCTGGCGGAAATCAATACGCTCAAGGAAGAAAATGCGATGCTGACTGAAGCCAACTCTCAGCTCACGCAAAACAACCAAGCACTGGAAGAAACCGTTGCAGCTGAGCGTACCATGAATGAGGAGCTCACCACTGCAAAAGCAGCTTTGGTAAGCGAAAAAGAAAACCTCGAAACGCAGAACAAAGACTTGAACAAAGTCGTTACTTTTGCTTCTGTTGTTAAGGTTCGCGATGTATCCGCTTCTGGTTGGAAAAACAAGAAAAACGGTAAAGCGAAAAAGAAAAAGTACGCGAAAAACGTCGAGTACATTAAGGTGTGCTTCACCGCCGAAGCTAACGAAGTGACCGATACTGGTTTAGAGCAGTTCTTTGTACGTGTCATCAGTCCAATCGGTGAAACTTTGGCTGTAGAAGATTTAGGTTCTGGTATTACTACCAACACTAAAACTGGCGAAGAAATCCGCTACACGAAGATCAAAGAGATCGAGTACAACAATGACGAATCTGTAGCTTGCTTCATGTGGGCTCCAAATACAAGCTTCGCTAAAGGCGAATACGAAATTGAAGTGTACAACAAAGGCTACATGGCCGGTAAGGGTACCTTCAAACTGAAGTAATTGGAATATTTGCTGAAAAAATGGGTCATCCTGAGCAATCGGGGTGGCTCATTTTTTTTGTGGTCATTTATCCATTACACGGAAGCCGGAATTTTATCTAATTTTGCTTCGAATCTAAGGCTGTTCATTTGAACAAGTCGAATCATTGTCCGTTAAGTAGCTATGGCAAATTCAGAACATACCGAACCTCAACCGTCGAAGCGGAAAGAAAATCCCATCGATCCGGATAAAGTGGCAGAAAACCCACATCTTCTCCCCTATGCGCATACCGTAGGTGGCGCCGTGATTAAGCCTATCGATAAAGGCCGTGTCAAAGGGCTGGCGTTGTCTGCCATGTATGAACAAACCAATGCACAACTTGATCAACTCCGTGAGCAAGTCGAGCTGTTGGCCCGTCAGGCCAAGGCCATACACGATCGGGTAAAAATCTCCGAGGATATTTATCAAGCTGAGATCAACTTCAAACCCTTGATTGGCCATATTTATCATCTCTATCAAAAAGAGAGTGGCAAACATGTCGTTTCGATGGTCGGGCCGGAAGAATGGGGCCCTAATCCACCTTTTACCTTCATAGCTACCGTAAAATTATTGTCTGATCATACTTGGGAGGTGCAGGAGTAGAAAGCCACCGTCCAGGAGAAGTTTGCTTAGCCAACTAGTTTCCGAAATGCAATGGACATTCCCATCTAATGCACAATTTTCTTAAGAACTTTCCTATTTTAGCATTGGATAAATGATACAAATCAAGTTATCCGTTTCCGGCCTAAATAAGGATTAGCATATATATCATTGGTGTTCGGCTATTTTATTTGAAAAGCTGGGCGAATCACACGCGTTTACCCATAAGTAACTAAAACTTATGTGGTCCCAAGCGCACTATTTTATCGTGCAAAACACGATTAACCTCCGTTAAAACCTTCAAGCTAATGCAACTATCAAAAATGCAAATTCGGTTTCTAATCATTAGTAATATCTCTTGCTGGGCTTTATTGGCGATCCTGTTACTGGGTGGCTTTACGACACAGAGTAAGGATGCGAAGTTCGATGTAATCACCGCCGAAAGGATCAATATCGTCAACGAAGACGGTACCACGGTAATTGCCATTTCCAATAAAGAGCGTGTCGCAGCGCCCAGAATGGATGGCAAAGAATATCCGGTCAATATGATAGAGCGCCAACATTTAGCGGGAATGATCTTCTTCAACGAGGCCGGGGACGAGATGGGTGGCCTGCTTTTCAACAGCGCCGTTCATTCCAGTGGAAAAAGCTACGGTTTAGGGCATTTATCCTTTGATCGCCACCGTGACAACCAAGTCATCAATTTAGAATACAAAGAAAATATCCACGGTACAGTCAAATCGGGCATTACCTTCTATGATCGTAAAGGAGATGGCAGCTTTGGTAAAAGCCTGGATATGATGAAGGAATATTATTACGATGAGGTATCCGCGGAGCGGAAAAAAGAGCTAGAGAATAAGATGCGTCAAATGAGAAAAGCGGGTGATTACGGTGCTGAACGTGTTTTTCTGGGGAGCCACAATCAAATTCCTCAACTTACCTTAAAAGACCAAAGCGGGAAAGACCGCATCAAGATATTTGTCGATTCTACCAATATAGCTAAGATTCATTTTCTAGATGAATCGGGGGCTGTCATGCAAGAATTTCCCGAAAGAAAGTAAATTTTAGTATTCCGATGAAAATGGCGAATAAGTACCCGGTTTAAACATTCTAGTTGCCATTTCCAAACCTATTTCGATTAGTATTAAACTCAAAACGTCATGAAACGAACCACTTTATTATTCCTCTCTATTCTCTTTCTTTTCTCCGCTTGCGAGCAAGCGATTGAAACCCCGGAACAATTGATTGAAGCCAGCATGGCGGCCACTAGCCAAGGCGCGAATTGGGCCGACTTCCAACGTAAAAAAATGACCGCAGAAATGACCACCTTTATCGGCGGCCAGCCCGTTAATAAGGAAAAACAAGTGGTCAGCTTACAACTTCCCGATGCTCAAAAAACCGAAGTTTACAACAACGATATGCTAACTTCACTCATTCTGACCAATGCGACAGAAAGTGCCTTGGTTAAGTTTGAAAATGGAAGCTATTTTGGTTTGAATACCATTCCCAAAGAAGAGGTAGCACTGAATCCTGTTGCCATGTTAAAAAATATAGCAGGAGAATTGTCTCTACAGGATACTATCTTTCAGGAAAAGCCCGTATTCATTCTTAATAAAGCCCAACCTCAGGAGCAATACATTTTTGATAAAGCGACCACTCAACTCATTGCCGTACAGGCTAGTAGTCCCTATGGCACATCGCTAACTACTTACTCAGATTATCGCGAGGTCGATGGCTTCTTGATGCCATTTAATATCGAAATCAACATCCCCAAATCTGGCTATCGAGTACAAAAGGCCTATTCTGAGATTGAGGTAAATCCAGAATTCGAAGCGGATCATTTTAAAAGGGATGACAGTTGGGTGATGCTGGCCGCGGGGCAGCCGCTTCCCGATTTTCAGGTTCCTTCAGTGGCAAATCAAACGATGATCAATAATCAAGATATCGCGGGCAAAGTAACGCTGATCGATTTTTGGGCAACCTGGTGTAAACCTTGTATCGATGAGTTTCCAAATGTCATCAAGAACTACGAAAAATATAAGGATCAAGGATTCGAAGTGGTTAGTATCTCGTTGGATGAAGACCAGGATCGATTACGTGATTACCTCAAAGACAATCCTTTCCCCTGGCCACATAGCGCCTTTCTTGAGAACGGTTTTAAAAACGACATGGCTAAGACGTTCCAACTGCTCGCAATTCCCAAACCTATTCTGGTAAGTGGTCAGGGTCAAATCCTCGCCATAGATAACGAAGCACGCGGAGAATATCTGGCTCAACAGCTAGAACAACTCTTACAATAATTATAGGATAAACAGCATTAAACGAAACCTTATGCAGTCATTATTCATCGGATTACTTTTACTCATCTCTGTTTTTTGTCAAGCGCAAACCTTCAGCAGTGAACAGGCCATTGCAGATCTAACATTTCTACAGGAAAAAATACTGGAAAACAATCCAGGGATTCCTGTGTATACCCCGGATTTTCAGCAAACATCGGATGCCGTTATTCAATCTGTATCGGGTGAGTTGACTGCATTTGAACTATTTCAGAAAATTTGCCAGATGGCAGCACTTTCTAACGAAGGACACTACGAACTGGGCACACGGGATGATATCGTACACGATGCAATATTCAACCAAGCGGCACCTTTTCTGCCTATTGCGATTAAGGTTGTAGACAACAAACTTTACGTCTGGGGAGATTTTACCGAAAAAGGGTATTTCGAACGAGGGGACCAAATCCTTTCTATTAATGGTCGCACGGATCGTGAATTAATTGACCGAATGAAAAAACATGTGCCGACCGATGGTCAGATCGAGACTTATCCCTTACTTAAAATCTCCAGTAATTTTCCATCTTACTACTATTACTATATTGAACGGCCGAAGGCCTTTGTGGTCGAATACATCTCCGCTCAAGAAAAAGTGACCAAAAAAGATACGCTACAAGCGCTTTCAACTGCAGAACGAGTGGTTAATTACAAATCGCGCTACCAACCTGAAAAAAAAGAAGCCAGTATTGATGATTTCTACACGCTGGAGTGGGGATCAAATTATGGTATTTTAACGCTGAAATCTTTTGATTATCGATTGATTGAAAAATACGATCTCAAAGCAAAAACCTTTTACAAGGAGGTCTTCTCGGAAATTAAGGCCAAGCAGATTGAGCATCTGATCATTGACTTGCGCAACAATACCGGGGGCCGTAAAATGTTTGGGGATCAGATCGTCCCTTTTACCAGAAAAAAAGAACTATCAGTGCCCTTTCTAATTCAGTCCGTTTCTTGGAAAGGAAAAAAGAGGACCCGAAAAATTCCTAAGCGGGATCGCCTTGCCTTTGAAGGTAAAATCTACGTCTTAACCAATGGACTGACCTACTCTGTCGCAGCGATCATTGCCCGACATTTGAAAGAATTCGCTGACGCCACCATCATTGGGGAAGAAGGCGGCTCACGCTACGAAGGTTTTGTGGCGGGCTCCAGTCGTTACGCCCATCTGCCCAATTCCCAAATCCGAGTCGGCATTCCCTGCTATCAGCAGCACTTCCCCCCTTCTCAATACCAAAAAGTGAAAAATCGAGGGCTATTGCCGGATATTGTGATTAGCCCCAGTCTTGAGGATTGGTTAGGCAAAAAGGATCCTGTGCTGGATGCTGCTTTGAAATTGATTAATCCTTAGGTGGAAAGTGAACGTGCCGTACCACTACACAATTTATCTATCCAAAAAACGGTTTAAAAATTGATTCTTACTATTGAACTGTTCAAACTACTATTGCCTGTGAAATATTTGTTTATACTCTTTTTGGGAAGCACGCTACTCACCATTGCGCCGTCACGCGTAGAATGGCTGGTGCCAAAAGAGCATGATTTCGGGGATATTCCGCGGAACGAACCGGTCACCGTTGATTTTAAATTCATTAATACTTCGGATGAGCCACTGTTCATCGATAATGTGCGCACCACTTGTGGATGTACTGCCACCAATTGGTCAGAGGCTCCGGTAGCAGCGGGTGATACCAGTAGCATTATAATCACCTACAATGCTAAGAAGAAGGGGTATTTTCGAAAAAAAGCAAAGGTGTATCTCGATGGGCAGCGAAAAGCGGAGATTCTTTACGTTGAGGGGTACGTTGTTGATTTAGATGACTAATTCCGCTTTATCCGTCGATAAAAAAGGGGCACTGCTCTATCTCCTGTTGGCCGACTTAGGATTATTTTCCAACTTTACCAGCGTATTATTCCTACCATGAAAACATTCGGTTTCACTTAGACTTTGTGCTAACACAGCGAGGGCTTACCTTCATTTACTGTGATTGGACAGTTTAGGTTTATTCATTTTTGAAAAGGTACTCGTATACTGCTTGATTCTGAAATTCGCCAGACCAGCGCTTTCGGATTCAAGAACATCTTTGAAATAGCCCAAAGTCTAGTATATTTGCAGCAAAATTTTGGAAGCTATTGGCTCCATAAACTAAATCGATTACAGTGAGTGTATTGATCTTTCTGATTGTTTATTACGTGCTCTTGTGTTTTACCTTGAGCGGTGTATTTAAGAAAGCAGGCGAAAGCCCGTCGAAAGCCTGGATTCCGGGTCTCAATTTTATAGCGTGGGCCAAGTTGATTGGTCGCCCCGGCTGGTGGCCCGCTTTGCTTCTGCTACCTATCGTCAACATCTTTATTCTCGCTGGCATGTGCGTGGATTTAGTGCGTTCATTTGGCCGCTACAGCTTCTGGGATTCGTTCTGGGCTGTTGTCTATGCGCCCTTCCCTTTCTACCAGATTGGTAAGGAAGCCAAGTATAAATACATCGGCCCAACTTTAGAGCTCGAAAAAGCATACCAGGAAAAAATTCGCGAAGCCGAAGAATCCAAAGATGCTTACAAGCTGAAAAAGCTAGAAGCCAACAATCCTTACAAAAAATCTTCCGGCCGGGAATGGGCCGAAGCTATCATTTTTGCGGTCTTTGCCGCCACATTCATTCGTATGTTTCTCATCGAAGCTTATGTGATCCCATCCTCATCAATGGAAGGGTCATTGCTCGTTGGTGATTTCCTTTTTGTATCAAAAGCGCATTACGGCATTCGTACCCCGGAGACGGTTTTACAGTTGCCGCTGGTGCACAATACGGCACCCCTAATTGGTACTGAATCTTATTTAAAATCCCCCAAACTCAAGATGCGTCGCTTGCCGGCACTGGAAAATATTGATCGTCTTGATCCAGTGGTTTTCAATTATCCCGAAGGTGATAGCGTATATATTGTCAAAGAACTCAATCGCGCTTTCAGTGTGTACGATATCCGACGACGCCCGGAGTATGTTTCATTTATCCGGGGTAAAAAACTGCGGGTTCGTCCAGTTGACAAACGCGATCATTATATCAAGCGTTGTATTGGTACCCCCGGCGATAAAGTCGAGATTCGTGATCGTCAAGTATACATCAACGGAGAGCAGCAAAAAAATCCATCAAAAGTTCAGTTTGGCTATAGTGTGCAAACGCCGGGAGTAGCACTTAATCCAAAACAGTTAGACGAATGGGGCGTCAGCAATGAGGATATAAACGGTGGACGCGGGATTCGGAATAATCAAAATATGCTGGTCCTCAATCAAGATCAGGTTGAACTTATCAAAGGCACCGGCTCGGATGTTAAAATTGACCATATTCCACAACAACCGATGCCACGCGTCTTATTCCCCCAGGATCCTAAAAATTTCCCGAATTGGACAGTGGATAACTTTGGCCCAGTTGATGTCCCGGCCGCCGGCCAAAAAGTACAGCTCACCCCGGCTAATATCGCCTTGTACAAACGAATCATCGAAGTCTACGAAGGGCCCCATAAAGTCATTGTAAAAAATGGTAAGGTCTTTATCGATGGTCAAGAGACCTCAGACTATACCTTTAGTATGAATTATTACTGGGTAATGGGTGACAACCGCCACAATTCCGAAGATTCCCGCTTCTGGGGGTTTGTACCTCAGGATCACATCGTTGGGAAGCCTCTATTTATTTGGTTCTCGACCAAAGGTGGTAACCTATTTAACGGGATTCGCTGGAATCGCTTATTTAGCTCCGCGACGAAGATGTAATCACACTATGTAAATTCAAATCGCTTTATATCCAGCGCCCCGTTATCGGACCGATACGGGGCGTGTTGTTTTAGTCTATGGTCATCACATGGCCTCTGCATTTGGTTCGACCAAACATTATAACAAAATTTACTATATTTGGCTGAACGCTTTTTCACCCCTGAATAACCGACTCATGCTCGATAAACTCGTCCAGTTTTTTAAGAACCTTTTCTCTGGCCTTTTCGGTGGCAAAAAAAACGATAACACATCTAAGCCGCCTACTGCAGATCCCATTAGCGATCCGGTGGTAGAAAAACCACATACGCCTATTGGTACGCGTGACTTACCTCCGGTCGAGCCAGATTTTCCGCAGGATGCCAGCGAGGTAGAAGCAGATACTGCGGCCACCGTGGTAGCGAGCAATGTTGAAGATCCAGTCGTTTTGCTACCGGGCGATGATCCGGCTGAGCCGGTCGCAGAGCCGGAGCCCGAAGTCACCAAGCCCGTTGTGGCAGAAACACCAACCGTTGAAACACCACCCGCTACAGATACTTCTACCAGTCATAAAGCCCGTTATTTATGGTGCCTTGACAATGGCCACGGCAAATTAACTGCGGGCAAGCGTTCGCCTAAAATGGCCAACGGAAAGCAATTGCTGGAATATGAATTCAACCGAGATATCGTCAAACGGATTAGTGAGGCTTTGGATAAAATCGGTGTAAAATATTTTAATGTCGTCCCTGAAGTTGAAGTAGGCGATTTCCTCGCAGAGCGCGTAGGGCGAGCCAATTCTAAACAATCCAGCCTGCCTAAGATCTTCTTATCCATCCACGCCAATGCTATTGGTGACGGTGATGACTGGGAAAGCCCTCGTGGTATTGAAACCTGGCATTTTCACAATAGCCGCACCGGAAAGGGTTTGGCCCGTATTTTCCAAAAGCACCTGATTAAGCAAACCAATTGGGTTGATCGCAAAATCAAATCATATCCCGGCAGGCGGCAGTTTTATGTACTCCGCAATACCACTATGCCGGCAGTACTTACGGAAAACGGTTTTTATACTAATAAAGAGGAAGCTACCAACTTGTTGAAAGATAGTGTCCGTCAAAAAATAGCAGATGCACACGTCGATGCGATTCTTGAAATTGAAAAGAATGGGATTTAAACATTAAAATATCTTCAAATCTACTAGGCGCTAAAAATCAATATCCTAAACTTCAAAACAGAAATAAATCTTTCTTTTAGGCTAATAAATGTATTTCTGAAATCTCTTGCCATCGCTGGAGTGGGCCTACTTTCAGTTTAAAATATTTTTAGCATACACTTATTTGATTTTAAAAAAGTAGTATCTTGATGCTATTCATGTGCTTTCCCCCTGCCTAAAAACTGATTATTCCAAGTTTTTCTTGCTTCTTCCCGCCCACAAAATAATATGAACTATGAAGAAGCTTTCCTTAATGCTCTGCCTGAGCCTGTGGCTCAGTACTACGATTATTGCACAAATTAATTTTACGGCCCTCGACCAAGTGCCACCCTACGCCGAAAGCTACGGCTATGGTACAAACATGGGCATTTACGCCGGTTGGACGGACACCGAGCTGGCGGATATTGCGGCAGGTAATCCACAAGACAATATCCCTGGTATCGGCTGCAATGCGCTGCGACCTGCCCTCCCGGAATCCTTTCTTGAATTTTGGGGCTATGATATCCGGGTGAATGAATTCCAACACTACATTGATATCGGTACACGCGACAATGTCGCCATTATCGGTTTTCCCTCGCCTCAACATCAAGATCCCAATTATTATTGCGCTCAGCATCAGTCACTACTCTTTGACAATATGTATTTGCCGATTTGGGATAATGGTGAAAACGGAACACCCGTCAATGACGATAATTATTACGCCCTGTATCTCTACCGGATGGTGAGTTTGTATAAGGATTACGTTAAGTTCTGGGAAGTCTGGAACGAACCGGATTTAGATTACTCGAATAATGCGTACAAAGCACCCGGAGAACCCGGGAATTGGTGGGAAAACGTACCCGCCCCCTGTGATTATAAACTACGGGCCCCAGTATTCCACTACATCCGTTTGCTCCGCATCAGCTACGAAGTCATCAAGTCCATCGATCCCGATGCATACATTGCGTTAGGAGGCATTGGCTTTCCAAGCTTTTTAGACATCATTCTCCGGCATACGGACGAACCGGAGGTCGGCGCAATTGCGGCAGATTACCCCTTGCGCGGCGGCGCCTACTTTGATGTAGTGAGCTATCATTTTTATCCACATTTCGACGGCAGTCTGCGTGAATGGAGTAATGAGGTCGGAGGGTTCGTTTATTTTCGACACTCCGACGCTGCGGCCGCCAGTCTCAGTGAACACAAAGCGCGTTATCAGTCGGTATTGGACGATTATGGTTTTGATGGTCAAACCTATCCCGAAAAACAATGGATTGTTACAGAGACCAACTTACCCTCAGAGAGTTATTTCGTGGAATATCTCGGCTCGGAAGAAGCTCAGCGTAATTTTCTCATGAAAGTTTCCATCCAAGCACAGCGAGATGGGGTTTTGCAGATTCATCCTTACAAACTAGCCGAAGACTTGCCGGCAGGACAAGCGACCTATGAATTCCAACGCATGGGCTTTTTCGAAGACATCGCCGGACTTGAACCTAGTGAAGCCGTAATGATGCCTGGTGCCATCGGCCATAAGACTATGGTCGAACAAATTGGAGCCGCCACCTATCACCCAGCACAAAGTGCTGCACTACAATTGCCGGAGGAGGTTGATGGCGCGGCTTTTCAAAATTTGGACGGCGCTTTTACTTATGTCCTCTGGGCTAAAACGATGACCGATAATAGCGAAACAGCGAGTGCCACTTACTCTTTCCCTTCGAGTTTCAATATTGCTAATCTTGAGGCTTTCGCCTGGGATCACGCTCAGACGGGGAATAGCTCGACGATTGACGCGAATGATATTCAGCTGAATGGTGCACCATTATTTTTAACCCCTAATATTATTTCCGGTGCCCCGCCTACGGCGGCCTTCAGTTCTTCCAATACCACCATCTGCCCCGAAGAAACGGTCTTTTTCTTCGATGCTTCAGAAAATGCTGATGGCTGGAACTGGAGTTTTCCGGGAGGGACGCCAGCCAGCTCAACTTTACAAAATCCGGTCGTCGTCTATACGCTTCCCGGCAACTATCCAGTTACTCTTGAAGTCGTCAATGCGAATGGTAGTAATACGACGAGTAGTAATAATCACGTGAGCGTACAAGATTTCGCGGCCCCAGCATTTACCTTTAGTACGGATAATCTCAATGTGTCTTTCAACAATACCAGCCAAAATGCTACTAGCTACTTTTGGCAGTTTGGAGATGGTATGACTTCTTCCGAGGAATCGCCCAATCATACTTATGCAGAAGCAAGTACTTACACCATCACTTTAGAAGCGACAAACGCTTGCGGTACATTTAGTTTTACACAGACGGTAACGGTAAATTCTCCAATACAACCGGTGGCCGCTTTTTCGGCAAATAATACTACAGTGTGTCCCAATGGAAGTATCATTTTTCAGGATGCATCCTTTAATGCGAATAGCTGGAGTTGGAGTTTTCCGGGAGGGACACCATCGAGTTCGACTTTACAAAACCCTGCGATTATCTACACTACTCCGGGGATTTATCCGGTATCGCTCACCGTCAGCAATGCCAATGGTAGTGATGCCGTTACTATGGATGCATATATTGAAGTGCTGAGTTTACCGGTTGCAGATTTTGCCTACTCGATCGAAGATCTAACGATTACGCTGACGAACCTCAGTCAAAATGCCGATACTTATTTATGGTACTTCGGAGATGGTACAACTTCAACAGCATTCGCTCCAGAACACACCTACGCTACACCCGGGAATTATACCATTCTGCTGCAGGCTACTAATGTTTGTGGTACCATTAATCATTTAGAAGAAGTTGTATTTGTGATGGGGCCAATCGCCAGTTATGATTTCAACACGGATAATAAATGTGCCCCCTACTTTGTACAGTTTTTTGATAACTCTCTATTCGATCCAGTGAGTTGGTCCTGGAGTTTTCCCGGAGGTAATCCCGAAAGCTCTACAGAAGAGAACCCCATCGTAAGTTATCCTACCGACGGATTTTATGCCGTTGAATTAACGGTTACTAATGCTTTTGGAAATAGTGATATGATTGAAGGAACGTTGGAATTAATTGAACTTGACCTTCCAATCACCTTTATTTTTGAAGATATCTGCGAGGGAGATCCATATTATTATCAAAATGATACCCTCAGTGAAACGGGCATTTATACGTACGAATTCCAATCTTCCGGAGGTTGTGACAGTACCGTGCAAATTGAGCTTTCCGTCAACGATACGATCTTTCAGGTTATCAATGATACGATTCAGGAAGGCACGACATATACCTTGGGAGATTCCATTTATGATACCTCCGGTACTTATTTCCAATATGGTTTTACCGGAAGTGGTTGCGATTTAATTGTTCAATTAAACCTTACGGTAGAACCAATGATTGCCGTTCACGAAATGGTCGCTACCTATGCTTTACAAATTACACCCAACCCTTTCCGGGAACGGCTAAGTGTTGGATTTTCTTTACCGCAGACTAAGAATGTTGATATTACTTTATTCAATATTGACGGATCAAAAGTTGCGCATTTAACACAGCAACGATTTTCGGCCGGAGAACATCAACTACATTTCGATGCATTTGAGTCTCTACCCGACGGACTATACCTTTGCCAGATTACCATTGACGGGGAGCGTTGGATTCAACGTCTGGTGAAGCACAGGAAGTAGTACTATTTTTTAGGCCGCAGCAGAGGAATCTTCTGCCCGGCAGCGCAGGATTCGATCAAAATGCTAAGGCGGCGCTGCCGGGTGGCTTCCCGCTTGGCTTGCAATATCCAATATATAGAAATACGCTTATAAGAAGGAGCAAGGTGTTGGTCATAGTACTCCCAAGCCAAAGGATGCGCCTGGAGCTGAGCTAAGTAATCCGGCGGTAATTCTGATATCTTATCCTTGTTTTCGTAAGTATAAATACGAGATTTATCCTCTTGGCGGCGGCGATAAGCCGCCAGCCCCGCTTCGTGGACCAAGCCTTCCGCATGCAAGACTGCAAAACGCTCAATATTAACGGCGCTCCAATTACTATTCTTACGTCGCGGCGTAAAACGGATTTTATAGCTCTGATCATCAATCCGATGCCGCAGCCCATCAATCCAGCCAAAACAAAGGGCTTGATCTACCGATTCCGGCCAAGTCATACTCGGTATTTTCGTATGCTTCTTATAATACCCCACCCAAAGTTCATCTTCTTGCTCGTGGAACTGGAGCAGCCATTCGTAAAATTCAGTGGGGGTAGAGAAGAATTGTGCGGACATAATTTTTGGTAGTTAAATATTGGTAGAATTGAAGTTATAGTACCCACAAAGATATTCCAAACGATAGCTTAATATTTTGAATATAACGAAAAAAAGGATTCACACTTTGCTTAACAATTGTTAAGCAAAATCATTAATTCTCGAGTTGATGTTTAATTTTTTTAAAGATCAAAAATTAAGAAAATATCTTTCAACCTCATATACTATTTTACCGAATTTATAAGTTATATCAACCTACTTGCCCACCATCTCTACTTGCTTTCCACAAATCCAATTTACAAACTCTAATTCCGCTATTGAGATGAAAAAGTTTTTATGCTTTTTGGGCACATTATTCTGTTTCCAACTACCCGCGCAAGTAAATTATACTGCGCAAGATCAGGTCACTCCCTATAACAACACCTTCGGCTACGGCACCAATATGGGCGTCTACGATGGTTGGTCGGATCAAGACCTAGCCGTCATCGCCAAAGGAGATCCTTCTCAGGGAGTAGCCGGAGCGGGTTGCAATACCCTGCGCCCTACTCTTCCTGAGTGGTTCCTCGAATATTGGGGCTACGACATCAGAGTTGATGCTTTTGCCTACTACACCCAACTGGGTGTTCGAGACAATGTGGTTTTCATTGGCTACCCTTCAGAAGCGCATCGCGACCCAACCGTGTACTGTAATGGTGTTCAATCGAACCTATTTTCCAATTTGTACCTCCCGATTTGGGACGGCGGTGCAAACGGTACGCCCGTCAACGATGACAACCACTACGCGCTTTATCTCTATCGTATGGTCAATCTGTACGGTGAGCATGTGCGCTTTTGGGAAGTTTGGAATGAGCCGGACTTTGATTTTTCGAATAATGCCTATAAGGCGCCCGGCGAGCCGGGCAACTGGTGGGAGAACGTCCCCCAGCCTTGTGATTACCAACTGGGCGCTCCGGTATTCCACTACATTCGCATGCTGCGCATTACCTATGAAGTCATCAAAAGTCTTGACCCCAATGCCTATATTTCGGTCGGCGGCATCGGCTATCCTAGTTTTTTGGATATTATGCTGCGTCACACCGATGAGCCAGAAGGAGGTACAGTCACTTCGGAATATCCCTTGACTGGCGGCGCCTATTTTGATGCGATTAGCTATCACACCTATCCTCATTACGACGGCAGCATGCGCTGGTGGGATAATGACATTGGTGGCTTCGCCTACAATCGCAATTCTGATGAAGCGGTCAAAGGGATGCTTCGTCGCAAAGATGAACTGGAGGCTGTCCTCGAAAACTATGGCTACAACGGTAGCTCCTATCCCGAAAAAGTTTGGTTGATCACGGAGTCGCATCTACCCTCAGCCAGCTTTGATCCCGAATTTTATGGCAGCGACGAAGCACAGCGCAATTTTTTAATGAAGGCTGCAGTGGCTTGCCAAAAGAACGACATTGTACAATTCCACGTTTACAAAATCGGCGAGCATGTACCTCGCCCCCAAGCCAGTAACGAATTCGACCGTATGGGTTTGTACCAAAACTTCAGCAATGTTCCACTTTATCAGGCCGAAATTACTGAATGCGGTATTGGTTATCGTACATTGCATCAAACCATTGGTGACGCTTACTACGACACAGAGCAGACGGCTGCGCTAGGCTTACCGGAGTTGATCGAAGGCGCTGCTTTCCGTCATCCTGATGGACAATTTTCCTATGTGCTCTGGGCGCGTACGACCACGGATGAATCAGAATCGGCTAGCGCCCAGTACAGCTTTCCGCCGGAGCTGGGGATTAATCAATTGGCCCGGCGGGAATGGGACTTCGGGGCAACCGGGGTGGTCACCAATAGCTCTACGCAAAATATTCCTTTAACCGGTGCACCAAGCATTTTCAGTGCGCAAGCGACCGTATCTAATAATAATCTCATCAAAGCTACCCCCACACTAGAAATACTGCCTAATCCGATGATCAGCGAAGCGCAGGTTCAACTACAGTTGCCGACGCGTGCCATCGTCGATTTACACATTATGGATACCAACGGCAAGCTGGTATATCCCATCCTCAGTCAACAAGATTTGGCGGCCGGGTCCTATCAATTCGAACTAGACAACGCACCTCTGAGTCCGGGGCTGTACTTTTTGCAATTCAAAGGCCCCGGCCAATCCTACACAATTAAGTTGGTGAAACAATAGGGTCTTTCTATCTTAGCGGTAATAAATCACGACTTCATGTTTTTGAAACCGCGTCACCTGCTTTATCTCTGTTTCCTGCTGTTGGGTACACTAGCTTGTCAATCTTCCTCCGGTGAACAGCAGCAGGAAACAGTTGTTCCTACGGTCCCCCAGTTGCGTTTCGAATCCGTGTCTTTTCAAAAAAAATGGGGCCCCTGTACTGAAGATGAAACAGCCGATAAATGTCTAAATGTTGATCTGAATTATCATCAAGCCGTTGATGGATCACCGAAAATCCGCGAGGCTATTAATCAACAAATCGCGGCCTATCTGCGAGAATCCTTGTTGGATAGTGAAAATAGCACTTCGAGTATTGATTCTGCGGCAGCACAACTGGGACGCACCTATCTTCAATCGCTACGCGAAGATCCCGAATTCACCATTATGTGGGCCGCTGAAGTAAATGGGGAGCTGAATGAGATAGACTCTTTCGCGGTTTTTGACATGAACAACTATACCTTTTTTGGTGGCGCTCATCCTAATACGTTTAAACGTATTTTAAATATCCATCTCCCTTCCGGTAAAGAGTGGCGCTATGATGATTTCGTTACCGACACGACTGCTTTCCAAAAACTTGTTGCGGGAGGACTTAATGCGGAAGTAGATCAAATCAACCAAGCAGTAGGTGGCGATGCCATGTTGCACATGGATGACATGTTTTGGGGAGAAGGCTTTTCACTACCAGCCAATTTTGGTTTGGAAGCCGATAGCATTTATTTTTATTACAATCCCTACGAAGCTGCCGCCTATGTATTTGGCCCCTTTGATTTCAAACTACCGAAATCAGCCATGCAAGGCATTACGAAATTCTAAAGACGAACATTCAACACCAACTTTAATATGAAAAACAGCCTGTTATTCAGCATCCTTTTGGTAGGACTTTGCAGTCAACTATCGGCTCAACGCCTTCCAACGACTAATATCTTGGCATTTGATCTCAAACCGATAGGCGATAGTATTTATCAGTTTAAAAATCCAAAATTTCTCACTGGATTTAATAAGCAAGGATACAATAATCAGCCTTACTTCATGAGCGACGATGAGTTGTACATTACGGTACAACGTAGTTTAGATACTACTCAAACGGACATTTTTGCTTTGAACCTACGTAGTAATGCCTTGACTCAAGTAACGGCTACTGTAGAAAGCGAGTACTCCCCTACCTTTGTTCCGCCCGCAGGTGGCAGCGATAATCAGCAATACAAGTTTAGCTGTGTACGGGTAGAAGCGGATGGCCAGAATAGTCAGCGCTTGTGGACCTTCCCGATCAGTCGCGCCAATAATGGTGAAGCCGCAATTCGGACAATTCGTAACGTCGGCTACCACTATTGGATTGACTACCGCGATGTCCTCCTCTTTCTGGTGGACAATCCACACAAGATGGTCATTGCCGATACCCGCGATGAGTCCACACGCTTCATTACCTCGAATGTTGGACGCTGCTTTCAGGAACTACCCAATGGCGACATTGCCTTCCTGCATAAAATGAGTGAAGACACCTGGCTACTCAAGCAACTCAACACCAAAAATTATACAACCAAATTGATTACTGCAGCTCTACCTGGTAGCGAAGATTTCTGTATTCTGGGTGATGGAACAATTATCATGGCTCAAGGTACCAAGTTGTTTAAATTCAATAAAGGTATCGATACCAATTGGTTGGAAATTGGGGACTTTAGTTACTATGGCATGAGCAATATCAGCCGTCTCGCGGTCAATGGCGCAGAGAATCGTTTGGTGATGGTTATTGAATAATTATGATCTAAAACAGGTGGAGTGATGTTATTAGATTAGTATAATCTTTAAAACGCTTTTGATGAGTTTTATAATAAAATTATGTCGAATCAGTTTACTCCTCCTTATTCTTTCCTTACCGAAGACCACCTTTAGTCAAGCATCAGCATTCATTGATAGTATTCAGAACTATCGAGTAGAATATAAAAAGAAGTTTCTGGAATACGGTGCGCCTTTCTACGGTGATACACTTGGTGTGGAACGTATGCAGTACTTTGCGCCGGATACCACCTTTCTTGTGCGTGGCCAATTGGCTTATGTCGAAGATGACGAACCTTTCGATATGCCTACTTATAGCGGTGACCATCACCGCTATCAAAAGCATGCGACTTTTACCTTTGAGTATCAAGACAGCACTTATACCTTAATACTTTACCGTAGCATGCGGCCCGGAAATAGTAAAACTCGGCACCGCGTCTTTATTCCCTTCAAAGATTTGACGAATGGAGAATCGACCTATGGTGGGGGCCGTTATATCTATGCCTACACCTATGATTTAGGAAAGGACGATGCGGTATTGGATTTTAATGTTTGTTTCAATCCTTATTGTGCTTATAAAGATGGCTACAGTTGTCCGATTCCGCCAAAGGAAAACCACCTCCCCTTTGCCGTTGAAGCCGGCGAAAAGGCTTATCCACGATCTGATAAAAAGTAAGCTGCTTGATTTTGGAAACATCGCCGAACATACCTCGTCCACAGCAGTCATTCACGGACCAATTAGGACGCACCATCGACATTGCGTTTCCTCCCCGACGCATCATATCAGTAGTTCCGTCCCAAAGTGAGTTGTTGCATTATTTAGACTTGGAACAGGAAGTGGCAGGAATTACCAAGTTTTGTATTCACCCTGAGTCACAATTCCGAAGCAAACCGCGCATCGGAGGTACTAAGAATATTCATCTGGATCGAGTGCGGGATCTACAACCTGACTTGATTATCGCTAATAAAGAAGAAAATGAGCGAGAGCAAATTGAAACCTTAGCCCAAGAATTCCCAGTCTGGATCAGTG
>JANQQI010000102.1 GCA_028285085.1 Saprospiraceae bacterium | reverse complement strand
GCTCACTGCGCCAAAGGCCAAACCTTCCAGCTCAGTTTCTTCGCCACGACAAATTTCCTGCTCCACACCCGCGTCGATATCCTCAGCTTGAGTAACAATAACTTGCACCGAATCGAAAAGCTCACAGCCTTCCTCCACAGTGGTGACTTGAATTTGATAGGTGGTGGTCGTTTCTGGAAAAGCTAAAGGATCACTACAATAAGAACAACTTAAACTGTTGGAGTTCAGCCATACTGGATCAGCTCCAATAAAGGTATTGAGCTGCACCGTGTCTCCTCGACAAATGGTCCGATCCTCTCCAGCAAAAGACAGTGCTTGATCTATGATGTTAACGAACGTTGAATCCTCAGCATCACAACCGAAATCGTTTGTTACCGTTACCACGTAAGTTGTTGGGAATAGTGGTGTCGCTACTGGATTAAAACAATTATCGTAACAACTCAAGCCAGGACGAGAGGTATCCCATTGGTATTCGTATACATCTGCGCCTCCTTCTACTTGTAATTGAACAACCTCTCCCAAGCAAATACTGGTATCGGGGGAAATAGTGATTTCAGGGATTTCGTACGGTCGAACATTCACGGTAATCGAAGCGGTATTTACACAGCCAAATTCGTTCATAGCGGTGAAGGTATACACCGTAGTATCCACTGGATTTGCTAGTGGTGAGGTGCAATTCAGACAGCTTAATTCTGGCATAGCCCACCAATTGTAATCCACCCCCGTGGTGTCTCCTTCGAAAACAGCATTCAGCTGGGTATAGTCTCCAATACAAATATCTTGATCCGACATAGAGAGTACAAATTCAGGTTGTGGGTTAACTACAATGGTAGTGTAGGCCGTATCACTGCAACCAAAATTTGTTTCCACAATCAATTCAATTAATTGCTCGCCGGGTTCAGTAAAAATAAATTGAGGGTTCTCAAGTTGGGAAGCGCCTTGATTTCCAAATTGCCAATTCCAAGAATCAACATCACCTAAAAACACAGTGGACTCATCCGTGAATTGGACAGGTAACGGTTCACAGCCTTCATTGGTACTAGTTGTAAAAACCGCGTTCGGTGTTGGCCCCGTATTAATTAGATTTTCTTTGACTAAGGAATCGACACAAAAGCCGTTTGCGATAATCAAGGTGACATCAAAAATGCCGGGGTCAAGGTAATTCACCGCGGGTTCAAAATCATTACTCACCTCTGGATTCCCACCTTCGAATCGCCATTCCAGATTTGTAATATTGTTGGAAGAGTTCGTCAAATTCAAGAAACTCACCAAGTTATCATTATCACAAATCAAGGAATCTGACGCGACAAAATCAATGATCAATTCAGCTAAACGAATAGTATCCGGTGACTGCAATGTCCGTTGACAATCGTTCCCATCGACGAGGATCAAATTTGGTATATAATCCCCAGCGTTGGCAAAAGTATGGACAATAGTATCCGTCATCGTATTCAAAGTCGTATCCAGCTGTCCATCCCCAAAGTCCCAGATGAAATCATAATTATCAACGGCTGTTCCGAAGAAGGTAATCGTAGCCGGAACACAAGCCGTATCAATATCAAAAGAAAAATCGCCCAGAGGACCTTCCAAAGTGATCAAATCTTCCATCAGTAATGTGTCCGAACAGACCGGCGTAGAAGTCGCGATTAAGCTGACATCATAAATCCCGGGAACAGTGTAAACGTGAGGTGGATCTTCAAGGTTTGAACTACCACTGTTATCCCCAAAATCCCATTGAAAAGTTGAGGCATTGATTGAAAGATTAGTAAAATTGACCAGCAAAGGTGGACACTCCGAGAAGCTAGAATCCAAACTAAACTGCGCTAACGGGTCGTTAATGAATACGGGCTCACAGTAAGTTTGCTCACAACCAAACATATCCATAATCTCTAAACACACATCATAGGTTCCTTCATTAGGGTATTGATACATTGGATTAGCTTCGGTTGAGCTATCGCCATTGCCAAAATCCCATAAATAGTTCAAGCCCTCCCCTTCCGAATTATCAAAAAAGTTGAATAAACTTTGTGTACATCCCAAAGAATCACTCGTAAAATTCGCTGTGGGTAAGGTCACGTTGACAGCATCCGGAACGGTGAGGGTTCCCGTACACCCCCAATCGTTAGTCACCGTCAACGAAACCGGGAAAGTACCCAGCGTATCAAAAGTATACGTTGGGTTTTGAATAGTCGATAATAATAAGCCATTTCCAATATTCCAATCCCATTCAATGATCTCTCCAATGAAGCTGGTTGAGTTATCCTCAAATTGAACATCTAATGGTAAACAGCCCCCATTGGGTAAGGGGGTAAACTGTGGGGTGACATCATTAACGGTTATCGTACCATCATAACTGTAGGAGTCCGTACAACCATTGATATCGGTGATCACAAGTTGAATATCATCGTATAGCCCTTGATTATTAAAGGTAATCGTAGGATTAGGTGTTCCATTATTAGCAATCTGCGCACCAGGAGCTTGCCAATTCCATTCCACCGCAAAAATCGAGTTATCTGTAACCTCAACGGCTAAAGGGGCACAACCGCTAGTTGGTGCTAGACTAAAACTGGCTAAAGGGTCGGTAATACAAACTTCTATTGAAGCTGTATTCTCACAGCCCGTTGAATCGTTAAAAGCGGTAAGAACCACCATATAACAACCGGTATCGGGATAGACGAAAGTTGGAGTAGCAGCAGTTGAGGTGTCTTGGTCACCTTCTAGTCCAAAATCCCAGATAATAGAATCTGCTTCAATTGATTCATCCACAAAATTAACCACGTAAGGAGAAGCACAATCCCGATTAACGGCAAATTCCGCTTGTGGATAATTGATCGTGATGTAATCTGCCAAGGTCAACGATGCCGGACAGCCATTATAAAAAACAGTTAAACTTACCGAGTAAACATCAGCAGAAGTATAAGCATAGGCGGGATTTGCCTCCCCTGACGTTGCATCATTCCCAAAATCCCAGATCCAACTATCTGTGTAGTCACTTACGATACTATTAAATTGAATTTCGTCATCTACGCAAGCCACTGTTGGTATTGCCTCAAAATTGACTTCGGGTGGTATCCCGACACGTATCAAACTATTTGCAGTAGCAACATCCTGACAGCCAAGAGAGTTGGTGATGATTAGAGTCACATTGTACACCCCGGTATCCGCAAGACTTAGACTTGGCTGGGCCCCATTTACCGTTACAATTGGATTAGCAGGATCATTGGCATTCGCAATTTGCCATTCCCAATCAATAATGGGGCTAACCGAGATAGAACTTTCAGTGAGTTGAAAACTGAGCGGCGCACAACCCAGTACCGGATTTGTTGAAATAATAGCCTGTGTTTCAATGATATTAACGGTATCGTAAAAAACAGAAGCGCAACCATTGTTATCCGAAATTTCCAAGCTCACTGGAAATATACCAAAGCTTTCGTAAGTATGACTTGGATCCTCAGCATTAGATTGGTTCCCGTCACCAAAATCCCAAGCCCAGTCCTCAATGGTATTTGGTACGATGGAATTGAAGTTTACGGTGTGTGGAAACTCACAGGCATTTGCAATATCCATCAGAAAACCACCAATAGGTAGTGGATTAACCTGGATGCAGTTGGTAGACGTTTCGGTCAGTTGGCAACCATTAACCGTTCGGGTGAGCGTCACGGTATAGCAGCCCGGCTCAGTGTAAACATGATTTGGATTGGCAGAAGAAGATTGATTACCATCGCCAAAATCCCAGAAGATAATACTCGCCGCATCCGGTGAAGTATCCGTAAAGTTAACACTCAGTGGTAGGCACCCTTCTTCTTGATCAAAATTAAAACTAATAGGATAACCAATCTGGAGCGCATTTTCTAAAGTAATGCTATCGGTACAGGACGTCAAGTTATTTTCGGCAACAACAGTTACTGTATATTGACCAGGTTGGTTATAAAAAGGAGATGGTGGATTGGCCCCCTGATAAATCGGCAACCCATTTCCAAAATCCCAAAAATAGGTCACATCAGGTTCTATATTATTATTTATAAAACTAGCCGCCAAAGGTGGCACACAGCTGAAAGAATCTAAAATTGCGATATCAAGTATAGGTGGAGCGACGGCCGTAATGACACTATCTTTGGTAGTAGTATTGACACATCCATTTTCATCGGTCAAAGTCAAACTCACACTATAAGCGTCGGGCAAGTTATAGGTAGAGGTTAAGACCGGCTGACTTCCATCATCAATAATAACCCCCGCGGAACCTCCTAATCCCCAGATGTATTCTTCAATAGCCCCATCAACTGAAGTTGATTGATCGGTAAAAGTGACCGTCAAAGGAATACAGCCTTCGGCAGGATCGATCGCAAAATCAGGTTGGGGAAGTTCGAAAACAGTGATCAAGTCTTCTGCACAAAAGGTGTCCGTATTGCCCTCACTATCCGTAACGGTAAGACAAATAGTATAGGTCCCGGGAGTACCAAAAATTCGACCGGGATTCTGAGCTACGGATTCAACGCCGCCCAAGTCCCAATTCCAGCTCACGATACTTCCCGCTGTAGAAGTTGATAAGTCGGTAAAGGCCACTTGCAAGGAACCACAACCACTAGTATTATTAGCCGAAAAATTAGCACTCACCTGACCGAATACGGTCAGATAGCAGCAAGCTAATAGCAAACATAAAATAGTGCGTGAGGCAGTGTTCTTCGGCATTCTGTCGATTCCTATCTGGGTTGATTAAAAATACAAAGTCCAGTGCGTCTGTAAACAGACTGTTCCCTTCTCCGTTTTAAGCGATCAAGGTCTCGGAGAGCGATTTAAGCAAGCAGATATAAAGTTGAATGCTATTGCTAACAGAAGAATAAATGTTCTACTAGCAATTGAGAATGGCTATGGGTATTAAAACTAAATTAAAACGATTGACACCTAAATTGATAAATAATTAGGTGCTTCACAAAGTTAAGAAAGTATTTGGAAAAAATGTATCTGTTACTTAAAGAAAGTTTTTAATATCATCTTCATCCAAAATTTAAGCAGTCTTTACTCCCCCATAAACAAAGAGGCCCCCGACTTTCGCCGGAGGCCTTACAACTAAAGAAGCATACAAATAGATCTTGAATTATCTTAACAGGGTAATATCCCCGGTTTTCATAAATTGTCCACCAGTGATTGGGCAAGGGGCTTCAATCAGGTAGATGAATACACCCGATGGCAAGTTTTTGCCTTTCAGGGTTCCATCCCAGGTCTCGGTGTAATCTGAGGTTTCAAACACAGTAGCTCCCCAGCGATCGAAAATGCGGAAGGAGTAAATTCCGGTTTCAAATAAACTCGGTGAAAGGTGCAAGTCCAGTGCATCGTTTACCCCATCATTATTAGGGGTAAAGATGTTCGGAACGTTAATCAAATCTTCCGGGCAATCCGTCAGTTCAGCGACGATCGTTTCTGCCCGGCTGGTACACCCCGTATTAGGGTCGGTTACCTCAACGGCAAATGCCTGAGTAGAGTCCGGTGTAATTTCTGGATTAGCACAACTGATACAAGTGAGTGGTTCAGCAGGGGACCATTCGTAAGTGTAGCCCGTCACTTCAGGTACATCAACCTCCATTTGCACCGTTTGGCCAGGGAGAAAATCATATACCGGCGGAATATAAATCTCCGGTCCTTGGATGACAGTAACCGTCACTTGAATAGTATCTTCTTCACAGGTCCGCAACTTACCGATGACGGTGTAGGTAGTAGTCTCCGTTGGATTCACCACTGGATTCGCAACATTCAAATCCGTGATTCCTTCTTCTGGAAGCCACTCATACTCATCAGCAATGCCGTAGGCACGTAGTTCGATTGACTCGCCATTACAGATCGTAACCGCGTCCGCCTGAATTTCTGCGCGCGTCGCTACCGTGATTTCTACATCATCGGTTATGGTACATTCATCATTAGTTACAGTTAAGGTGTAGACTTGAGTATTACTTGGACTAGCCATTGGGCGAATAATGGTAGCATTATCCAAGTCAGTGGCTGGCGTCCAAGTGATCGTCCCCTCCCCTTTCGCTTCCAACTGAATGGACTCTCCTTCACAGACCATCAAATCAGGTCCTGCGCTCACATCTTCATCTGTCATCACATTCACAGTAATCGAATCGATCACTTCGCATCCAATATCTGTCGTTACTTGTACCACATAGGTAACCGTTTCCTCCGGAGATGCGATCGGTGTTGGGCAGTAAGAACAACTTAGTCCATCACTAACGGTCCAAACAGGATCATTTCCAAAGCTTGCATCCAGTTGGATACTGGCATCCTCACAGATCGTCCGATCCGGGCCAGCAAATGGTTGGAATTGATCAATTACTTCAACGGTAATCGAATCAAGCGTCTGACATTCATATTGATTCGTTACGGCAACCACGTACATAGTTGTTTCGGTTGGGGAAGCCACCGGATTGAAACAATCATCGTAGCAGCTGAGTCCCTCCGCAGAGGTATCCCATTGGTATTCATAAATATCATTACCTCCGCTAACCATCAATTGGACGACCTCGTTAGCACAAATCGTCGTATCGCTAGTGGACTCCACTACAGGTGCGGGGAATGGTCGAACATTCACCGTTACGGCCGTGGTATCCGCACAACCAATCGCATTGCTTACTATTAGATAAAAGGTAGTCGTATCCAATGGGCTAGCCCAAGGCTCCAGGCAATTGGTACAGTTCAAAGCCGGATCGGGAATCCAGTTGAAATCCAAACCTGTAGGATCAGTTAATACTTCTCCAACCAGTTGGACCGTTTGCCCCATACAAATCACATGGTTATCTGCAAACTCCACTTCTGGCATTGGAAGTACTTCCAAGCTTTGTGAAGTCGTATCTGAACAGCCAATATCGGTAGTTACCGCTAATTCAATCGTATGTTCTCCCAGCTCATCAAAAACGTGAGTCGGATTTTGTAACTGCGAATCATCTCCATCAGAATAGGTCCAATCCCATTCGGTAATTGCTCCGGTACCAACGGTAGAAGCATCCGTGAAATTCACCACGTAAGGTGCACAACCAATATCACCAGACATCGCAAAGTCTGCTACCGGCGTTTCACCCACCCGAATTTGTTCTGGGCGTTGTAAGGTATCGCGACAGAAGCCATTATCAATAATCAAACTAACATCGAATAAGCCAACCGTATCGTACACCAGCATTGGTTCGGATTGGGTGGTAGTAGGCACATCAGCTCCCGGAGTAATCCACTCGAGATACTCGATAGGTACCGTAGAAAAGGTCAAGTTAATAAAAGAGGTTTGGGACTCTCCGGTACATAACAATTGATCTGTTACCTGAAAGTCAATATCAAGTCGCTCTATTTGAATAGTATCTGGCGATTCGTAGGCAATCGCACAGTCCATATTATCAACGAGGATCAATTTGGGAACGTAGCGTCCAACTTCTTCATAAGTATACATAATTGTATCTGTAGATACATTCAATGTACTGTCTAGCACCCCGTTACCAAAGTCCCAAATATAGTTATAGGCATCCAGTGATTCACCGGTGAAGGTAATTACCGCCGGCACACAAGCACTATCAATATCAAAAGCCAGATCACCGATAGGACCATCGATTTCAATATATTCCGGTAAGACCAGTGTATCATGGCAAAAGGCCGTCGAGGAAGCAATAAGCATTACATCATACTCGCCGGGAGCACTATAGAGGTGTGGTGGGTTTTCTAATTCAGAATTACCACTGCCATCGCCAAAATTCCAGTTAAAGGTATTCGCGTGTAATGACTCATTGGTAAAATTAACTAACAATGGTGGGCAAGTTGCATAAGTTGTATCCGCGGTGAACGCGGCTACAGGATCAGCAATCACGATGTAATCTTCTCGGCAAAAAGTAGAATCACAGCCATAGAAATCCGTGGCCGTCAAACAAACGGAATAAACGCCTTCGGCGGTATACAAGTGCGTAGGATTAGCCGCCGTTGAAGTTGTATTATCACCGAAATCCCACAGGTAAGTCAAAGCTTTTCCGGTAGAAGCGTTATTGAAGCTTATCTCATGCTCAGTACACCCGTAAGTATCGGCTGTAAAATTAATCGATGGATAGGTGACTTCGATTTGATCTTGCACCGTTAATGACTTAATACATCCCCAGTCATTTTCAACGGTTAACCTGACATCGATCAATCCATTCTCGGGAAAAGTAAGTACGGGATTTTGTTCCGATGAGTTAGCTATAGCACCGTCGAAGTACCAATCCCATGCAATGTTATTACCAAAAGTCGTCGTCGATTGGTCGGTAAAACTCACCGTCAACGGTCGGCAACCACCTGTAGGATCAAGAGCATATTGTACATCAATATCATTCACCCAAATAGAATCTTGTACCAACATGGTGTCTTGACAACCATTAATATCGGTAATGATCAGTTCAATATCTGAGTATATGCCGTCATTGTTGTAGGTTAAAACGGGTTCTCTAATTGTCGGATCAGAAATAACCGCACCAGGCGCAGTCCAACTGTATTCGTTCGCATCAATGGAATTATTGTCTATAAACACGGGGTGCGGTGCACATCCAGTCATTGGCCCTAAGTCATACTGGGCGACTGGATCCGTTATCGTTAAGGTAAATGTTTCATCATCTTCACATTCTTCTTCAAAATTGAACACTTGCATCGTAATTGTGTAAGTACCACGATCCGGAAAAGTAAAGACGGGGTTAGCCTCAGAGGTGGTATCCGATTCCATGTCTGGCACACCAAAATCCCAAAAGATAGAGTCCGCACCGATAGACATATCAACTAGTTCAATGTAATAAGGTGTTTCACAATCTCGATTCACGGAAAAGGCCGCTTTAGGTGGATTAATCAGTATGAAATTTTCGAAGGTTTCAAAATTGATACATCCATGATGCCAGGCCGTTAAAGTGATATCATAATAACCGGTATCGGCATATTCATGCTCAGGGTTCTGTTCTTCAGTAACTGCTCCATCGCCAAACTCCCAGCGCCAACTGTTCGCATAATCACTTGACTGATCGAAAAATGAGATGACCGTTTCTACACAATTCTCATTAGGATCGGCATCCATGTTAATCGTTGGTGGCATACCTACAGCAATACGCTGCGTAAAATAAGTGGTATCAACACAACCAATTTGGTTGGTAACAACAAGTCGAACATCATAGAATCCAGTATCAACTAAGGTAAAAGTTGGAACCGCATCATTTGACGTTTGCACTAATGGTGGCGTCGATGAATTATAAATCACTTCCCATTCCCAATTTAAAATCGGAACAATGGTAGAAGAATTATCCGTCAGCGTTACATCTAAAGGCGTACAACCTTCGATCTGTCCACTTGGAATATCGGCGTTTAAGGATTGAATACCAATTTGCTGATAATCAACCGTAGAAGTACAACCGAAGTCATTGACAACGGTCAACGTCACGTTGTAAAACCCGAGTTCTTCGTAGGTGTAAATAGGATTTTGTAAGGTTGATGAATCTCCGTTACCGAAGTCCCACACCCAAGCTACGGCGTCATTAGAAAAACCAATGAATTCAACGGTGTGCGGTACCGTACATCCCATAGGATTGGTATTCGCGTAGTTGACATCAGGTAAATCAAAAACGTCGATGCACTGATCGTGATAGACCGTGGTAATACAGCCATTTACATTGCGTGTCAGGCTCACCGTATAGCATCCCGGTTGGGTATAAGTATAACTAGTATTGGCGACGGTAGACGAATCTCCGTTGCCGAAATCCCAGATCACCTCAGAAGCTGTGTTCGGTGAATTATCCGTAAAATTAACCGTCAAGTCTCTACAACCTTCGTTGGTAGAAACTGAAAAATCAATTGGATAACCGACCTGGATACAATTTGACAAGGTCATCGTATCCGAACAACCTGTAATGGCATTTGTACCAATCAGTGTCGGGCAATAAGTTCCGGGATCAGTATAAGCAACGGCAGGCGGAGTCGTCCCCGAAAAGGTAAAGCCGTTATCAAAATCCCAGAAAAAGTTCATGTCATCTGTATCTCCGGTATTTTGAAAGGTCACCACAAAAGGTGCCGTACAGGAGAAATCATCCGAAACGGTAAAATTCACTACCGGATCAGGTGAAACGACAACGTAGTCACTTTTAGTCACTGTATTTGAACAGCCATTGTCATCCTTTACCGTCAAGGTGATAGAATATTCATCAACTAAAGCATAAGTTGATGTGATTGGTGGATTTTGTCCGTTGTCAATAATGACTCCGGTAGAACCACCAAGCCCCCAAATCCATTGTGTGATATTTCCATCAATAGAATTGGATTGATCTTGAAAGACGACATCCAGAGGTGCACAACCTTGTGCGGGGATCGCCTCAAAATCAGGATCGGGCAAGTGAAGTACCCGAATGAAATTAGACTTACATTCTGTGTCGGTGTTGCCATCGCTGTCCGTCACGGTAAGACAAATAGTGTAACTTCCGGGGGTACCATAAATCCGGCCTGGATTCTGATTACTCGATTGAACGCCAGCCAAGTCCCAGCTCCAACTGACAATACTACCAGCAGAAGAGGTCGACAAGTCCGTAAAGGAGACTTGCAACGATCCACATCCTTCCGTATTATTCGCAGTGAAGTTAGCGGTAACCTGTGCTTGAGTCAGGTTGGCAATTAACAGAAAAGTCAGGCAGGCAATTAGTAAGCTTGCTCGTTTCATACGCTTCTTTAAGTTGATGAACTCATGATAATTCACCCCTGCTATGCCAAAATTGATGCCGTTAGTCAAATAACACTTTGAGTTGATTTATCTCGTTTTGGTATAAAAAATTTCTTTACTAAAAACTGATTATCAGTACTTTATAAAAAACACTCATTTTCTATTAACAAATAAAGTGATGTCACAGAAAAATCAAAAGTTGTTGCAAAATGGCTAATAACAAAAGGCCAGTCCGTCATTACGAACTGGCCTTCTGCCCAAAAACAAAGTATAATTTAGTCTTAACGCAGCAACGTCACATCGCCTTGAACAATGAAGGTGCCTCCAGTAATCGGACAAGGTGCTTCAATGTAGTATAAATACACACCGTCTGGCATTGCTTTACCTCGATAGGTACCATCCCAGCCTTGCGTCAAATCATCCGTTTCATACATCAGGGCACCCCAGCGATCGTAGATTCTAAAGGTTCCACTACCATAGTTCAATAAAGTTTCAGAGATATAGATATCTAAGATATCATTCTGACCATCGAAGTTAGGCGTGAAAATATTAGGCAGACTAATCAAATCAGAAGGACAAGTATTCAGCAGATTCATTCGGATACTATCCACTGCGGAGCATCCCGTATTGAAATCCGTAGTGGTCACGTAATACATGGATACGGTATCCGGAGTCGCCACCGGATCTTCACAAGTAATACAGCTCAATCCAATGTCTGGTGACCAAACATGAGCGTAGAATGGATCATCCGCTTCTAGGTCCAATTGAATTGAACTACCGGGGAAGACATCTTGATAGGAAGCTAACTCCGTCTCTGGCGCCGGGATCACATTTACGGTGATCGTAGCCGTATCCGGCTGACAACTCGCCAAGGTAGCAATAACCGTGTATGTCGTCGTATCCGCAGGATTAACCATTGGAGATGGCGAAGTGAGATTGGTCAGGCCAGGTCCTGGCAGCCATTCGAAGATGTCTGCTTGTCCGTCTACTTCCAAAGCCACCATTTCTCCTTCACAGATGGTCATATCCTCAAGTTCAATATCTGTATATTCAGTTACTTCAACGGTAATGGCATCCGTAAGGCTACAATCGCCATTAGTTACTGTCATAAAATAGGTCGTCGTTTCGGTTGGTGTAATGACTGGATTCCAGACACCTGGATCAGCAAAATCTTCCGCTGGACTCCAGCTTACTGTACCATCACCGATACCGAATAAGCTGACCTCTTCGCCTAGACAAATGGATTGATCAAATCCAGCATTAATATCTTCTGGATACATGATATCGATCGAGAGCGTATCAAAAATGGTACAACCAAAGTTTGTGGTTACTTGCACCACATAAGTTGTAGGTTGTCCGGGCGAAGCTATCGGGCTAGCACAATTGGTACAGCTTAAGCCGTCAGTGACCAGCCATACGGGATTATTCCCCATCGAAAGATTCAACTGCGCGCTACCCCCCTCGCAAATGATACGATCATCACCCGCGAAGCTTTGAGATTCGTCTAGAACATCCACAGTAATAGAATCTACGGTTGAGCAACCAAACTCGCTCGTCACGGTGACCACGTAGGTCGTCAATTGAGTTGGCGTTGCTACTGGGTTCGCACAATTTAGATAACAATCCAAGCCAGGGCGTGAAGCATCCCACTCGTAAGTATAATTACCAGCACCAGCATCGGCACTCAAGGTCGTCGAAGTATTAGCACAGATGGTTAAATCCGGGCTAGTTGTTACGGTAGGTACACTGTAAGGTAAAACTTGTACCGTTACTGTTTCTATTGTTTCACAACCATCCGCGTTGACGAAAGTAAACGTATAAGTAGTCGTTGTCACTGGATCGGCCAATGGATCAAGGCAGTTTGTACAGCTCAGTCCAGTAGCCGGCGCCCAGCCATAGGTTGCTCCAGCGAGATTGTTATCGACTGTTGCGATTAATGGAACCGTTTCGCCGATACAGATTTCAAGATCATCGCCCAAATCAACCGCTGTGGCGGCAAACGAGGTCACGGTTTGGGTCATCGTATCTCGGCAGCCTTCCGCAGAAGTCACAATTAAGCTTACAGGGATATCTTCACCAGCAGCAAAATCGTGGTTGGTGTTCGGTCCGTTGGCCCCAAAACCATCGCCAAATTCCCACTCCCAATCGGTAATACTACCTCCAGCAATTCCTGATTGATCGGTAAAGCTTACACTAAGCGGCTCACAGCCTTCATTGGTATCCATTACATAATCAGCAGTTGGTTTTGGACCAATACTGATGAAATCGTTTTTAGTCAAAGTATCCGAACAAAAACCATTGCTAACGATCATAGTCACATCAAATGTACCGACATTATCAAAAGTGACAATCTCCTCAACAGCTTCACTCGTCAGTGGATTTCCATCTTCGAAAGACCAATCCACCTTGGTTAAAGGATGATTAGTACTGGAAAGGTTGAAAAACGTAATCGGTACATTATCATCGCAGAGCAAGGTATCCGAGGCTGTAAAATCAGCAGTCAAAGCAGAGACGCGAATTGGACCGTGATTGGGCAAAGTTCGGAAACAACCGGTCTGATTTTCCAGACTCAAAGTTGGTGTATAATTACCCGGCAGAGCATATGTGTAGACAATGGTATCAGCATCAATAAAGGCGTTGCTAGAAAATAATTGTCCATCTCCCATATCCCAGGTATACTCATAATCGGCCACCGAATTACCAATAAAGGTAATGGTTGCTGGCGCACAAGTTGAATCGACGTCAAAGACGTACTCTCCTACCGGGCCATCCAATACGATAAAATCATCGAATTTAATGGTGTCATGGCAGAAAGGTGTACTTGAAGCAATCAGCATCACTTCGTAGGTACCCGGAATGGTATAAACATGGGTTGGTTCTTCTTGTGTAGATGTAGTGCCATCACCAAAATCCCATTTGTACTCTACAGCGTCCGTTGACATGTTGGTAAAATTCACCGTCATCGGAGGACATGATGCAAAGTTGTTATCTACTGTAAAATCAGCCTCTGGATCATTAATGGTGATGTAATCATCCAGACAGTAAGTATCGCTACAGTTATTGACGTCTGTAATGGTCAAACAAACGGTGTAAACACCTTCAGCAGAAAAGGAATGCTCAGGTGCTTCTTCGGTTGACGTCCCGTCACCAAAATCCCACAAAAAAGACAAGTCTTCTCCATCCGAGATATTGATAAAGCTGATGCTATTTCCGGTACAGCCAAAATCTTCCGTTTCAAAAAAGGCAATAGGCTGTGAAGCACTAACTGCATTATCGAAAACCTGTGTAGCAGAACAGCCCCAATCATCTGTCACAGTGAGTTCCACAGCGAACTCTCCAGTTTCATCGAATGTAAAACTTGGGCTTTGGGCATTGGATGTCCCCAGGTTTTCACCGAAGGTCCATTCCCAGGACGTATTATTGGTGTATAAATTATTCGAAAGATCAGTAAACGTGGTCGTCAATGGTACACAGCCACCACTGATATCAACCCCGAGGTCCATTTCAATGGTATTGGCATAAATCATATCGCTGAGCACCATCGTATCCCGACAGTTATTTTCATCCTGAATAATCAATTGCACCCCTGTGTAGGCTCCCGGATCTTCTAAATACAAAGTCGGTTCGGCCACGTTTGGATCAGAGAGTACTCCCGATGGTGTTGACCAAGTATAATTCTCAGCAAATTCAGATTGATCCTGCAAAGTCACAGTCAGCGGAGCACAACCATTGACTACAGACGGGGTAAATAATGCTTTTGGATTCGTCACATGGATCGTTTCCATACGCGTATGCTGACAACCTGTGGTCGCATTAAAAACCGTCATCGATACATCATAGTACCCAGTATCGGGATAAATGAAATCCGGATTTTGAGCCGTCGAGGTATCCGTTGTGATTCCCGTTACCCCAAAGTCCCACAAGATAGAATCGGCACCAACCGAATTATCTTTGAACTTGCGTTGGAAATTATTATCACAAAACTCAATAATATCATACTTCGCCACCGGTGCGGTGATATGAATATAGTTTTGATAGGTAATCGACGACACACAACCGTTGTGCGACCCAATTAAATTCACATCATAATATCCCGTATCCAAATAGAAATGGGTTGGATTCTGTTCCTCCGCATCATTGCCATCACCAAAGTCCCAATACCAGTAGTCTACTGTTTCTTCTGACATATCCGTAAAATCTATTGGTGTTTCTACACAAGATTCCGTCGGCGTGGCATCAAAAGAAAGTGTTGGATTATCACCGATGTTGATCACATCATCAAAGGTTACGGTGTTGGAACATCCCAGCGTATTCGTAACCGTCAGGATCACATCAAATTTTCCAGTATCCGAAATCGTAAAGGTTGGACATTCTGAAAAAGAAATGAAAGTATTACTCGTCGTAGAGACCTGCCAAGACCAATTGGTAATGGAAGTCACGCTTTCCGAGTCTTCACACAAGGTAATCTCCAAAGGCGCACAGCCGGAGATATCATCATCGACCAACTGAGCGACGACCTCACGCACGTCAATAGAATTGACGAACATCGTATCGGTACAGCCTGCTACGTTGGTAGTTATTAAGTTTACCTCAAAAGTGCCGTAGCTGTTGTAAACATGGGTAGGATTCTGGAGGGTACTTTGTGAAGTACCATCTCCAAAATCCCACAACCAGCTAGTGACATCGCTAGAGATGCCAGTAAAATTAACAACATGAGGTAATGAACAGCCAATGTTATTATCGTTACTCACGGTAACGTTGGAAGGTGCGTTGACCAAGATGCATTGCTGGGCGTATTGCTCGGTTTCACAACCGCTCACAGTACGCGTCAGCTTCACAAAGTAGCAACCTGGCGTGTTAAAGGTATGAGTTGGACTTGGATCATTGCTGGTATTGCCATCACCAAAATCCCAGGTGACTTCGGAAGCCACATTTGGTGATAAATCCGTAAAATCAACACTCATCCCGACGCAACCTTCAGAAGGTGTATAGTCAAAATCAATCGGGTAACCGATCGTAATATAATCCTCTAAAATTAGTGTATCACTACAGCCAGTATTTGTATTGGTTCCAATCACCGTAATTGAATACGTGCCGTTGGAACTGTAAGTAACCGGCGGTGGTGTATCACCAGAAAATTCTTGACCATTACCAAAATTCCATTCAAAATCCATCACACTTGCCTGAGTGCTGGTGTTTAGAAAGGATACGGTGAATGGCGCTTCACAGCCGAAGTTACTACTCGCCGCGATAGAAACGGCCGGTACTTCGGATACTGTCAGATAGTCATCCTTAGTAATAGTATTCACACATCCATTGTCATCCTTTACGGTCAAACTGATAGAATAATCATCAGGAATGCCGTAGGTACAAATGGCTGCGGGTGTGTTAGGTGCGGTAGTGACGATGGTTCCACACGAACCACCTAAGCCCCAAGTCCACTCATTAATATTTCCATCTATCGAATTGGACATATCCGTAAATGCAAAAGTCCCCGGTGCACAATCTTGGGTTTTATCCGCGATAAAGTCGGGATCCGGAAGATTGTAGACCGTGATCAGGTCCGTTTTACATTCAGTGTCGGAATTACCATCTGCGTCCGTCACCGTCAAGCAAATGGTATAACTTCCAGGTATACCGAATACCCTCCCCGGGCATTCTAAATTCGACGGTGCCCCGCCCAAATCCCAATCCCAGGATACAATTTGACTCGTTGCACTCTGTGAAAAATCACAAAATGAGACTTGCAAAGATCCACAACCAGTCGTGGCGCTATAAGTAAAATCAGCGTCGACTTGGGCTTGAACAGTTTGAACAGACAGAAATAAAAAAGAGAAGAACAGAAGTAAACGTATGTGCTGCATTACCTCAAATCAATTTTAATGATTCTGTAATTAAAAATTCCTCATTTTGATGCTGTTTGAGCATCTGTTGCTATTCTGAAAAGGAAAAGGAAAGGCGTTTAAGAAGGGGGAGTCAAATGTTGTTGTGAGCAATAAATCAAGTTTCATTCCAAAATGAAAAACCCATTAAACTCAACAATCAACTGTAGGAAAGATTAGATCAGGATCAACAAAAAAGCAGCGCATTCTGCCATTGAATACGCCACTTTCGGAAAATGAAGTTATTTTAATAAAAAGAGAACAAAATCTATTGTACTACTAATTTTTTGGTCAGTAATCCATCTGCAGTATTGAACTTTACGAAGTAAATCCCCGAAGGTAATTCACTGATATCTACCTCCAGCGATTGGCCCGTCCAAATAAATCGACGCCATTCCTGCCCTTTGGTATCAAAAATACGACCTTGGGCATTTTGAATTCTTGCATTTAATTGAATCGTTACATGATCCCTGGCTGGATTGGGAAAAAGGTCTAACGTCTGATCCCTATTTTCCAGAGGTGAAGAGGATCCATCCCGACGAATAGTTTCACATCCCAACTCAAACCACTGACATTTTAAATCACCTGCGTCACAAGCATTATAGGCCTGAACACAAAGGTTAATAATTGCGGTAGGAGAAGGTGCTGAAGTGAAAAAAGCAGTCGCCTGAGTCGTTCCATTCTCAATCAACCCCACATAATTAGGTGCGGATTGAAGTGACCAGTCATAAGAAGACGCTCCCGTTACCGGTGCGATACTAAACGTTGAGCTACAATCCTCATTAAAAGTCTGTGTAATCGTACCGGGGATAGCCGGTGGCTCACAAGCCGAAATCCGTACCGCGTCAATTGCGATGTCCCCCAGATGAGAACTCTTCACCGTACCACGAAATCGAAGATTGAAGGCCTCACCTTCAGTGTACGGAATACTTAATGTTGCGCCTTGCCAATCGGGGCCTTGACCACCAATTTTTGCCCAGATCGTATTCCAGGTTTGGCACTCATCATAACTAATATCAACTAAAAGATTGCCCATAGAGCCGCTTCCTCCGAAAGTATACATGTGATATTGAAAGCTTAGCTGGTAATCGGGTTCATCGATAACGATACAAGGGCTGGTCAGAGTCGCGGATTGATTATAATTATTAGTCGCTTCGATATAGGCATAATAACTTCCTTGGGCGGCATTGCTGGGACCTGTTCCAAAGGAAGGAGTTGGGCCGCTGTTGCGCTGCCAACTGAAATCGTCGCAAGGCGAATGATTCCATCCATTAAAATCATTTTCAAAGCCAGCCATTTCGGGGAATTGATCCACGATTTCGCAGCGCTGCACATACGCTGCCGAGGTGGTCGCCAAGCGTGTATAAACCGCCGCCCATTGACAAGGTGTCAACGACCAGTTCTTAGGATTATACCCCATCATATTCGAACTCCCGGAATTCCAATTATCGCAAAATGTTCCGGGGGATTGCCCACAACTGCTATAACAACTATTGATGGAGCACTCCGCAGCTACATCCAAGCCATCGCCATCGCAAGGGTTTCCACAATAAAAGCTATGACACAAACCAAAAACGTGACCTGTCTCATGCAGCGTAATACGGGCATAGTTCCACCAATTCCAAGAGCCACCATTAGCCGCATTATCGTAGGCGTCATTTAAGAAGATTTTATCGCAGGTATTCAGGCCACAAGCGGAGCCGCCGAAATCAAAACTACCCGCAGTACCAATATCGCGCATGATTATATTTAAAACATTGTCACCGTAAGGGTAGAAAGTGGGTACACTCGTCCAATACCAAATACCACCGTGCAAATCAGCTGAATTATTAGGATCAGAAAATAGCCTTAAGCGATATTTACTATCTCCTAAGAAATCGGCCGTATGCGTTGGGCTCGGTTTCATATCCGACAAATATTCATTAGCCTTGTTAATCATATTCTGCGCATAGGCATTCCCATCGACACCTGTACCCGGTTCAAAATTCGCCCCTACCGGTCCGATGAAATGCACATTCACCCAAATGGTGATTTCGGGTAATTCATCAATCTCTTGTTGGGTTAAATTTGTGAGGTCACAGTTTAAGTCTGTACGTGCAGTTGTTGCTTCGGGGATCCATTCTGCCTCGGTATCTCGGGTACTGCAACTAAAGGTTGGAGGATCGTGTGCTAGTAGTGGTTGAACAAAAAAGGCCTGGCATAGCAATCCCAGCCACAGTGGTAACATTCTGATGGACATAATCGAAAATTGAGTTTAGAAAATAGGTTTAAAAAGTGGTTATCGAATAACTGCTTAGAGCATCTGCAATTCGATTGTTTTATAATTTAAACCATCTCAGAATGTTTGATAGGCAAAGTTTCCCCATCCCAGTGTTAAAGCACACGAGACAGGTATTGGAGTTTCCGAAACAAAAAAGGTAAGTCTTTAAAATAGTGAGATCAATTCCGCTTTATTTCAACGATTTCCACCCGTCTTTCGCGCGAAGCTTCCGGGCTATAAATCGAAAGCCGTTGATTATTCAAATCATCGTTAATATTAGAAGCAGCGGTCGTTTCCCCGAAGGAACGTTCAGTAATAATCAATTGTCCTTCCGTGAGATAAGACTGGAAAATACCACCGCGATAGTTGCTAAAATGATTACGGATGCTACTCACTCGACGCTGGCCGAGGCGCAAATTATAATCGCTCTTGGCTCGTGGGCTCGTAAATCCTTTAACGAATATTTCCACTTGCTCGCCTTCCTCAAGGCGCTTCAGTAAGATATTAGAAAACAAATCCAGATAGTCGTAGCCTTTTTTCACCTGATCAGCGAAAAAGGCTTCCAGCTTTTGCTCGGCAGCATCGCGCTCGTCTTCATTCAATCCGGCTGTATACTCTTCCAAGAAAGTCTCGCGCCGCTCATAATAACGGAAGTAAGTTTCTTCGTAACTCTTTTTCGTGCTCGTTCGGCGTGTCCGTTTGTCTGGTTCATCATTATCAAAGTACAGCGCCAAAGGCAGAAAATCTTCCAATTTAGTCGGTGGCACTTCGATTTGCGGCGGATCGACAGGTTCGGGATCCAAAGGTGTTTCAATCTCAACCAAGAGATCTAAACTGTCTTTTGACTCTGGAGCATCAACCGGCGAATCTGGCTGAGGTAATTTCACCCGGTAAATATCGTTACAACACGTTTTATTATTCTTATCCAGATAAAATGAGCCCAAGCGATTAGAAGATAAATACCCTACTGTTGTATCCGCCGTCATCACGAAATATAAATCGTTATAACTGGTATTGAGTGGATAGCCCATATGCATCACCTCTCCCCATTGTCCTGGTGCATAATCAGCTTGGTACACGTCGTAGCCTCCCATACTCTGTCGACCATCCGAACTGAAATAGAATTGATTATTGGCTGGATAGTAAAATGGTGTCACCTCATTGCCGGAGGTATTCAGCGCTTTCATATTTTCGGGTGCACTGAATTTGTCTTTATCCTTGAGTTGAACCCGCCAAATATCTAATTGTCCTTCTCCTCCGGGCCGATCACTTACAAAGTATAGCCATTCCGAGCTATCCACAGGATGAACCATCAAATGTGGATGAGTCGTTGTATACTCGGGTAAATTAACTGGTTCTGGCAATTTTTTGGGTTTACTCCATCGACGCCGGCGTTCTCGCTGACGATAATAAAGATCACAACGGATCTCCGCCTCTCCCTTATAGTTACAAATGGTGTAATACACGCGTTGTCCATCCGTACTAAAGGTCGCATGAGCCGTCAATTGACTCTTTTCGTTGAATTTCCGCGGAATAGCACGCCCCTTGGCACCACGCACTGAGTATAATACTTTGGAAATCTTTCGTGGCGGATCGTACTGATCACTGGGATGATCGAAACGAAAAGAAGAATAGTATAAAGTATCCCCTCTAAGTAAAGGGGCAAATTCGGAGAAGGCGGTATTAACACGCTTATTTAATTGAGTGATCTTAACCTCATCGGGATTGGCTACCAATTGGGCAGCCCAACGGCAATCTTCGATACTTCGCTTAGCTCGTTCGGCAAATGCCCCTTCCCGACCTTGGTTATTCAGATATTGCTCAAAGTAACTGCCGGCTTGATCGTAATGTCCGAGACTCTGTTTGACCTCCCCGAGGCGAAATGGCGTCAAGGGAAACTCGGCAGCTTTTTCACTATTCAATACACGTTTATAATAACTCTCGGCGATTTCATAAGAGCTAAACTGGCGAGCGACTTCCGCGTACTTGTACCACAAGCTCACCCTTTTCGGTTTGATTTCCATGGCATTACGGAAGTACTCCAGGGCCGCACCATAGTTCTTATTTCCCATCGCAGCATCACCGGCTTTTTCAAACGCACGGGCCGTTTGGCCACAAACGCCAGTGGACATGAGGCTCATTACGAGCAAGAGGGTATAGTATTTCATATAGGTTAGAATATCGGGCAAGCTTTAAAGGCCGCAGGTGGTTTTACTTTGGTAATCGTATAGATAACGGAGATTTCAGGGCCGCCGTTACCATTGGTTGCTTCCTGGAATTTTGAGGTATTAATATCGTAGCTAAATTCAGCGCGCCACATTAAATAACGCACGCCAAAGGTAGGAATAATCGCATCACTTTCGTCGTGTGATCTTCGGTAATTTGTACCAAGCTGCACGGCCAATTCTTGTCCGCGCCCCCGGTTTAGGTAATATACCAGTGCTGTTCCCAAAAGGGTCTCCCGAAACGGAGATTGATTTTGGTACATCAAGCGAAATTGCATGTCCATGCGCGCATTGAGTGGTGCAGAGCCAATCGTGTAAAGACTAAAACGCATTGGTAAATTGGCCTTGGTTTGATCGAAAAAGTTGACTTCGGGTGTGGTCAAATGAAAAACACCGAGCCCCGAATTCAAGCGAAAGCCACCATCTAACTGCATCAACCAGTTGAGGCCAGCACCAAGATCAAAGAAACTACGTGAAGTATTCGAAAAGTCTTCCCGAGTCGGTAAGCCCGGATCAAACACGTCGCCGTTATATTGATTGGCAAAAGTCAGGTCATCCGTAGCGAAACCTCGATTGGCAAAACCAACTTGTACCCCGGCCGTTAATAAATTGTACTCATTAAGTGGTTGGGTGTAGCTGCCACTCAAGCTCAATTGGGTCAATTGTAAATCAGCAATCCCCTGACGATCGTAGTTAAACAGCACACCATAACCAAAGAACCCACTGGGGGCAATCGGATGATAGAGTCGGCTATCGTAGGCGCCAGAAAAAGTCAAATAAGGCACCGGGACACTCTGCCATTGTCGACGATAATGTCCGGAGATGCGTACATCTTCGGGGAACACTCCTGTCAGTGCAGGATTAATATTAAGCGGGCTATTGTAGAACTGAGAGAAGTGAATGTCTTGCCCTTGTGCGTCGACCGCCATGACTAAAAGTAACAGAAGTACGACAGTCGTTTTGAAATTGGTATAAATCAAACGCATCTAGCTTTGATATTTAATGCAATTGCGAGCAGCAGTTGCTTATGACAATAAATGTTCGATATTGTTTTGGCAAACTAATCTCGGCACAGTAGACATTTGGAATTCTATCTTCCCAAATTAAGCAAAATCAAATGGATTGGGAAGAAAATATCAAGATATTGTCGGCTACTGAATTTTATGTAATTTTAGAACTATGCTCAAAATTGGAATTACCGGCGGCATTGGTAGTGGTAAAACAACCGTTTGCCGTATTTTCGAATATGCTTTCAATATTCCGGTCTACTACGCAGATGATCGTGCCAAATGGCTGATGACAGAACAAACGACCGTAAAATCACAGATCATCGATTTGCTCGGCAGTGCAGCTTATCAAGCCGACGGCCAACTGGACCGCCAGTACATAGCCGGACAAGTCTTCAGCAATCAACAGAAATTAACTGCCCTCAATAATATTGTTCATCCGGCGGTCAAAGCTGATGGCCTCAATTGGTTCGAACAACAAGTTACTCCTTATGCTTTAAAAGAAGCCGCTTTATTGTACGAAAGTGGTAGCCACCAGCAACTTGATAAAATCATTGTCGTCACCGCACCGGAATCTTTACGGATTGAACGGGTGATGCAACGTGATGGCGTCAATGCCGAAGCCGTACAGGCCCGAATCGCTAAGCAAATGCCGGAAACCGAGAAGGTCGCCTTAGCTGATTTTGTGATCAACAACGATGGTCAACAGTTTCTCAGTCATCAAGTCCGAGCTATTCATCAGCAATTACTTGCAATCGCTGATCAGGGTGGAAAATAACATTACCCTGAAAGTATATATTACAAAAACCAGACCGACTGATTTTTTGTAAACATTATTACCCTTTCTAATATAATTGGAACGCAATTTGCTACTTCAGGAGATAAATAAATTACAAAAAAAATCTCCTGAACATGTTACTTCCCCCCCACTCACGTCGTGTACGTGTGGGCTATCTAATGCTTGCTGTTTTTTTACTTGGAAGCTTATCGTCCAACACTTACGCCACCAACTCTCTTGCCCCACTATCCAATGTAGATAACGGCGGAGAAGTTGGTTACAATCAAACCATTTGCTTTGGTGACACCCCAACGGAACTGATCAATATTTCGGATGCCTCGGGTGGTAATAACAATCTAGCCATTGAGTATCTATGGATGCAGTCAATACCAGGCATCAATAATCAATGGCAGGCTATCCCCGGCGCTACAAGCGCTAGTTATACGCCAGGTCCTATCAACCAAACTACAGCTTTTATTCGCTGTGCGCGTCGATTCGGTTTTGCGAATTATACTGCGGAATCCAATGTCATTGTGATTAATATCCAATCCGCACCGATTGTAAGTATCATCGAAGCACCATTTTTTGGAAATTCCCAAGAAGATTTGACATTTACCGCCGCTTATTTACCCTTTGTAGATTACCTCTGGGATTTTGGTGACGGCAACACTGCCAGTGGAAGAGACGTCGTTCACAATTACCAATATGGTAACAATTACACCGTGACACTGACCTTGACTGATCAAATGACTGGCTGCAGCATCACTATCCCGGTAACGGATGTGATTATCTTGGGACCATTGCCCGTTGAATTAGCCTATTTTAGAGCGGAGAGTCCCGATAACTACCGCGTAGAAATCAGCTGGGAAACCAGCTCTGAAGAAAACAATGCCTACTTTCTATTACAGCATAGTCTGGACGGCGAGCGCTTTGAGGTGATTAGTTCACAAGCTGGACAAGGTACGACGGATGCCAATACCGCTTATCAATTTACCCATCCAAACCCACCGGGTGGTATTAATTATTACCGTCTCAAACAAGTTGATTATGACGACTCGTATGCTTACTCGGAGGTCATTGCCGTAAAGATAGATCGTGATTTCCCAAAAGCCATTCGGGTTTATCCTAATCCAGTTCGGGAGCAGCTTCGTATTCAACTAAAATCAGCTTCCGAACGAGAGGCCGTAGTAAGTGTTTTCAATCAAAATCATCAGTTGTTGGATCAATTTATACTCCCTGCGGGTGTAAAGCATTTCGAACGAACGGTATCACAGTATCCTTCGGGACACTACGTGTTGAAGGTCAGAGCTCGAGAATTTCGGGAGTCACTACCGTTTATAAAAATAGAAGATTAAACACCGAATCTACAATAGAAAAGATATCCTAATCTGATTGGGTATCCCGGCTCGACTGCTCTGGAGGGACTGTCGAGCCGATTTTTTGTTATATCGTGGTCCTAAATTTAGGGCTTTCTCTTTCCTCATTTTTATTATTCTTTCCAATTCCTTGAAACTCGGCAATCTTTTCTGTATTTTTACGTCAAATATATCAATAGCGTAAATTGCGCTTTGACACCAGTTACCTTTCGTCCCAATCCGTTTTCTGGACATTCGTTATAACCGATCTCAATTTATTACCCCTCAAAAACGTAGAAGCGCGTTAACTTATGCCTTGCATTTGTTAACTTAGTCGTGCTTTTCACTATGCGGATTATCTTACTTTGACAAAACCTGTTATACTTTTGAAGCTAGAAAAGTGAAGATGAATCATTAACAGGCAGATGATATACCAGACTTGTCAAAGCACTACGAATTACATCTTACTTACATTAATAGTCATCAATTTTCATTTTAATAAACCTATTTATTAAAAAACTTAAACAGGTCCTAACGATCTAAAACATGTTTAAAATTCTATTAACTAAAGATAAATTTTAAACAAGCTCTAAAAACGAACAAATTATTCATCCAAAATTTTCATTTATGATGGAAACGAACTCTACACTAAAAAAACACTTGGCGGCTGGCTGGTCCAGATTCCTCCCCCTGCTGATTTTATTTCAGCTCTTAGGAACGCAGCTCGTTGCTTCGGAATTTGAGGTTGAGGTGAGCATTGATCCGACACCAATCACTTGTTTTGGTGCCAACGATGGCTCGGCTACTGCCAACCCTTTTGGCGGTTGGGAACCTTACACCTACACCTGGAACACAGGTGATACTACTCAAACGATTAGTAATCTCGCGCCCGGTACGTACTCCGTTACTGTAATTGATATCGATGGTGCTATCGGTATTGCATCTACAGTTATCGACGAGCCACCAGCACTGGGCAGCCTTTTTAATATCACCCCGGAGAGCTGCCCAGGCAGCAGTGACGGCTTGATCGAAGTCGTAGCTTTTGCTGGAACACCACCTTATACTTACCTATGGAGCAATGGCGCAAGTAGCGCTACCATCAATGGATTGCCCGCAGGTACTTATAGCGTAACCGTGACCGACGCAAACGGATGTACGACTGAAAATTCGGCAGAAGTCACCAGCAGCCCCTTCGGTATAGCGACTACTGTCTCCAGTACCAGTGCAGGCTGTAACAACGGCTTAGGTACCGCTACCATTACTCCGGTGAACGGTCAAGCACCATACACTTATTTGTGGAGCGATGGTCAAACCACAGCTACGGCTACTGGCTTGGCTGAAGGCACTTACACCGCTACCGTTACCGACGATAACGGATGTACCGGTGAGAATAGCGTCACGGTGAGCGGCGGCAGCAATATTCAGTTATTCTTTAGCGCCTCTTACGAAACCTGCCCTGGTAGCGCTGATGGTACAGCGAGTGTAAACGTCTCTGGTGGAACGGGTAACCTTAGCTTTTTATGGAGCGACGGACAAACTTTTGTTGTTGCATCAAACTTAAGCGCAGGCACTTACTCGGTGACGGTCACCGATGAAGAAGGTTGTACTGCCACGGGTAGTGTAGAAGTTGAACTTTCTCCTGAAGGGATTTGGGTGATGGTTAATACTACAGACGCTGATTGTGGCCAAAACAATGGTACAGCTTACGCTGGTGTAATGACCGGCGTTCCTCCTTATACTTATCTCTGGAGTGATGGTCAAACAACTCAGACGGCTATCAATCTGGCACCGGGTACTTATTCTGTAACGGTAACAGATGCTAACGGCTGTATGAACGATATAGAAGTATCTGGCGTAGTGGGCCAAAACTCTAATCTTGATGTCAGTGCGACTGCTACTGATGCAGATTGCGACGCTAATAATGGCACTGCTACAGCTTCAGTAGTTGGCGGAACCCCACCATATACTTATGTATGGAGCAACGGTGGTGATACACAAACTATCACGGATCTCGCTCCGGGCACTTATTCTGTAACGGTCACCGATGTTGATGGCTGTTCGGGTGAAGCAAGTGCAACGGTAGAAACCACTACACCCGATGGCGGTGAGATTTCTACCGATGATCCTACTGAAATCTGTGTAGGCGATGGTGCGGATGATCCGATCAACGTTACACTTACCGGAAATACAGGTCCAAATAACCAATGGATTATCACCGATGATGCTGGAAACATTCTGGCTTTACCCGCAGGACCTCCTTTCAATCTTGAAGGTGCTGGTGCTGGTGTTTGCCTGATCTGGCATATCAGTTTCGAAGATGGCCTTATGGGCTTGATGGTCGGTGCAAACGCCGCGGACCTGGCTGGTTGCTTTGATTTATCAAATGCTATCACCGTTACACGTACTGAGGTTGAAGGTGGTGAAATTAGCACCAATGATCCTACTACGATTTGTGTAGGTGACAATATTCCTGATTTAATCGATGTCAGTATCAGTGGCAATGCCGGTCCTAACCAAGGTTGGATCATCACTGATGACGCTCTGAATATCCTGGCTTTACCCGGTGGCCCTCCTTTCGATTTCGACGGTGCCGGCCTAGGCACTTGCCTGATTTGGAGTATTAGCTACGCCGATGGCATTACTGGATTAGAAGTAGGCGCTAACGCCGCTGATTTATCTGGTTGCTATGAGCTGTCAAATGCCATTACTATTACCCGTATCGAATGTTGTGAAGCAGATCCGGGCACATTGACTGGTCCTGACTTAGTTTGTCTGGAGAACGGTTCAGCTACTTTAACCGCTACGCCAAATGGAGATGCCGTGGTACCTACAGGTTACCAAGTGATCTACGTGTTGACTTCTGGTGCCGGCTTGATTATCGAAGATGCAGATGCAAACCCCGAATTTACCGTTAACGCAGCAGGACTGTACACCATTCATACGCTGGTTTACGATCCTAATACGCTTGATCTAAGCATCATCGACTTCGGTGTGACTACCGGATTCGACGTCAATGCACTCTTGATTCAAGGTGGTGGTGATATTTGTGCGGGTCTTGATGTTGCTGGTGCGCCAATTACCGTTAGTGGCGGTCCTGATTTAGCTATTGCTACCACGGATGTTAGTTGCAATGGCTCAGCTGACGGAAGTATCGATTTGACAGTCAGTGGTGAAGCACCATTTAGCTTCAACTGGAGCAACGGTGAGACCACCGAAGATTTGACCGGTCTTGCAGCAGGTACCTATTCTGTAACTGTAACGGACAATAATGGCTGTACTTCAACGATAGATGCTGAAATAACTGAACCTGTTGAATTAACAGTGGATGTTACCGCAACTAATGAAACTTGTCCGGGTAATAATGATGGTACAGCAACTGCAACCCCTGCAGGCGGTACTATGCCTTATTCTTATAGCTGGAGCAACGGTGGTACCGATATGATACTTACCGGCCTTGCTCCCGGCACTTACGATGTGACCGTTACTGACGCAAATGGTTGTACAGCAACTGGATCTGCTACTGTTGGTACCAATGGTATTACCATGTGTAGCGCGAGCGTTACGTCTAGCTACAATGAAGGTGTAGACATTAGCACCTTTGGAGGCAGTGATGGTTCCGCTGAAGCCAGCGCAACTGGCGGAAATATGCCTTACAGCTACCTGTGGAGTGACGGCCAAACTGGAGCTGAAGCTACTGGCTTGAGTGCCGGTACTTACTCTGTCGTCATCACAGACGCAGATGGATGTACTTGCGAAGCTGAGGTAACGCTAGTTGATCCGGCTAAAGTGGGTAACTTCGTTTGGAATGATTTAAATGAAAATGGTATTCAGGATGCTTCTGAATCCGGCATCAATGGTGTAAACGTCAGTTTGACTGGAATTAGTGATGCAGGTGTCGAAGTGAACCGAAGCACAACGACCAGCAATAACGGTGGTTACATCTTTGATGGCCTTCCTGCTGGTGAATATAAAATTACTTTTGAGCGTCCAAGTGGCTTTAAGGCTTCAAATGCAAATGTTGGCGCCAACGATTCTGTGGATAGTGATGCGGATCCTGACAACGGTATGACGGCTACTTTCAACTTGCCCGCTGCAACTTGTGATCTGACGGTCGACGCAGGATTCTATCCTTGTGTGAGCGTAGGTGACTTTGTTTGGTACGATGGCAATCGCGATGGTATCCAGCAACCTTGGGAAGCTGGCTTTGCCGGCGCCAACGTACTACTCTACAATGCCGGTACTAACCAAATTGTGGATAGCCGTGTAACTGGCGGTGACGGTCGCTACTTATTCGAGTGTGTTGAACCAGGCCAGTACTACATCACTTTCAATATCAGCGGTGATGAGTACATGCTGACTATACAAAACGCAGGTAGTGATGATGAATTAGACTCTGATCCTAACGTGACGACTGGCATGACAGCTAACTTCACAGTGGTTAATGGTCAACCGGACGATCTATCTTGGGATGCCGGTGTTTATCTGATTTGTGATGACTTTAATAACGGTGGTGCCATCGAAGCGGATCAAACGATCTGTGCGGGTGAATTCCCCGATCCACTCACTAGTGCCACTCTACCAAGTGGTGGTTTCGGTACGGCAGAATATCTTTGGATGTCATCAACCAGTGGTGGACCATTTGATCCAAATACTTGGACACCAATTCCAAACTCTAATTCACCAACTTACGCGCCAGGTCAGTTATATACTACCACTTATTTCATTCGCTGCGCACGTCGTGAAGGTTGTGAGGATTACGTAGCGGAATCTAATATCGTCGTGATTGTTGTGGTACCGCTCGATTCCCCTGAATGTGCAGACTTGTTACCACTAATCAGTACGTTGACGGCAAATATGCAAGGTAACAACGTGAATCTGGAGTGGACCGTAACAGAAGAAAGTAACTTGTATAACTACTACGTTGAGCGCTCTGCAGATGGTGAACTGTTCCACGAAATCGGTATGGTAGTCGGTCAAGGTCAGATGTACAATCAGTACACTTTCCAAGACGAAAACCCACGTATGGGACGCAACATTTATCGAGTACGCAAACTCGAAGTAGCGACCAACTTCGTCGGCCATTCTAACGAAGCAACGGCGATTATGGCTGATGGAACGCATGAATTTTTCAGCTATCCTAACCCAGCTACGGATCGCACGACTATTGAGCAAATCGACGTCTTGAATCGTGATGTATTGATCCGAGTGTACAATAGCACTGGAAAGTTGATGGATGAATATCAAATGCCAGCGGCAGAAAATCGCATTGAAATCAGTTTGCAACGCTACCCTTCTGGGGTATACTACGTGCAAATTAAACGCGATGGTAAAGATGATACCGAGGTGCTGCGTATTCTTAAAGGAGAATAATTTGTTCTAAATTGATACCAAAGGGCCGTCTTTTACGAAAAAGATGGCCCTTTTTTATGTCAAAAAAGAAATAATGTGACAGAGCAGATATTTATATTCTAATTATTTTAAAAATATATCTTTTTAAAGATCTGTATCAATACATTCTTTTTACTCAACAAACTTAACTTTATTGTGATTTTTTATATTTAAATTTTATTTATAAAAAATTTGCTATTCGCCTTCCTTTGCCATTACATTTGTTCAAAGTAACCAAACATTACCTCCTTTTACTGTTCTCCGATCCTTTAAACGCTTCTATCCTTACCAAAACAAATGATGTTCAAAGCTAAGTCTTTGGACCCAAGCCTATATTTCCGACCATAACGAATCGATACAATTTTTAATAAAAACCTTATTATGAAGCGTTTTTACCAAAACTTGCGCTTGCCTGCGTATTGCTCCATCTTTTTGTTTGTCTGCTGTTTTAGTTTGGTTGAGGCCCAAGAAGCTTTGCTAAGTCGAGAGCTTAGCCAAACCATTAAGTGCGACGATGGTACAGAATATAGTGTTTGGTTAAGCTTTGATAACCTGCACAATTTCTACCAATTCACTTCCTCAGCCTTTATAGAATACGATGATGGCACGGCACGGCTCTACGGTACAATCGTGAATAATAATGATGCTAATCTCAAATTTGAGGTAGATGCTACCTTTGGTGGCCGAACATACAGTACGCCAGCCAATAGCCCAAAGAACAATAACTGTTATACCGCCTCAACCGATGATTGGTACTACTATACCACTACAGAAGGCACTTTCACTGGCCTGGATGGCGCAGCAGGTGCGCTTATTTCATTTGATCGCAGCGGTCCTTCTTTCCAAATTGGAACTGGCGCCAATGTTACTGATAGTGAGGTTTTCAGTGCTAGCGGTTGGCTCAATCTGTACATTGATAGCCAGCCCACTGATTCAAACCTGAACTTACAGGGTGAAAACGGCGACTTTAACTTTCGCTTGAATGGTAGTAGCTTACCAGCGATCTGTGATAATTTGACCGATGGCGGCAAAATTAGTGATTACGAAGTGAGCGCTACCGCTTTCGATCCCGAACTTATTCAAAGCCTGACCAGCCCCAGTGGCGGCAGTAGCGAGATCATCCAGTACCTTTGGCTGTCATCTACAGATCCTGATCTACCCTGGTCTGCCTGGACCCAAATCCCAGATTCTGATGCTCCAAGCTATGACCCAGGATATATCACAACAACGACTTATTTCTTGCGCTGTGCTCGCCGCCTCGGATGTAGCAACTATACCGGCGAGTCCAACATCATTGCCAAAATTGTAAATGGCGACGCGACAAATTGTGCCGATGATGCATTGACACAAGATGTTGCAGGACACGCCGCTGCTTACTCGAGCAACTCCGGCGTTGATACCCCAGAGGAAATATTGGGCGATATTGATGAAGTCATCGCTGCATTTTACGATCAGGATGACCTCATGACGATCAAATTAGATGGTGAACTAGAGGCTGGTCAGAATTTCACTGTCAGTTGGAAGCAGCGCAGTTATAGTAACTCCTATTCTGGTCCATCCCACTTGAATGTATACGAATCAGAAGATGGTATCAACTTCACATTAAATACCAGTTTAAAAACATCCATCAATTACTACTTTACTCACAATACTCTAACGACTAATGCTAAAACACGCTATCTAAAACTTGAAAACGGGTCCACTGCAAGTGATACTAGCCCAGATTTCGAAATAGATGCCATTTCTTATAACAACACACGTTGCGCTATTGACGGGGCGCAATCCTGTGAAATGCTGGACCACGGTACGGCTGACAATTATGCTTTACCAAGAACTGTTTGGTTGAACTTTGATGGCTCCGGAGTCCAAGAATATAGTTTATCCGACAACGGTGGTACTTTCACCGAACTAGCGGACGGTAGTGTTTTATTAGAAGGGATAGCAACCAACCTTGCTGATGATTGCTATCAATGGCAATTCTCCGTCAAGTTGACCCACAAACGCAACTGGAATGAATGGTCAGCCCTAGGTCGCTCGTACAAAGCCAATGGTTTTGTTAGCGACGAAGACCACAAAAGCTGGTTTTACTATGAGGTAGACGATAAATACAGTGCTTTTGAAGGACTGAATTGCCACGCCGGAGAATCGCTAAAAATCACGCATAACCCATCGGATTACACCTATGGATTCCAATTAGGCTATGGCGCCAATGTCAAGGATAGTGACTATGGTTTTTCTGGCTGGTTCGCATTCAGTGGTGACTATAACGGACATGGCGACTTCAATGCAGATTTAGGTAATTGCCTCGCACAAAGCAGTGCGCACATTGGCGACCAAATTTGGGAAGATCTCAATGGCAATGGTCAAAAAGACAGTGGTGAGCCGGGTATTAGCAATGTTTTTGTCTTTTTAGAAGATGAAAACGGTGTGGCCATCCCCGGTGTTGATTTTCAACTGACCGATGCCGACGGTAAATATGCTTTTGAAGACTTATCGGCTGGTAGCTATCGCGTGCGTTTTGCCACTCCAATTGGCTATCTCTTGACGGATAATGATCAAGGCGATGACGAGAATGACAGTGACGCTAATCTAATTGATGGAAGATCACCTCTGATTAATCTCAGCGAAGGCGATACAAATGATAATGTGGACGCTGGATATGTTGTTCCGGTCAAGGTGGGCAGTCGCATTTGGTTAGATGAAAACGCAGATGGTATGCAAGATGCAGATGAGCCGGGAGTACCCAATATCCTGGTGCGATTGGTCAAGGCAGGACCAGATGATACGTTCAACACTTACGACGATGTTTTTGTGGAAACACAAGCCACAGATAGCGAAGGTGAATTTGAATTCCAACAAGTCCGCGCTGGCAACTACGCCATTAAGATCGAAGAAAGCTCTTTTAACGGTGATTACATTTTAACGATCAAAGATGCTGGTGATGAAGCAATGGATAGTGATTTTGAGCCATCAACGGGCTATACCGCACCGTTTAGCATTACATCGGGGATCGAAGAAAATCTTGAATTGGACGGTGGTTTAGAGCCTGTCTTTTCACTTCCGGTTGAGCTCATCACCTTTACTGCTAAATTACAAACTAATGGCAGCGTACAACTCGACTGGGCGACGGCTTGGGAAGAACACAACCAGTATTTTATCGTTCAGCGCTCTATCGACGGAGAACGTTTCGAGCCAATTGGTAGCGTCAATGGCCAGGGAACGACAACCAATACGAATCATTATCACTTTGTGGATGAAACACCAGTTTATGGTCGCAACTTCTATCGCCTAAAACAAGTCGATATCGACGGGCAATACAGTTTCTCATCCGTTGAACTGGTGATTTTAGAAGCGGAAGGACTAGCTGATGTGATTGCTTTTCCAAATCCGACCCGCGATTTCATTAGATTACGCGTTGTTAGACCATTCGAAACTGCCGCTACAGTTCGTCTAGTTAATGCATACGGCCAGCAAATTGAGTTACTGACCGCCGAGGCGGGTAGCGATTATCTGGATTTAGATTTAAGATCATACGAAGCAGGTTTCTACTTCGTACGCATTGAGTATAATGATTTTAAGAAACTTATTTATCGCATCGCAAAGATTAAAGATTAAAGATTAATAACATAACTAAGGAAGCATACATGAATCTATAAAAAACACCCTTGTTATTTCCATTTTTAGAATATACAATTCGGTTAAGCTCCGGCAGTTTGTCGGAGCTTTCTTTTTTATGTGATCATAAACGGTACAGCACCTAGAGGGTAATGCAAATAATATTACATTTTTCCAAATACAACTGAAACTTATTTTAATACATACCCGTTATTTAAAATATAAATAATCACAATACGTTACTCCCATGAAACCCTCTACTTGCATTCTAGCACTCTGCCTGCTAGGCTCTAATCTTGCTTCGCAAACACAAACTACCGTCAAACGCCAGTACATCGATGATAAATCCGCGGAAACTACCGTAGTGATTAAAACAGATGAAGGCGCTGATGATCTGGCGATTCTCAATGATCAATTTGATATGGATGATGTCGGAATGGGCCAGGTCATCCGCATTACTACAGAAGAAGATCGTGCAGTAGCCCAAGTTGCATCGCTTGAAGTTGAGAATACACCTGAAGTCGCTCCCGCAGAAGTGAAAGCTCCCACTCCTACTCCACCAGCTGCATCATCGTCAAGTACTCCACCCACTCTGCAAAATACAGCGACAACCAGCAATAACACGAATCAAAGTAGTGGACGTGCTACCGTTCGTCTGGCTAAGCGAAAAAAGCTTCCCAATCCTAGATTCAAAAAGAAAAAACGCCGGCATAAACGTCGTAGAGGACGTGCTTCTTGCTATCGTTTTTAGATCATCTTTTGCTAAATTAGCGGGCCTAAACGCCCGTCTATGCCAAACCAATATATCAAAGAGATCAAGACCTTTCAAGGCTTTTTGAACAATGGTCTCTCGTTGCGTAATTGCACTTTTCAACAATTAGATTTTACTGGTCTTAATATCAATTGGGATATACTCGAGATACATAATACGACCTTTCTAGGATGCAAATTAGCTTTAGAAGATGAATTGAATTTGCGGCGACGCGGTGCCTATTTTTATCATAGCCCCGATCACTTACCGTACAATCCATATCGATCGAAGCTATATCGCTGGCAAGAGCTAATGGCAGGCTTTGATCCCATCGAAGATAACAGTCAGGACTTAAAAATCTACGAGCATTTCTACGCTCAACGTTTTAATCCCAGCATCAATGAGGCACTTTGGCAACGCATCCACGATCACGCCATCGATGAAGCGCTGCGGAACTTATTGGAAATTGATGATACAGGCATGACCAGCCGAAAATGTGTGGGCATTATGGGCGGACACAGTACGCTGCGTACGGATGAAAGCTACGTGCGGACTGCTTATACGGCAAAATTGCTCGGAGAGGCGGGGTACTTTGTGGTATCCGGTGGTGGCCCCGGCATCATGGAGGCCGCTAATCTTGGGGCTTACTTTGCGGGGCGGCCGGAGGCCGACCTTAACCAAGCCTTACGACATTTGCAAGCGGCTCCGAATTATAAGCATCCCGAATTCCACACGCGTGCGATGACCGTTATTAGCCAGTACCCGGACGGACAGCAGAGCCTGGCGGTACCAACTTGGTTTTATGGCCACGAGCCCAGCAATCTCTTTGCCTCACACATCGCAAAATATTTCTCCAATAGCATTCGCGAGGACACTCTCCTAGCCATTAGTCTTTACGGTATTGTCTATGCGCCGGGGAGTGCAGGCACAACACAGGAGATTTTCATGGACGCTACCCAAAACCATTATGGCACCTTTAATTACTACAGTCCTATGGTTTTTCTGGGCAAGAAACGCTACGAAATTGATACGATGCTGTTTCCGGTATTAAAACAATTGGCTTGGGGACGTGAATATGCTGACTTATTGTTCCTCACGGACGAGCCGAAAGCTGTGGTTGAATTTTTACAGGCTCATCCACCAGTCAAAAAAGCAAAGAAATAGCATTAAAGCTTAAAAGGAAACAAGTGCGAACCAGAACATGAAAGCATCTCAACAACCATTGTGCTATTCCGGGACGCACCTGTTTTCATACTCACTTTCAAATTATTAACTACATATACTTAATTAAGGCTTAATTTGCTCTTTGTTCTTTTTGAATTTCTGAAAACGATTTACCGTCTCCTTATTCGGGAAAGTATTATCACCGGGGTTAACATCTGCAGTCATTTGCTCCGGATCCAATTCAACGGCTACCACCACTTTATCAAAGGCAAATAACTTACTGATGCTGCTTTCATTGTAGCGCCATATCTCAGCGGGAATTTTTCGATCCTCGGTCGTACCATCATCGAAGGTGAAGCGTAAAAGCAAGGGCGTCACCAAGCCGCCTTTATTGACAAACTTGATTTGATATAAATTCTTAGCCTCTAGCTCTCCCGCTACTGCGGTTTCATCTACACGATTCGTGAACTCTCCGTAGTAAGGCGCTGGAGTAGGCTTCGTTTTGAACGGAAATGGGCCCCGAATACGAGCGGTATCAGATTCTGCGGCTTCAGCCTCAGCTTCTTTTTTGGCTCCTTCGGCGAGCAATTCCTCGTTGCTTTCAGCTTCCAGTTTTATCCATTTTATATCATCAATGGCGATGTCAACATAATCCGTCGTAAAAAACCATCCACGCCAAAACCAGTCTAAATCTACTGCGGAAGCATCCTCCATCGTACGGAAAAAATCTGCAGGCTTTGGATGCTTAAAAGCCCACTTGCGTGCGTAGGTTTTGAAAGCACTATCAAAAAGCTCACGCCCCATTACGACTTCGCGTAAGATATTCAAAGCCGCAGCTGGCTTGCCGTAGGCATTGTTACCGACTTGTATCAATTGCTCCGCGCTGGTCATCATCGGACGGATATATTTTTGATTGCCGCCCATATAGCCCGTAATCGTAGTCGCCGGGCCCCGCGAAGAAGGATAATCCTCATAGTTTTCTTGCTCTACCAGATACTGTAAGAAAGAATTAATCCCCTCATCCATCCAAGCCCACTGGCGTTCGTCGGAATTGATAATCATCGGGAAAAAGTTGTGGCCTACCTCGTGGATAATGACGCTGATCATGTTGTATTTCTGACCGTCACTGTAGGTTCCATCGGCGTTCGGACGTCCAAAGTTGAAGCAAATCATGGGGTACTCCATACCAATATTCGCGGTATGCACCGAAATAGCGACTGGGTAAGGATAATCGATCGTGTAATTGGAATAGGTTTCCAAAGTGTAGCGTACCGCTTTGGTTGATTCACGTTCCCACAACGGATTACCTTCTTTTGGATAGAGCGACATCGCCAATGGCGTTTTCTCGCCAATCTTCACAGCCATGGCATCCCAAATAAACTTTCGAGAAGCGGTAAACGCAAAATCACGCACATTTTCAGCGTAGTATTCCCAAGTTTTACGGGTCTTACTGCGTGACTTCTCGTTGGCTTCCGCTTCCTTCTGGGTGACAATCATGACCGGCTCATCGTAAGTTTTTCGAGCCTTGCTTAAGCGTTTCAATTGCTTTTTATTCAATACATCTTTCTCATTTTGTAACTCCCCGGTAGCTGCGATGATGTAGTCATCAGGCACATCAATTTTCACGCGAAAATTACCGAAGGTCAGCGCAAACTCTCCCGTTCCCATGAACTGCTTATTTTGCCAACCTTCGATATCGTCATAGACAGCCATACGTGGATAAAACTGTGCAATGGCGTATAAATAATTGTCATCTGCCGGAAAATATTCATAACCGCTACGCCCACCGTAAATCATCCGATCTTGCAGCGGATACCACCAATCCAGATTCAGCTCGACCTGCTGTCCGGGCTGAAGTGCTTCGGGAAGATCCACCCGCATCATGGTATTATTGACAACATAGGGCATTTCCTCACCCTCAGCATTCTTTAAACTCTGAATATGAAAGCCGCCTTTAAACGGCCGAGCGGCCGAAGTAATGAACTTAGTCGGCAGTGAGTCCGGCAGTTGTCCAGCACCGGTCAGGCTCCCCATGTTTTTATCCTTCCGTACATTCTGATCTAATTGCAACCAGAGATAATACAAAGGCTGTGGAGATTGATTGTAATAGGTAATTTTTTCTTGACCAGTGACCTTATGCTCTTGATCATCCAATCTTACACTAATGTCATAATCGGCGCGTTGTTGCCAGTATTCTGGTCCGGGAGAGCCATCACTGGTTCGATAATGATTAGGGCTGGGTAGCTCACCGCTGAGCTGTTCAAATTTTCCTTGCCACGGTGATTCATCCTGTGCTTGCACGTAAAACAAAAGACCACAGGCCAGGAAACTGAGTAATAACTTTTTCATCTTTCAATTTTTGTTTGTAACAATAGACCATCTGCGTCTTGGCGCACTGTCCAATTCATCATAATGAAACTCTGCTAATAGCAGAATGATCCGATTTGCTAGGAAAGTCTTTTCCCGAAGAAGAGCATTGGGAAAGTGAGTTAAAGATTAGATATAAAAATGGTTATTCCGATCCTTAATCAATCCAAAGATAATAGATTTCCAACAGAAGTAGCCCGTACAAATGGGGAGGATTCCTCCTTAGTAAGCTATAGATCGATAAAGAATAAATCTTTAGATAAGATGGAGTCCTACCCTACTTCCGTTCGATCTAAGGCCATTTTGTAGGTGTCCAAACAGCGTTGACGAGCCATTTTATGATCGACAATTGGCTCAGGATACTGATCGGTACCATATTCTGGCACCCATTGACGAATATACTTGAATTGCTTATCGAACTTTTCTTGCTGAGAATAAGGGTTGAAAACGCGGAAATAAGGGGCCGCATCCGTACCACAGCCAGCGGCCCACTGCCAGCCACCGTTATTACTGGCCAAGTCAAAATCTAATAATTTTCGGGCAAAATAAGCTTCCCCCCAGCGCCAATCAATCAGCAAGTGCTTCGTTAAAAAACTAGCGACGATCATGCGCACACGATTGTGCATATAACCCGTCGCATTGAGCTCTCGCATTCCGGCATCGACAATTGGATAGCCGGTCTTCCCCTCACACCATAGCTTAAACTCTTCTTCATTATTTCTCCAGGGAATATTGGCGTATTTATCCCGAAAAGGTGCTCCAACAACCTTAGGGAAATGATAAAGGATCATACTATAAAAATCCCGCCATACCAATTCATTGACAAAAGTGCGGCTCAGGGCCATTGCTTTACGAGCCTTTTCGCGGATGCTGATTGTACCAAAACGAAAATGTAATCCCAAGCGAGAAGTACCTTCAATAGCAGGAAAATTACGTTGCTCTTGATACTGTCGAATAATGCCTTGACGAACTGTTTTGCCAGGGAAGGAAATGTCCGACGGTCGAAATCCCATTGCTGCCAAACTAATCGTTGGCAATGCAGAAGTTTTTACAAAATGATCTACATATTTCTGAACAGGATAAGGCTGAAAGTAATACGATATTTCATTTTTTTGGCCATTATCATCTTCAACGACAACCATTTTTTCATCTAGCTTAGCGTACCAGCGTCGACTGTAAGGCGTAAAAACCACGTAAGGCGCTCCATCACCTTTCACAACTTCATCTTTCTCAAAAATCACGTGATCTTTAAAGGTGTGAAATGAGATGCCATTCTTTTCAAGTAGTGTTTTCACTTGAGTATCCCGCTCCTGTGCGTAGGGCTCATAATCACGATTGGTGAACACTTTCTCGATAGTATAGGACGACAGAATGTCTTGCCACATCTCAAGGGGATTCCCGTATTTCACGAGTAGTGTACTTCCCTGTTTCTCCAATCTGGTTTTCAATTCCTCAATGGTGTCGTGTAAGAAATGAACACGCGCATCGTCTTCGTCTTCTAATTTGTCCAAGATTTCTGTATCAAAAATAAAGAGCGGCAATACTGGCAAGCCAGATCGTAACGCATGATATAAACCGGCATTATCTTCCAATCGTAAATCTCGACGAAACCAAAATATGGCTACTGATGTATTCATTTTCATTTCCTATTTTAGCCCCTCTGACAAATCCTTTGTCAAAGTAAGCCATCAAAACACTAATTATGAACAATGGGAATAAAACAGGAAGCCCAAATAAATGTTCGCTCCGTATCTAGATACTTTTCCACATCTCTAACAACATAGGTGGCACATAACGAATCGGGTGAGACCTTCGCTGGCTAAGTTGAAAAAAATATTTCATCTCTTGATTACTAAAAGGCAAAGACAGGAAAAGAAAAGCCCGATTCGCGAATTTCATTAAATATTTTAATACCTTAAAATCAGATACTTCGGTTATGAAGTATTGAAGCTGCCTGTAGTTTTTGAATGCTCAGTCTTGTATGTGCCTACAAAACGAACATTGGAATAACTTTAGACGACTTCGTTAAGCTTACTCCCACCTCCAGGGGAACTTATGATGCGAAAAACACCCATTGTGCTGCTGGCCCTAGCCTTACTGGCTGGCCTAGCCTGGTTGCTACATAAAACTAAAACGACTCAGCAAGCGGGAATCGGCAAAATCGTTATTCACGGTTTGTCCGCGGATGTATTGACCGTCAATGATCAAAAAAGTCGTATCAGTTTTAAGGATCAATTTGGGCAAAGTTGGTTTCAGAACATGCCCGCAGACATACGAATCCGCGGTAATTCCTCTTCGTTTTATCCTAAAAAGCCCCTAGCCATTCAATTTCAGGAAGCGGTTCCACTGGCGGGCCTTGCTCCCAGGAAACATTGGATTTTAGTCGCCAATTATTTTGATCGAAGTCATCTCCGTAATAAGCTAGCCTACGATTGGTTCCAGTCTTGGTCAACGCAGCATCGCATAGTACAGAGCCGCTGGGTGGAAGTATATCTGGGCACCGATTATTACGGCCTATTTCTGCTCGTCGAACGACCGGATCGACACAGTCTTGGATTAAGCCCAAATGGTGGCCTGCTATTTAAAGATCCACCTCTGCATTTTCCGCCGAAAGAGCATGCACAGCGATACGCCGACTTTCGAGCTTATTTTCGAGAGGATCCGAAATATGATAAATTTGATACAGAGGCTCGTCGTAAAATGATCGACCGCTCATACTTTAATCAACGTTTTCCAAAGTGGGAACAAAGCGACGCCTCAGAAGCGATTTATCAGCTCACCGAAATCATCTTCCACGCTCCCGACGAGCAACTCTTCCAAGATTTGGACGAGCAAATATCAATGCTGTCTATTATGGATTGGCATCTGTTACTGCTCTTTACCAATAACTATGATGGCATCAAGAAGAATTTCTTGTTGTACCGTCCCAGTCGTAAAGATCGATTTCATATCTCACCCTGGGACTACGACCACAGCTTCGGCCGGGATGCTGACGGTGAGCCACATCGAGATAGTTTGATTGACTTCCAAAAGGTGCCGTTACTCGGTCGCTTATCTCGACTCAACGCAGGAGGGTATAACCAAAAGCTTTTAGCCCGTTATCTTGCGCTCTTTCGGGAAAAGCGTTTACATCCAGCGGCCTTACATCAGTTTATTGACAATTATACGGCTTGGCTTCTGCCCCACACGAATTGCAACGAAGCACGCTGGCCGCATGCAAGCAGTCCATATTTAGCTCAGCTGGATTTTGCGACCGAAATCGACTTTATCAAAAACTGGATTGATCACCGCTTTGCCTTGGTCGAACGGTACCTTAGGAATCTTCCTGGGAATGAGACACCAATTGCACCGACTGACGCGCATCGCGAATGATACTGCCCGGCCAGCATTCAAGGGTACCTTCTTGTTCTCCCTGCTGCCCCACTTCGATACCTTCCCATTGCTCCCCACAGGCATTTTCCAATTCAGCGCCATCCAAGACCAGACGGCCACCGGGCTCAATGGAAATCTTAGCGCCGGCAGGTAGAGATACTCGACACCCCAGTCGTAAATATCCGCCCGGAGCAATGACCAGGTGGCCTTCTAAGTCCCGCGGACCACGCCAGACTACGGTGTCGCGGATGGTAATAGTCTGTTCAGGTTTAAGGGTACACCAGGTGGGTTCTAACAAAGAGCGCCATTTCCAATTGGGATTAGAAAAATTAGCGTGGATTTTTCCAATCTGGCATGGAGACCAAGCGCTAGCGTGCGCGTTGTAATCCATGACGTTGTTTGACCATTCGGTATCACAAGGTGCGCGTTTGGATTTATTCCAACAATTAGTGTGCTTAGGCGTATCGGGACAACCATCTCTACCGGTCCAGGTATGCTGCAGCCCGAGACAATGCCCAATTTCGTGATTGAGTAGTTTGACCGCATTCCAGTAGGTCCAATTCATTTTAAACGTACCATCCTCCTGCCAAATCGTATCACGAATACCGTTATGCCAGTTTTTCACTTTCACCCAATTACCGAAAGCAATACCACGTTGGTCGGCTTTGTAGGTTCGCGATTTGAGACTATCAACCGGATGAGCGAGTACAAAAACATTAAGCACAGTATCTTTTCTAATACCGTATTTTTCAAAAACATCACGATTGTAATTATTTTGATCTTTCCCTTTTGATACCATCCAATACAGGTCATCATCGCGATGGAAATAAATACCATCATCGCCAGGTACTTCGGGTCGAGGTGACAATAAATACCGATAGCGCAACGGCAACACCGGCGTATCGTTACCTACGGGAAGATTCATCTTTTTGTTGTTCGCTAGTTTCTGATTGGCTGCGCGCATCACCTGGGCAATAAACAGTCGTCCGGTCTTCTCATCAAAATTACCGGTACCGTCTGACTTACCTACAATATGGAAATTAACCCGTAGATACTTGATCTGCGTGTGGTCCAGATGGGCTTCATCCGGTATGGAAGAACTAGCAATACGGCATTGAAAATTATCGCCGTAAGATTGTGGTAAAGCCTGTATTTCGGCCGTACGCAAAAAGCTTTTTTTAGGCCCGCGTGCACAAGTCGCAAGTAGTAGCGTAACGGCAGCAAGGTAGAAAAAACGGTTCATTAGCTTGGGTATGGTTTATTATATTTCAAAAAATCAATTAATTTTACCTTTTAGAAAAGTAAATTAAAAGATATGAGAATTAAGGTACTAATTATCTGTTGCTTAGCCACTATGATGGCTTGTAATTCCCCCGATACCAGTCTGAATCAGATTGCAGAGTTAGAGGGAAAAATCTACAATGAGACGACCAAAAAACTGGATCGAGAAACGGCAGAAATGTACGTGGCTAGTATCGAGAAATTTGCGTCTTCTTTCAGCGATCACGAAAAAGCAGTTCCTATGCTTTTGAAGGCCGGAGAAATGTCGCGAAACCTCGGTAACTTCGATCAGGCATTGAATATTTACAATCGTATCATCAATGACTTCAGTAGCCACGAAAAAGCTGCGCAGGCTATGTTTCTCAAGGGATTTACGCTCGATGACAATCTGGGCAAAAAGGAAGAGGCAAAAGGCATTTACGAAGCTTTCCTTGAAAAACATCCCAATAATGAGTTTGCGGAGAGCGCCCGATTCATGATCCAAAATCTATATAAATCGAACGCTGAGATTATCGAAAGCTTCGAAAAGAGTGACAGCACAAAGGTGACTCAATAAATAGTTTTAGCTATGGAAAATCCGATCCTGGACGACAGCTTACCCAGAGGAGTTGAGCTGGACGAAAACGGGCAGTCTTATTTAAAAAGTACTGGTGGATGGGCGTTATTTCTAGCAATTCTGGGGCTAGTGGGAGTTGCTTTTATGCTTCTCGCGGGGATTGTTACAGCGGTTACTCTTCCTAGTCTGGATACTCCTCCTGGTGTGGAAAACAGCTTTTTTTATCTCTTTGCGCTCATGTATGTCGTCATGGCAGCCTTATTTGCTATTCCCGTCATTCTATTGTTTCGCTTTGCGCTCAGAGCACAAAAAGCAGGCAGTCAATATTCCGGGAATAATGTAATGGAAAGTTTACGTCTACTCCGTGACTATTTTAAATGGCTAGGCATCATGACCTTAGCCTTTATTGTTATCTATATTTTGGGAATTGTGTTCTCAGTCGGGTCGACTTTGACCAGTTTTTAGTAAGATTTAAACTTAGTCCAGTTCTACAATTTGCTTATCAAAGGGATCAAGAGCGACACCACGCACCTTGGCTTCTGCCTCGATACGGAATTCAGATTTCACCCCGCGGAGCCATTTGGCTGTTTTCACCAAGCCACCTACTAAAAGATTCTTTCGTTCCAACTCATCCATCTCTGATTTCACGGTTGCGAAAGGGAGATTGAATGGCACTACGATGGATTCGTTAGCAGGGATCTCGATTTGCTCATTGAATTCAATCGAGCCCAATTCATATTCATCCACTAGTTTCTCATCTCCTCGTCCACGCGTGTAGCGTTCAATCATTCGAATTTGGATGTAAGTAACGGTTTGTGTATTCATCGATTGAAAACGGATTTGACCGAGGACTTCACCATCCCGTTCCATAATCGTTTCTGGTAATTCCAATTCTAATTTCACGCCTTCGATTCCCAGCCATCTTTTTACTTTTCCGAACATATTTCGATTGTAATTTTGGTTAGACTTTCTTTAAATACGGCCAGTTTGAAGGAAAGGAATTGATTTTTCTATAAAAAGAAGGATTATTTGGATAAAAACAGATTTTGACGATCTAAATCGCCTCTAAACCATACGTTTGTGCCAGCTCTCCCCTAGTGGTTTGACCCACTTAGCATTGAAATCCGCTTTGTTGGATACCAGGTTATCGAAAACTGGGGTGAGATCATTGATCTTACCGGCTTGATAAAGCTGGCTAAATTCATCGCGACCGGCGGTTTGAACGGCATCGCCATCCAGGTAAGTGAACGTCATCCGATCAAAGAGTTGCACACCAAATTGGCTTTCGAGGCCTTGCATAAAATGCACCGAGCTATCAATCGAACAGCCGCTGGCTCCCGCTTGGCTTTCATCAACCATCAAAACGAGGAATTGACGATGAAACAGCCCGCCGAAGGCGCGTAACTGTCGATTATGACTTACCCAACGTTGAGCAAAATCAGTGAGTATTGATTGTAACTGGTCCGTCTCCTCTTCGTTGAACGGGCGACTACTCTGATAAATCCATACTCTGGAAGTGTCCGGCAATTGTTCGTATGTTGCTACCATAATATGATTAATACTATTTGCGATTCACGCTTACTTAACGACTCGATCTACGATAAGTTCTGCCAAATCATAAACCATGACATCATCTTGTTGATCTTTCGCCTTGACACCATCTTGCATCATAGTCAGACAAAACGGGCAGTTAACTGCAATAATTTCAGCGCCGGTTTCCAGAGCTTCCTCTGAGCGCTCAATATTGATCCGCTTATCACCAGGCTCATCTTCCTTAAACATCTGCGCACCACCTGCGCCGCAGCACAAACCAGTCGTACGGCAACGTTTCATTTCAATCAGTTCGTTGTCAAGCATATTCAATACCTCTCGTGGTGCTTCGTAGATACCATTCGCACGGCCGAGATAGCAACTATCATGATAGGTGATTTTTTTGCCTTCAAAAGCCCCGCCTTGCACTTTAATTCGGCCGCTATCCAGCAAGCCTTGCAAGAACGTCGTGTGGTGAATCACCTCATAGTTTCCTCCTAAGGGTGGATATTCATTTTTCAGGGTATTGAAACAATGCGGACAAGCGGTCACGATTTTCTTGACCGCATACATGTTCAGCGTTTCAATATTCTGGAGGGCGGTCATTTGGAACACGAATTCGTTGCCCGCCCGACGAGCAGGATCTCCCGTGCAGCTTTCTTCGTTGCCCAAGATAGCGTATTCGATACCGGCCGCTTGTAGAATCCGGCAAAATGCAACGGTTACCTTCTGTGCTCTGGCATCAAAGCTCCCCGCGCAGCCCACCCAAAACAAGATTTCTGGTTCTTGGCCCGCAGCGGCCATCTCCGCCATGGTTTTTATTTTTAATTGCTCAGCCATTCAACGTGAATTACTTTTTCAATAATATTTTTCCACTCTTTATCTGTTGCCCTTGTGCATTGGTGATTTGATAAATCATCAAACTATCGGCAGATACAGCATCCAGAGAGAGTAAAGTTCGAGAATTACGTAATTTGATTTGCTCGATTTGGCGACCATTAAGATCGTAAGTCGTGATCATCCAACCCTCAGGTTGTTCAATCGGTATTTCAATCACAATTTGCTCTTGAGTAGGATTAGGAAAAACACGAACTTCCAAATCAGAGGACACTAAATCCTCGGTCGAAGTCAGCAGCCATTCATCAAATAAATTTTGTAAGGAGTCAATTGGTTCTACCCCAGTAGCTGTTTCCATGACATTCAAGCGCAAAGAAGGCATTCCCACCATATCATCAGGTTTATACACTTGCAAGAAAGCCGAAGTCGAACTGGTGCCGTCATCAAGACAACGCGAGTCTGCTCCCGGTACATTTGCTCCTTGTAGCGCAGCCATTAGGCGCTCCGCCAAGCTACCTTCAGCATTAACAAAACGAAACTCCATGGAGTCTAAAATCTCTGGCCCTAGCAGAATATTACCTTGAATGGCATAATTGCTTCCAACACGGTGCCCGGCATAATCCAAGGCTTCCGTTCCAGTGAAAGCAGCAGAACGGGCATTGCCATCTCCATCAAAATCAACAATCCCGTATTGACGGCTTTCGTTAGTTCCGAAAATACAGTCATCATTATCATATAACCAATCCAATATGGCCTGAGGCGAAAGGCCCGCCTCCATTTGATCAATTCCATTTTGGAGATTAACATGTGGAATACACACTGTGGCCTGACCATTAATGGCACCACGACCAGGTACAATATCACTGATCAAGATGACACCGCCCAAATCTGCGGCACCAACTACACAAGAAGCTCCCGCACTCCCAACTTCACCAGTTTCTTCATCCAAAGCGACAATTGAAAAAGTATCTTGCGCCGATAAGCCAACTAGAAGAAAGATGGAAAATATCCCACTAACGATTGATTTATACATAATTTCCAATTTTAAACTACTCTTCAGATCGTGATCAGTCATTCATCGCATCGCGCGCCCATTGTTCACGCTCCTGCGGAACTTGCCAAACCGATCCACTATTCTCAATGCTCGTAAACATGGGCAACCAATCGCCCGGGCCCGCTGATTCGGTCAGAATTTCGTAGCGACGTAATCGTAGAATCGGATCCAAAGGATTGATCAATACGGGGCACGCTTCTACACAAGCATTACAAGTTGTACAAGCATGCAGCTCTTCCCGCGTGATGTAATCGAACAATGATTTACCATCATCATAATTTTCTTTAGTTAAGCGAGCGGCAGATTCCCGTTGGTCTTCTTTGACAAACTTTCGGGAATTGGTATCCAAATTTCGTCCGACTTCTTCGGTTCGATCCCGAATATCCATCAGGATTTTACGCGGTGATAGCTTTTTTCCGGTTAAATTGGCCGGACACATCGCCGTGCAGCGACCACATTCGGTACAACTGTAAGCATCCATTATATTTTTCCAACTCAGGGTAAAGATATCGTTCGCACCAAATTCCGGGAGGTCCTCTTCCATCATTGCGGCGTCATCTCCTCCTTCGGTTAGCCCCATCATAGATTTCACTTCATTCATGACCTCGGGCATATTATCCATTTCACCTTTTGGATTCAAACGCGCGTAATAGGTATTAGGAAAGGCTAATAAAATATGTAAATGCTTAGAATGTGGCAGGTAGTTCAAGAAAGCAAATACCGTCAAGATATGCAACCACCAACCAGATCGTTCGATGATCATCAATAAACCATCATTGAGTCCGCCAAATAGTAGTGGTCCCAACCATCCGCTGACTGCTAAGAAACCGGTATCCGGATAATGCGCCGGATCGCGTCCTTGCAATACGGTGTCGGCACCGTTCATAGAAAAAATACCAATCAGTAATAATAGCTCTCCGAATAAGATGAGATTACCATCTAGTTTAGGCCACCACCCCATTTCCGCTTTATGAAAACGTGGAATTTTCAACAAATTCCGGCGGGCAAGAAACGCAAAAGTGGCCACGAAAGCCAGCACGGAGAGAATCTCAATAAAACTGATGATGAAAGTATAAAGGCTTCCCAGATATGGCGCAAAGAAGCGGTGTACACCCAAAAAGCCATCAATAATGATTTCAATCAGCTCGATTTGAGTAATGACGAAGGCGGCGTAAATAAAGAAATGGAGCACCGCCGGAATCCAGCGCTTGAACATTTTCTTTTGGCCGAAGGCAACCAGCAGGACATTTTTCCAACGTTGGCCTTCCTGACCGCTAATGTCTTCATCTTTTCCCAGGAAGATATTCCGCCGAATCCGCATGAACTGCTTGTAGGCGAATCCCATTGCCCCGATGGTGACCAAGGCAAAAAAAATCTGTTGAATCATAATGGTGGCCGTGGGTTTTTAGCTATTTTTGAGATCGTTAAAAATACAATCTAATCGATCATTCTGAAAAATTCAGCCAGCAAATTTTCGCTGCGGTATATATTTTACAAAATCCGGTACTTTGAAGTTACTCGACGAACGACAGATCAAGCAGAAAATCAAACGACTGGCCATCGAAATTCTCGAACAAAATTTCGGTGAAAAAGAAATCATTCTGGCCGGTATTAACAACAACGGTACTTCTTTTGCTCGCTTACTCCATCGTCAATTGACGCGTCTGTCAGAAACTCAAATTAAGCTGACCCGAATCTTAATCAGCCCTGCCGATCCCCTCTCCTCTGAAGTCACTATTGAAATGCCCACCGAAGAACTTAAGGGCAAATCCATTATCATCGTCGACGATGTTGCGAATACCGGGCGTACTATTTTTTACGCTCTAAAGCCGCTGATGAATATTCTGCCTAAAAAAGTAGAAATCGCCGTATTAGTAGATCGTAAACACAAGGCTTTCCCAATCAAAGTCGATTATATGGGGCTGTCCCTAGCCACTACGATTCAGGAGAACATTGACGTTCGAATCAAGGACGTTAAAGAACAAGCAGTGTTTATTGAGTAACTATGCTCAAAGCACTGGCATTGCCGATTTAATCTCCGCGATCTTATCCTGTGCGGCAGCGTAACCCACTTCATAAAGCTCTTTCACCTTACGGAAATTAAAAATATTATAGTCACGCAATTCAGGCGGTTCAATTGTCACATCGCACAGGTCGCGACTATAAGTCGTATTGGTCAGAATCGATAGCTCAAAGGTTCGATTAGCAATGCCTATGACCGTTCCCATGTCTTTATTGGGGATACTTTGAATGGGCATTACGTTGACCCCGATGAGTAATTCACACTCTTCGCGAATAGCTTCGGCTGGAAGATTACACATCAAACCACCATCGACGTACATGGCGCCATCAAGTTCGACCGGGCGGAAGACTAAAGGAATCGAACAAGATGCCACGACGGTTTCAAATAGTTTTCCGGTGTGTACAAACTCCAGGCAGCCTTTGCTCAAATTGGAAACAGCCAGATATAAGGGCTTTTGCAATCCCGCAAAATCATTCTCGGGAATCTGCTCTGCCAGAAGGCTGACAAGCGCGCCCAAGTTGGTCAGGCCTTTGGTGGGTAGACCAAGCCGAATAGCTTTGAGTAAACTGGTCTTTTTGACAAATTCCAAAATTTGCAACGGGCTCCTTCCGGCAGCGTACAAAGCACCGGCAATAGCGCCGGCACTCGTCCCGGCAATCACTTCCGGGAAGATGCCGTGTTCTTCTAATGCCTGTAAGACGCCGATATGCGCAATACCACGTGCACCACCACCGGAAAGGGCAATCCCAATTTTTTTCTGCGTTTTCAAATTATAGGTTGAATCCATTAGCCATTTTGACCTTAGAATATTCTTTGATACTTATGGAAATGATTTAAACATGATTAGCAAATAAAAGATGTCAGCCAAGAAGATTAATTGCTATCAATTAGCAAAAAACTCAATCAATCTTCCAATACAAACTTAATCAACTACAAATTCAGTTTAATTAAACACTTCACAAATCTAAATATAGATCAATTCCTTCATTATAAGGAAAAAAACAAAGAGCCGCTTCCCGTGGAAGCAGCTCCTGTAAAATATGAATTATTGAGAGATAAATTACTGTTTGATGAATTCGGTAGTCCATACACGATCCGCCTGAATGAACGTCAACAGGTATAAACCTGCTGGCAATTCACTGACGCTGATTTCGGTGGATTGCTGAGGACCGCTGAATTCCATTAATGGCTGCCCAAGCATATTGGTCACACGGATTTGATCCATCTGGATCTGGGTATTAATCCACAGCCGATCAGAGGTTGGGTTTGGACGGAAATCTACTTCCGCGGCCAAACTCAGATCATTGACACTGATTTCTACCTCTTCGATGTCTTCCATGTAGCGAGGTAGGAGTTGGTAGCCTTCTGTGAATGGATCACTGCTATCAAACTGACCACCTAAACCGGTTACGTTGAAAAGTGCAAAAGTCGGTGCAGGCATACTGTACAAATCAACATCATTATCGATACGCATCGTATAAGTGTTTGCACCATCGGTGATGTCTACATTGAATCCAGAACCAGAACCGGTCCATTGACTGGGATCAACCAAGGTCATATTTTCTAACTTCACCAGTTTAGACTCTTCACTTTCTCCAATTACAGTGACTACTTCTGGATCATGCAAATCATTATCGCTTGACAGCAGGGTAACATTGCTCGGATTGATTTGAGTCAAACCATTGAATTGCGCAATCGTGCCCTGAACGGCCACTTCATCACCTTCGTTTACGGTATAGCCAAAGTTTTCACCACCACTGAACAAACCGATACCATCATTTGGATTATCCTTATCGATGATTGTAAACTGAAGTCCATCAGGATCACCGGCCAGGCGTAAGTTCACCCCGTAAACAATACCACGGATTTCACAGGTCACACCCAAGGAATCTGCTACACCATTTTGATCAACTGAAGATACCTCGCCAATAGTATACAATGGAAAATCAGGTTCACAGATAACTTCGATATTAACTATTGCTGTGTCGCAAGTTTCAGTATCACATACTACATATTCAAAACTATCATTACCACAGAAGTCTGTGTCGGGTGTGTAAGTCGCCGTATTATCATTTTCCAAAACCACCATCCCGTTAGTAGGCATTACATCAACAAACAGGTTAGTGATCATATTGGGAATGTTATCGTTAACGAGAATATCGATATTCACACTTCCATTTTCATCTACACTCGCTTGATCATCAAAAGCAAGCAGTTCATTACCGACGATCGGGATAATATCCTCCATGTAACGAGGCAAGAATTGATATCCCTCGTCATACGGCTCTGAGTTATCAAATTGGCCACCGATGCCAATCGCATCAAATGTTCCAGTTGGCGCAGGCATGCTGTACAAATCTACTTCGTTGTCAATACGCATGGTGTAGGTGTTCGTACCATCCGTTACATCAACGTTAAAACCGGACCCCGTTCCTGTCCATTGCCCTGGGTCAACGATCGTCAAACTGTTAATACGAATCAACTCGGATTCTGTGTCTTCACCTAAAGCAGTGACCACAGCGGGGATTTCCAAATCATTATTACTTGAATTCAGAATAATTGTATCCGGGCTAATTTGAGTCAAACCGTTGAACTGAGAAATTGCACCACGCACGGTGACTTCATCTCCTTCATCTACGACATAATCGAAATCATTTGAGCTGAAAAGGCTAATACCTCCAGTATTATCGATGATGGTGAATTGAACACTACCACCTCCATTCAAATCAATACCGTGTACAATACCAGTCAATTCACAAAGCACACCCAGAGAATCCGGTGCCCCAACAGCGTCATTGGTGGTTACTTCATCAATGGTATACGCTGGATAAACTAAACCATCATTATCTTGAATTGTAACGGTAAAAGTCTCACTAATTACGATTGCATCATTGGTGACAGCTGCGATAATTAAATCAATGGTTTCATCGCCTTCTTCTTCGGTATCATCCACTAGATTGATAATAATATCTCCACTGGTCAAACTTCCGGGGCCATTACCACCAATTCCAATCGTGGTATTATCGAAAGTAAAATCGACATCCACCGTGGCAGAAGAGGTACCGATTACAGCTATTGTCACATCGGTAGTATCCATCATACCAAAGTTGGCGAAATTAATCCCAACGTCAATTGAACCATCACCTTCATTGACTACCTCGCCTTCGCCATCAAATGCGATGACCGGAGCCGTCGGACAAGTAGCGTTTGCCGCTCCGGGAGAGGCGTATACCGTATTACTTAAGAAGCCATAACCAAAACCAGCAGCCGTCGTAGAGAAGCTCCAATTACTGCCATCATTATTGTCAGCGGTAACATCGCAAAGTACCAACGAAGGTCCTTCGCCATCCGCGTAAACAGCCCAAGGAGACACATCATCATAAATGACCACATCGACCTCGTTATTACTTGCATCGACAAGACGAATCGTCTCACCACCGTTGCCAAGGTTGCCATCCGTCCAGTTAAATGCACCAACGTAACCGAAATTGTCCGCCAAGAATTGAGAATCCAAAGTCACAACGGTGTATTCCCCAGCACCCAGAGTGAAATCCGGGAAGGTAAAACCAACACCATCAGAAAAGCTGTAGCCCGTCATATCTACGGGGTCAGCACCATTATTATAAATTTCAATAAACTCAAAATCATCCGTTCCAGGTGTATTGTACATGATCTCTGTAATCACAAGATCCGCAGTCACCGGTTCAACTACAGTGACGGTACCCACCATGCCCGAACCAAAGTGTGGATCACAGCGATAGTCATAAGCACCAACGGTATTGAAAGTATGAGCAAACGTCCAAGGCGCCGGAGCAGCCGTGCCGTTGATAAAGTCTTCTGGATTGGTAGGATAGGTGGCTTGAGAACCATTGACATTGTGCGAACCGCTCACGCACTCCCACTGGATAGTTTCTCCAACATTAATCGTGATATCCGCAGGCACAAAAGAAAAGTTTTGTACGATCACAGTATAGTCAGGTGTAACGGTAGGACAGCTAACACTATTTGCAGCACCGGGTGTGCCTTTGACCTCATTACCTTCGAGGATAACACCAGTTCCATTTTCACTAGGCAGCCAATTCGCCCCCAAACTATTATCTTCATTAGGATCGCAAAGCTCCAGAGATGGACCACCTCCGTCAGGGACATCTGTCCAGTCACCACCATCATCATAGGTAACTTCGTCAACGACATCGCTGACGCCATTGAGTAATTGAAGTTGTTCACCACCATTACCTAAGCCACCGGAAGTCCATTGCAAAGCCGTTACGCTAAAAACAGATTGCATCGCATCGGCATTAACCGCCACAACCAAATATTCACCGGCATTGAGCATGGTGCCATTAGGAAAAGTGTAAGTCACACCAACTAGTGACCAATCTGTCATATCGACATTGATTGCACTATTGTTGTACAATTCAATGTATTCCAATGAATCTGTCCCAGATTCTGGAGGGTTATAACTGATCTCATTAATAACAATCTGCGCTTGTGCAGAAAGCATAAAACATAAGGAAAGTAAAAAAGTGTAAAGATACCTTTTCATAGTCTTCATGAATTTGAAGTGATTGATTTATAAGACATGCTAAAAGTAGCTAATATTTCTCGTTGTAGAATTGCGAACAAGCATAATTTCTAAAAAAAGAGCCATCCCGAACATACTCGGAATGGCTCATCGTTATTACTTGCAGTTTACTAGAAATTAAATCTTAGACCCGCATTCCAAGTACGACCGAAACCGTACCATCCGCGAGCGAATGCAATATCAGAAGCATCAGTCGCTTCAGCAATGTATTCTTCGTCGAAGAGGTTGTTCACATTAACACGAGCAGTAGCATCCATACCAGCGATGGTGAAGTTCCAGGTAAACCCAAGATCTACCAAATTGTAAGAATCCAACTGTAGTGGTTGTGTATCCGCTTCTGATTCATCCGTACGATCCAAAGGCTCGTAGCTAGCGTATAAATCATCGAAGTAGTTGAACTGAATGTCAGCAGAAAGACCGCTACCAAAGTTGTAGGACAAGCCAATACCAGCGGTGGTTTGAGCAGCATCACCCACTTTCAAACCATCAAGGAACAAAGTGACTTCGTCACCAACTGGATTTTGGTTTTGATCTACGAAGTTACCCGTTGGATTATTTTGCCATTCCCAGTTGTTAAGTGAGGCGTAACCACGGATATTCAAAGCAGAGGTTGCACGCCATTCGAAATCAAATTCAATACCCGAGTGCTGAGCATCAACACCAAGTAGATTCAATACTAACAATTCACCGTCATCACCACGGGCATCTTCTACTTCTGTTTTGTCTTGCCATTGCATGAAGTAAGCATTCAAGTTGGCACGGAAGTTACGCTGACGTAAGCCATAACCACCTTCTACCGCGAATACTTTTTCATTTTCTACATCTTCGTTTACCTCATCGTTGTTGAAAGTTGGGAACAACGCATCGAAGTAAGGTGCACGAGAGATGTAACCCACATTCAAGAAGACGTTGTTGGTCTCATTGATGTTATAGTTTACACCTGCTTTAGCATTACCTCCCATGTAGTTGAACCAATCTGTCAACTCATCACCAGTACGTTTTTGGAAGAAATCATAACGACGCATAGTCGTCAAGTTGACCGCACCAGAAACGAAAGCGGACAATTTATCTTCTGTGTATTCTAATTGTGCGAAAGCACCGTACCAGTTGATATCCTCATCGTTGTTGTAGTCAATGCGCTGATCGCGATCAACAGCACCCCACAGACGATCCGCATCATTAGTTGGGCGTACCAATCGGCCCAACTCGTCGCTAGTTTGCAGACCGTCACCGTTAAGGTCAACCCAGTCTGGTGTATTATTGATATTATCTTGCTCAAACCAGTAATCAGCACCAAACAAATCAATTGTTTTACGGTAGTGACGACCGTTGTACCAACGCAGGTCCAATCCACCAGTAAAGGTGATATTCGAAGTAATGCTAGTATTCAAAGTTGACAAGATCCCGTACCAATTGTGCTCATTCATTGAAGCACGCTTAATCAAACCATTTTGTTGAGAAGCAATTTGACCACTCATGGTATCTCCTTCAGCAACATTGTCAATACCAATCACGTAGTTCAAGGCAGCCATTGACGTATCATAAAGTGCATTCGTTTGACCCTGGTTGTACAAACGCCACTCATCGTACTGGTGGTGACCGTAAGCATCACGTGGCTGACGGAATTCGC
>JANQQI010000100.1 GCA_028285085.1 Saprospiraceae bacterium | reverse complement strand
ATCGAAGTCTTTGAAGAAGTGGCCAAGGATGCCGCCTCGGTCGATGAAATGCGCCTTTGGTTGTTGAAAAACAAGCAAACCAATCATTGGGAAACCACCAAGGCCACCGCCTCGGCCATTTACGCCTTGTTGCTGCGCGGTGTCAATTGGCTGGCCGAAGATCAACCGGTGATGATTACCTGGGCAGGGGAGGAGATGCGCTCCACAGAGATGCCCGATGCTGAACCGGGGACAGGATATTTCAAGTATAATCTTGACGCCGCAGCCTTGGAAGCGACTCAGCAAGAAGCCCAGCAGAGTGGACAGGATGCATTAAGTACTTTAGCTAATATCAAAGTCGATAATCCTAATCAGCATGCTGCTTGGGGCGCTTTATACTGGCAATATTTCGAAGATCTCGACCAGATTAAGACTTTCGAAGAGACACCGCTGACTTTGAAAAAGCAGTTATTCAAGGAAGTGCCTTCGCCTACCGGGCCACAGTTGAGACCACTGTCGGAGCAATCTACTTTAGAGCCGGGAGATAAGGTGAAGGTGCGCATCGAATTGCGTGTAGACCGTCCGATGGAGTACGTCCATCTCAAAGATATGCGTGCCAGTGGATTTGAACCTCTAAATGTACTCAGTGGCTATCGCTGGCAGGGTGGGTTAGGATATTACGAAAGTACTCGGGACCTGGCAACGAATTTTTTCATTGGCTATCTGCCAACGGGCACTCACGTATTTGAGTACCCCTTGCGGGTGGTTCATAAAGGCGATTTTTCCAACGGTATTACCACGATTCAGTGTATGTACGCCCCTGAATATTCGAGTCATTCGGAAGGGATTCGCGTGCAAGTGAAGTAATCTAATCGTATATTCTTCTTGAATTGTCGATAAAATCCGGCCCTTATTTAGCTGGGCGGTTAAATTCGGGGTATTCAATCGCAGAAATATGAAAAAGCGAAAAATAGTTTACTCAGCCTTTAAAACTGTTAAAAAGCGAATTATGAGCCATTCAAACAGCGACCGCAGTAGTCATGCGGATACTATTATTAGAAACCACGTTATCTGGTCGATGGGTGCGGGCTTGATCCCGATCCTTGTCGCCGATATATTTGCCGTGAGTGCCTTACAGCTGGATATGATCCGGCAGATGTGCCGCGTATATGATCTCGATTTTAAAGAAACACAAGGTAAGGCCATTGTGACCGCTTTGACGGGAACGACGCTGGCGAGAATTGGCGCGGGAAGCGTCATCAAGTTGATTCCCGGCGTCGGATCAGTCATCGGAGGCGCTACCGTTTCTGTATTTGCTGGTGCGTCGACTTATGCCTTAGGTGAAGTCTTTAAAAAACATTTCGAGTCCGGTGGTACCATCCTTGATTTCGACCCCGATCGCTTACGTAAGTACTACGCCGAGAAATTTGAAAAAGGGAAGAAGATGGTGAAGGATATGCGCAAGGAAGAAGATTCAAAAGGAACGCCACCTCCACCTCCGGCCCCTGCACCTAAGCCAGCGACCGAGCCAGTCGTTGAAGAAGTCGTCGAGGAGAACGATGTCTTGGCCAAACTCAAGGAATTGGGTGAACTCAAAAACAATGGGATTATTACTGAGGAGGAGTTTGCACAGATGAAGAAGAAGTTAATTGACGAATTTTAAAATTAGTCGTAACTTATAATCGTTAGTATAATACTTATAGTCCAAACACGTTTTTGAATAACCGTAATTGATTACACCGAAAGAGCCGTTGCCTCAAAGCAATGGCTCTTTTATCATTGGGGCTTTGATTTTTGCAAATCGGTGACCATCGAACGAATATTTTTGAAATAATCAGATAGCCATTCCTGATTGAGATGGTCTTCGGTGATTTGGAAATAAAAATTTTCGAGCACCATATCAAAAACATGACTTGCCAGCAGGGGTTGATCAGGTAGTCCAATGTCTTTACTCCAAATATCCATGAAGGCTCCTTCGATAAATTGATTGGTTTTTTCGAAACATTGCTTATAAATCGGGACCTGTCGATTAAAACGTAATTGTCGATTAAATAATAAATCCGTTTTTACGTCTACTAGCAATTCAATGAGATCTGGGTCAATGTTTTTGCATTGCTTTTCCCTTTCGGCCAATATTCTAGCTTGTTCCAGATGTCTTTCCAATAAACAATCCGTGAATAATTCTAGGTCGGCGAAGTGGTGGTAAAAAGAGGATTTACTCTTTTCGACCAGCCGGGCAATGACTTCCACCTTGAGGCCGGCTGGCCCTTCGTTGGCAAATAATTGATATCCGGCCGTAATCCAGGGTTGTTTAGTGGTAGGCATTTTGAAAAAATTAGATTAATTGATATGCACAGCCTCTTTCCACTCCAGGCCATTTGGTAGTTGCTGATCACCGAATTCCAACTTCACCGCATTAAAGCATACCGTGCTACCGGATGTGCATCTTGCTCCGCAAATTCACCCTGCAAATATTTATGGTAGCCCGTGACCGCAATCATCGCTGCATTGTCTGTGCAATATTCAAAGCGTGGAATATAGGTGGTCCAACCCAGCTGTTCACCGGTTTGTCTTAGCGCTTGGCGCAAGCCAGAATTAGCGGAGACACCACCGGCAATTGCGACTTCTGTTACACCAGTTTGCTCCGCAGCCTTTTTGAGTTTATTCATCAAAATAGAAACGATACGGTCCTGCACGGAGGCGCAGATGTCAGCCAGATGTTCCTGGATAAAGTTCGGATCAGCGGCAAGTTGTTTTTTCAAAAAATAGAGAATCGAGGTCTTCAAGCCGCTAAAGCTAAAATTCAAATCCGGGATACGCGGCTCCGGGAAGTCAAAAACGGGCCGGCCTTGCTGAGCGTAGCGATCGATAAGCGGCCCGGCTGGATAGTCGAGCCCCAGCAACTTACCGGTTTTATCAAAGGCCTCTCCGGCGGCATCGTCGATAGTTTCGCCGAGGAGTTGCATATCAAAATAGTCACGGACGAGTACAATCTGCGTATGTCCTCCCGAAACGGTGAGGCATAAAAATGGAAACTTGGGCTTGGGATTTTCTGCAAAGTGCGCCAAGATATGCGCTTGCATATGATTGACCTCTACAAGTGGAATACCCAGGCTTAGCGCCATTGATTTGGCAAAGGAGACACCGACAATGAGCGAACCGATCAAGCCCGGGCCACGGGTGAAGGCAATAGCACTCAAATCGGATTTTTGAATCCCCGCTTGTTTGATCGCCATATCCACTACCGGGACAATATTAATTTGATGGGCTCGGGATGCAACCTCTGGTACGACTCCGCCGTACAATCGGTGAGCTTCCTGATTGGCCGTACAATTACTTAGGATTTCGCCGTCTTTTAGGATCGCAGCGGAAGTATCATCACAGGATGATTCGATGCCTAAAATAATTGTATTCATATGTTGAAAATTTTTAATTTATTATTTTATATTTACGTTCCAAAGCAATCCATAAAACGATTGCCAATCATCATTGGCCGTCCGTTTTAACACCATCACCACAAATTTATCGCTAATTTCAATCACTTAACTCATGTTTGGCAACAAAAATAACGCAGTAGCGACCACTGCAACAAAACCAACTAATCCCATTCAACAAACGACCTGTGTGATTGCTCAAGGGACCGTCATTGAAGGTAAGTTCAAATCTACCGAAGATGTACGCCTTGATGGGTTGATCCTCGGGGAAGTCTATGCCAAAAAGCGACTCGTTATGGGCGAAACCGGCCGAATCGAAGGCAACGTCAAATGTAATGAGTCCGCTATACAGGGAAAGATTGAAGGCGAACTTAGCGTTCGAGGGTTATTACACCTCTTGAGTACGGCCTTTATCAAAGGCAAGATCAAGGCTAAGAAAATGATTGTCGATGAAGGGGCAGCCTATAGCGGCGAATGCCTCATTGGCGAACAGCATTTTAAGTAATCCCCTCGTTACTGATCCTCCCAAAACCGAGCATTTTGTAAAAAAGTGCTCGGTTTTGCTTTTTTCGCACACCAAAATCTCTCGGAAATACATCTCATAAAGTATCAGCATATCAGAATTTCGAGACTGTTAAATTTCGAAAGCCTGTCCTGCTTGATTTTAAATAAAAAATAGTATTATTGCGTCTAAACCAACGTAAATTTTATTCCATTATGAGATTAGTGATTAACCTTGTTCTTATTGCCTTGATTGGTGGTTTAATTTGGGTACTTTACAGTAACATCCAAGAACCTATTGCTTTCAAAGCTGAGCGTGAAGTCCGCGAAGATGCGGTCATCGAGCGTTTACAATCAATCCGTCAGGCTCAGGAAATCCACCGTTCGGTTACTGGAGGTTTTGCCCCCGATTTCGATAGCCTTAACTACGTTCTTCGCAATGGAGAGATCATGATCGTTGCTGTAGAGGGTGACCCGGATGATCCAACCAAGTCGAACATCATTTACGATACTTCTTTCGTCGCTGCGATGAAGCAGGTTGAAGAATTTGGTCTGGATCTGGATTCTTTGCGTTATGTACCTTTTGGCGAAGGAGTAAAATTTGAAATGACCGCTGATACGTTGACCTATCAGCAAACATTGGTAAATGTCGTAGAGGTCAAAACTAAGCGTAGCAATTTTATGGGACCTTACAAAGATGCCCGATTTGCGCGCTATGACAATACCTATAATCCAACTTCCTTTATCAAATTCGGTGACCTGAGCACCCCAAGCCTAGCCGGAAATTGGGAACGTTAATCACGGAAGTCTTAGAACCGACTTTTGTAAAAAAATCATCTCCTAATTATAACCTGTCTGTCCTGGTAGGGGCAGACAGGTTTACTATTTTTGTAAGTGATCGTCAGCAATTGCATGCGATGCGGGCTTATCATATGCCCGACAGTGATGAGCTGAGTATTCTCAAAGACGAGCTGCACAAAGTCTATCTTCAGGATAACTTGCTGAAACTAGGCTATCAAGAGGTGACCGTATGTCTGTTTCACGCGGGCTGCACCCTCGTCCCCAATCCACTCTATCACGAAGAAGATGCTCGGGTGTACCTCAGCAAAATGATGCCGCTGAGCGCTAACGATGAGATTCACATCGACCACTTACCGAGCCTGGACAGTCGTAATGTCTACAGTATTGACAAAGGGGTGCGCTCAATTATGGAAAGTTATTTTCCAACGGCTCGGTTTCACCATGCGACAACGCCTTTTTTATTGGGGACCCAACAATTATCGCAGCATCGCAACGGTCACTTTATGTACGTCAATGTGCTGGACCAAAAGATGCACGTTGTTCTCTTCCAAGATCGGGATTTACTGTTTAGCAATATCTTTTCGTTTCGGGCCACTCAGGATTTTCTCTATTTCGTGCTCTTGATTTTTGATCAATTCAAGCTAAAGCCGGAAACGATGCCGGTTTATCTGGCTGGACAGATTGTTAAGGAATCGGAGATTTTCCGCATGCTCTACCGCTATGTTCGCCACATTGAATTCCTCCAGGCACCAGATTATTTGCGGGTTGGGGAGCGGTTTCGCATGCTACCTTCACACCAGTTTTTTGACCTCTTGAGCTTGAAACTATGCGAATAATCGGAGGAGAATTTAAGGGCCGGCGCTTTAATCCGCCCGCCAAAAACTGGCCTACGCGTCCTACGACAGATTATGCTAAGGAAGGCTTGTTTAACATCCTGCAAAATCGCCTGGATTTTTCTAGTCTCAAAGTGCTTGACCTCTTCGGTGGTACGGGTAATCATGGCTACGAATTCATCTCTCGGGGCTGCGAAGATGTGACTTATGTCGATAAATTTGGCGGCTGTGTGGCTTTTGTGAAGAAGACGAGCCAGGAACTAGGCATTCAAAATAAGATTAGAATTGTTCGAGCGGATGTATTCAAATTCATGGGTACTTGTAGCCTGCAATTCGATTATATCTTCGCCGGTCCGCCTTATGCTTTGCCTACCATCGATCTCATTCCCGATTTGATCTTCAAGCACGATTTACTAAAGCCCGATGGCCTTTTTGTGATGGAGCACAACCCTAATCACGGTTATCAAGATCATCCATTTTATCGTGAGGAACGTCACTACGGAAAGACGATTTTTAGTTTTTTCACCCATCCTGACGTATAATTCTTCCACGGTAATTCCGTTTTTATAGATGAGAATGGGCGATCTATCTAATACCGCCTCATTTAACTACAGCTAGGCCGTTGTCAATAAACATCTTCAGCGGCTTTTATTTATCTTTAGTACTTCGCAACGCTCGCAATTTTACCTCTTGAGATATGAGATGGATATTATCTTTCCTTTGGCTTTGTCTATTCTGCACCCTTCAGGCCCAGGATCGGGATATTAGTGGATACTGGGTCGGTACCATCACGCAGGAGGAAGGTGGGTTTCGGCCGGAATATAAGATGGAACTGTTTATCGAACAGAAAGGCAAACGCGTTAGTGGACGTTCGTTTGTCCGTGTGGACAATATCTACGCAGAGATGGAAATTACGGGGAGTTTACACAGTGGCATCTATCTGCGATTAGCCGATAATAACATCATATCCCATCAGGAACTCGAAGGTATGGAATGGTGTATTAAAGATTACCAATTGCTGCTAAAAGTGGATGATGCCGTGTGGCGACTTGAGGGACATTGGCAAGGTAAAACGACTTTTAGTAACTGTGTGCCTGGCCAAATTCTACTCAAAAAATCAGAGCCGCGCGCATAACGGAAGAAGCTATTTTAAAAAAGCTTGCTAATGTAATCCGGAAATGCCTCTATTTTACGGTGCATTTCTAATTCACTTCTTTGGAAAAAAGACATTTAAAGATAAATTTGTGTTGAATTACCTGGGACTGGGTAATTCAATTTTTTTTAAGGACCAAAACCAAGGAATGAGTATAATTCAGATCATTCAACAAGGCATTAGCCAAGGCGTATCGGCGCTCTATCAACACGATGTAGCACCCGATTCAGTCACCATCAATACGACTCGAAAGGAATTCACCGGTGATTACACCGTAGTGGTATTCCCTTTTACTCGTGCTGCGAAGCAAAAGCCGGAGCAAATTGGTGAATCTTTGGGGCAATATCTGGTCGATAACGTCGAAGAGATTGAAGCGTTTAATGTCATCAAAGGCTTTCTAAACCTGAGTATATCCGATCAATACTGGAAGCAATTTCTGGCGGATATCAGTGGGCAAGATCGCTTCGGCTACGCTGAGCCAAATGGTAAAAAAATCATGGTGGAGTTTTCTTCGCCTAATACTAATAAACCTCTACATCTGGGGCATATTCGTAATATCCTTTTGGGATGGTCCTGCTCACAAATCTTAGCGGCCGCAGGTTACAAAGTACACAAGGTACAAATCATCAACGATCGCGGTATCGCGATTTGTAAAAGTATGTTGGCTTGGCAACTGTTCGGAGAAGGTGAAACACCCGAAAACTCCGGGATCAAAGGTGATCAATTGGTTGGAAAGTACTACGTATTATTCGAGCAGAAATTCCGCGCAGAGTATAAAGCATGGCAAGATAGTGAAGCCGGTCAGGCTACTTACCGGAATACTGCTAAAGAAGGGCAAGCGGCCGATGCTTTTTTCAGTTATTATAAAAATACTTACTTCAACGAGCACAGTGATCTTGGTGGTCAGGCCAAAGATATGCTCCTCCGCTGGGAAAGCAATGATCCCGCCACCCGTCAGCTTTGGTCGATGATGAATAGCTGGGTGTACCAGGGGTTTGACGAAACCTATGGCGCTCTCGGAGTCAGTTTCGATAAGCTGTATTATGAATCGGATACCTACGTACTCGGAAAAGAATACGTTGAGCAAGGATTAAAGGATGGTATTTTTTACCAAAAAGAAGATAGCTCCGTTTGGATTGATCTGGAAGATGCCAAACTGGATCATAAGCTCGTTCTACGCTCCGATGGCACCTCTGTTTACATGACTCAAGACATCGGAACGGCTGAATTGCGTTACAATGACTTTGGCGTTGACAAGATGGTGTACGTGGTAGCCGACGAACAAGACTACCACTTCAAAGTACTCTTCGAAATTATGAAGCGCTTTGGAGCGCCTTATGCCGAAGGGATGTACCACCTGTCTTACGGTATGGTTGATTTGCCTACCGGGAAAATGAAATCTCGGGAAGGAACCGTCGTCGATGCGGATGATTTAATCGCAGAAGTCATTGCGGAAGCGGGTAAAAGCTCTGAAGAACGCGGCGGATTGGAAGGTCTTGAAGCCGCTGACCGGGCGGATATCTTCCGAAGAATCGGCCTAGCTGCTCTGAAATACTTCATTCTACGGGTCAATCCGCGCAAGCGCATGGTCTTTGATCCGCAAGAGTCGGTCGATCTGCAGGGCGATACCGGGCCGTATATCCAAAATGCTTTCGTTCGGATTCAATCCATTATGCGTAAGGTTGGCGAATATGATGCGGCTGCTTCCGCGAATTATAATGACTTAAAGGAGCAAGAACGGGATTTAATTATCCATCTTTTTGCTTTCCCCGAAACGATTCAGCAGGCTGCAGCGGAATACGATCCTTCCATGATTGCCGCTTATGCGTTTGATTTGGCGCGACTATTCCACCGTTTCTACCACGATCTCCCTATGATCAAAGCAGAGTCGGGTGAGGCGAAAGTATTTAGGCTACAGTTGAGTCAGGCTGTGGCACAGGCTTTGCGCAACGCTATGCAATTGCTGGGTGTAGAAATGCCCGAGCGCATGTAAGCCAAATGATTAATCCGGTATTTTGAACTTCTTTTGTTGAATTGGAGTTACAAAGCCTAAGTTTAATTCTAGACGATATAAAATGACAGAAAAGACAGAATCACTCAATTTCATAGAACAAATCATTGAATCAGATCTCCAAGAACGTGGTAGTGGGTTTAATATCCATACCCGCTTTCCGCCTGAGCCCAATGGTTTTTTGCATATTGGTCACGTCAAAGCAATTTGCATCAACTTCGAAACGGCGGCCAAATATGGCGGTGTGACCAACCTGCGCTTCGATGATACGAATCCGACAACTGAGAGTACGGAATACGTCGACAATATTCGCAATGACATTCGCTGGTTAGGTTACGAATGGGATGAGCGGGAGTACTTCGCCTCCGATTACTTCGATCAGCTCTATGAATTAGCGGTTAAGTTGATCAAAAAAGGATTAGCTTATGTGGATGATTCTACCGCCGAAGAAATTGCGGAAGGCAAAGGGACACCAACTCAGCCTGGTGTTGAAAGTCCGTATCGTAATCGTTCCGTTGAGGAAAACCTCGATTTGTTCGCTCGAATGAAAAACGGTGAATTCCCCGACGGGGCACGCGTGCTACGCGCCAAGATCGATATGGCTTCGCCCAATATGCTCATGCGCGATCCCTTGATTTATCGAATCAAGCACGAGCATCATCACCGCACTGGAGACAAGTGGTGCATTTACCCTATGTATGATTTCGCACACGGTCAAAGTGATGCGATCGAAAATATTACCCACTCGCTGTGTTCGCTGGAGTTTATCCACCACCGACCATTATACGACTGGTTTATTGAGAACCTAGAGATTTTCCCGTCGCGACAAATTGAGTTTGCCCGTATGAATGTGGCTTACATGATTACCAGTAAGCGTCGTTTGTTGAAGCTTGTCAATGAAGGTTTTGTCGATGGCTGGGATGACCCCCGGATGCCAACGATTGCCGGGATGCGCCGTAGAGGATATCCGCCGGCGGCCTTGCGTACTTTCTGCGATAAAGTCGGTGTGGCCAAGCGCGATAATGTCATTGAGATTCAGTTATTGGAATCCTGTATTCGTGAGGAACTCAATAAAACGACGGCAAGGGTGATGGCGGTGCTTAATCCTTTAAAAGTAACCATTACCAACTACCCGGAAGGTGCGGAGGAACTGCTGGCGGCCATCAATAATCCTGAAGACGATAGCATGGGAAGCCGTGAAATCCCATTTTCGCGAGAATTATACATCGAGCGGGAGGATTTCATGGAAGATCCTCCGAGAAAATTCTTCCGTTTGGGCCCTGGCCGCAATGTTCGTCTGAAAAATGCCTATATCATTACCTGTGATGAGGTAATTAAGGATACGAATGGTGAAGTCATTGAATTGAAATGCCGCTACTATCCCGATAGTAAAAGTGGCTCAGATACCTCTGGGATCAAAGCTAAGGGCACCTTGCATTGGGTTTCGACGGCTCATGCGCTTCGGGCCCAAGTCAATCTATACGATCGTCTGTTTACGGATCCTACGCCAGTAGGGCATGAGGATAAAGATTTCATGGAATTTTTCAATCATGACTCCCGTAAGGTATTGGATAATGTATGGATTGAACCGAGTTTGGCCAATGCACGTCCCGGGGAGCGTTTCCAGTTTATGCGTAAGGGCTATTTTTGTGCTGATACGAATTTCGCTTCGGATAATTTGCTGTTCAATCAAACGGTTAGTTTGAAAGATGCCTGGTCAAAGGCGAAGAAAAAGTAAGTTCTATCTCCTGGCAATCTAGAGCAGCAGGTCAAATTTCGTATTGGTGGAAAACAATATGAAGGATTTTTTTACAAACCACATTCTCTGAGGTATATTTGCCCCGGTATGGATAAAGGACGCGTCATACTGGAAGAAGACCACTTTAGGCTGACGATCGAACGGCTATGTCATCAGTTGATTGAAAATTATGATCACTTTGACGATGCCTGTTTCGTTGGTGTTCAGCCGCGTGGTACGATGCTGGTAGATCGAATCGTCCAACGCCTCAAGGCCATCTTAAAGATCAAGCACATCCAAAGTGGCCACTTAGACATTACTTTTTACCGTGATGATTTCAGGATTCGAGAAAAACCCCTTCAGGCCAGTAGTACTATGATGGATTTTTTGGTGGAAAGGAAGAAGGTGATTCTGGTCGATGATGTGTTATATACGGGGCGGACCATTCAGGCGGCGCTGACGGCCTTACAGCACTACGGGCGTCCTGATCGGGTGGAGCTGTTGTCCTTAGTAGATCGTCGCTTCAACCGACATTTACCGATCCAATCTGATTATGTTGGCTTGACGGTAGATGCGCTTGATGAGGCCTACGTTAAGGTGGAATGGCAAGAGCAAAATGGTGAAGATCGAATTTTATTATTTGCGAGCAAGAGCTAGATAAATGACGAATTCTCAACTGAGTACCCGACATGTGCTCGGGATTAAGTACCTGACAGTCAAAGATCTGGAACTTATCTTTGAAACAGCCGAAAATTTCAAAGAAGTCATCAACCGGCCGATCAAAAAAGTGCCTTCTCTGCGTGATGTCACCGTTGCTAATCTGTTTTTTGAAAATTCTACCCGGACGCGCATCTCTTTCGAATTGGCAGAAAAACGCTTATCTGCGGATGTCGTCAACTTTTCGGCTTCCTCCTCTTCTGTGAAAAAAGGAGAAACCTTGCTGGATACCGTGAATAACATCTTATCCATGAAGGTTGATATGGTAGTGATGCGACACCCGGCGCCCGGTGCACCGAGTTTTCTGGCTCGCCATATTGATGCCAACATCATCAATGCCGGAGACGGCACCCACGAGCATCCCACTCAAGCATTGCTTGACGCCTTCTCGATGCGTGAAGCCGTAGGCGAACTCGCGGGCAAAAAAGTGGCAATTTTTGGCGATATCTTACACTCCCGAGTCGCCTTGAGTAATATCTTTTGTTTGAAAAAATTGGGCGCTTCGGTCCGTGTTTGCGGCCCCCCAACCCTGATTCCCCGCCATATTGAAAAGCTTGGGGTAGAGGTGTCCTATAACCTGCGAGAAACTTTAGCTTGGTGCGATATCGCCAATATCTTGCGTATCCAATTGGAGCGTCAGGATATTCGCTATTTCCCTTCGTTGCGGGAATATTCTCAGCATTTTGGAATCAATAAGGCTATTCTGGACAGTTTGGATAAGGAGATTGTGATTATGCATCCTGGTCCTATTAATCGAGGAGTTGAAATCACTTCAGATGTGGCCGATTCCGATCATTCTATTATCTTGCAACAAGTTGAGAATGGAGTGGCCGTGCGAATGGCGATTCTTTATCTCTTGGCAGCAAAGCGTTAGTTACCGCCGTTTTTCACCAAAAAGTACTTTTTTTCACCGAAAAATCGTTCTCAAAGCGATGTTCGGCATTACATTGGCTTGATTTACAGTAGACATTGGAATGATCTGATTAATTCTAACTAAATAATTAGTCTATTCTTCCACCAAAATACTGAATGATTATCGGGCTTTTAGTTGGCAATTTTTAAACAAAATGAGGATTTCAAAAGCCTCCAAACGAATTGCAAACGGGCCTTTAATCGTACTCTAAATCGAGTTCAATTTAGTATATTGTGTAAAAATCACTAAATCATGCGGCACACTTTCCTACCACTTGTTTTTCTACTACTTTGTCTTTTTTCTTCCGCAGCTAATGCTCAAAATTGTGGGTCGATCATAGAAGAGAATAAAGTCATTGGAGGCACGCAAATTCTAAAAACAAAACTTCAAACCCTCGTGGTTCGGGGTAACTATTCGTACAGTATTGAGCTGATGAGCGATGAGAAAGGAGTTTTGGGACGCGTGTTTTCAAAAAGTGGGGTAGAATTCAATCAAGATGACGAAATTATCTTCATGGATAAGTCCAGCGTGCGTAAGAGCTATCGCTTTATTGAAATGGGGGAAGTGTCACGTACCGGAGGTGCCCCGGTTCATCAGAATATTCTACAATTAGATATGGCCGCAATTAAGTGGTTTTCGAGCAATCCTATCAATACGATCTACATCAAGAACAATATTAGCAATGAGATGCGCAAATTTACGGTCAACGGTAGTCGACAAGCAGAATTTGTGACGCTGGCTCGTTGTTTTGAGCAAAGCCTGGATCAAAGTAAAGTGAAAGATGTTGTTTTAACGGATAATGATTTGACGCCAGGGAAAAGCAAAAAAAAGGATGATCGGCCTATTAGCGCAACCACTTCTGGCGTACGTAAGGTTGCCGATATCAGTCTTTTGAACGACGAAGAATTGGCTGCTTTGCGCAAGGAACTCCAGGAGACAAAGGTACGTGTCCGGGAAGAGATTGAAGCAGAAAAACAGAAAGGAGAACAGATTAAAGCACGTCTGCAGGAGGAAATTTCCGCTGCAAAAGAGCAAGCTGCGGCTAAAAAAGCGGCTTATGCACAGGAAGTACTTGAGGCACGCCGGACTTCACAATCCGAGATTGACAAGGAAAAGGAAGCTATCGCCCAAGCCGTTTCCGACGCGCGGACTAATGCTTCTACCGAAATCGAGCGTATCAATCTGGATGTAGAAACGACGCGACAGAGGGCGGCTGAGGCCATTCAGAATGCGAAAGTTGAATCCGCCGCGGAGGTCGCTGCCGCCAGAGAAAAAGCAGCCGAAGAGATTAAAAAAGTGAAAGAGCGGCTCGAGTTAGCCAAGCTAGAATACAGTGACGAGATCGCCACTGCTCGGGAAAATTCACAAAATGAGTTGAATAAAATTCGGGAGGAAACACGAAAAATGATAGAGGAGGCGCGTGCGAAAGCTTCCGAAGAGCAAAATAAGACGACGGAGGATGTGGTCTCCGCGAAAAAATCTGCGGCAGAACAAATTCTCTCGGTACGCGAAGAGACGGCCGCAGAGGTGGCCCGAGTCCGTGAAAATGCGGTCATCGAAAAGGAAAAAATTGCCTTCGATGTCGCCGAAGCACGTCGGAAAGGGGCCGAAGAGAAGGCGCTTATTCTGGAGAGTAGCGCCAGTGAAGTAGCGGAAATCAAGGAAAATGTGGCCAAAGAAAAGGAGGCGAGTGCCTTAGAAGTTGCCGAAGCCAAGCAGAAGGCTGCGGAGGAAATCTCAAAAACTCAACAGCAAGTTGCGGTTGAGAAAGAGCGGGCGCGCGACGAGGTATCCAAAGCCCAATCGAGTTCCGCCGAGGAGGTCGCTTCTGCGAAGGAGAAAGCAGATGCCGAAAAATCTGAATTGGCTGCCGATGTATCAGCAGCGCGTCAGCGCGCTGCTCAGACCATCCAGCAAATCAATACCGAAGAAGCTGAGAAAGTCGCTGCGGCAAGAAATCGAGCCAGCGATGAAAAAACAAAAATTGCCTCTGAAGTGGCGAGTGCCAGAGAACGCGCCAGTGAAGAGATTGCCAAGATACAAGCCGAAGTAAAAGCAGCTGTAGAAAAAGCCCGTGCGGCAGAAACTCAGGTGCGAACGGCTTCCGCCGAAGAAGTCGTAAAAGCAAAAGAACGTGCGAGCACCGAGATTCAGAAAGCACAGGAGGAGGCCGCTCAACGGGTGCAAGAGGCCAAGAAAAATGCCGAAAGCGCTAAGACGGACTACGCGAGTTCGGTAGCGGACGCCCAGGAAAAGGCCCAGGAAAAAATTAAGGAAATCCAAGATGAAGTAGCGCAAAAAGTTGCTGCGGCCCGTGAGAAAGCAGCTGAAACGGAGAACGTATCCGCAGAAGAGGTCATCGAAGCTAAGGAGCGCTCGGCCACAGAATTGGCGCGTATTCAGGAAACCACAGCACGAGAAATCGCGCGCTTAAAAGAGCAGGAAGCCTTAGCTCGTCAAGAAAGCAATACTCAAGTGGCCGAAGCCAAGCGTAGCGCCGCGGAGACGATCGCCAAAGTACAGAGCGAAGAGGCTGAAAGTATCCGAACGACTAAGGAAGACGCTGCGCGTCAGCGTCAAAGCATCGCCAACGGAGTAGCCGAGGCGCGTGATCAAGCAGCTACTGAAATAGCAGCAGTACAGGAGCAAGTGGCTCAGCAGATCAGCGAGGCTAAAGAGAATGCCGCAAAAGCCAAAGAAGCTTCCGCTCTGGAGGTGTTGAAAGTCCGGGAAGAGGCGGCCGAAGAGATCGCTCAGACGCAGGAAACTGCCGCCCAAGAGGTGGCCGCCACCAAGCAGCAGGCCGCCGAAGCCATCGCACTGGCTAAGAAAGATTCGGAAGATAAAATCGCAGAGTATGAAGCTGAGACGGCGGCTGTAGAGCAATCGTCCAAGGAAGATATCGCGGCCAGCCGAGCGCGGGCCACCGAAGAGATTGGCAATATCCAAAAGGAAACTACAGAGAAGAAAGCCAAATATCTCGCTGAGGCTGAGGAAGCACGGAAAACGTCGCTGGATGAAATCAGTACTGCTCAGAAAGAATCTTCCGATGCGGTTTACCAAGCGAAACAACAGGCAACCGAGCAGATCAACCGGGTCAAGGAAGAAACGGCACAGCGCATCAACGAAGAACGCCAACGTATCAAGTCCGAGGAGGAACGCTTAGCCGATTTGAAGACCAAGGTTGCCAAGGCAGAAGCGGAATTAAAAGCATTGGAACAGGAGCTGGCCAAAAAGAAGGAACAAGGGGGGAGTGACGACGAGTAGTTGTTAAGGAAGTATTAAGGCTAGCGCTGGCATTTTCATTTTTATAGAAAAGGTGTGAAATTTGATTAGTCTAATGTCGAATTTTCTGCTATCAATGTCATTATTCGAAATTCGAAAACTTATTCTACTATGTTGAAAAAGTCTGGCTGGATTCTAGCTATTCTGACCTTATTCGTTGTGAGCCTGCAAGCACAGTCGGGCTACCAACTTGAGATACGTATTGATAACTTTGCGAATGATACGCTGTATCTGGGCAATCACTACGGTAATAAGCAATATTTCAAGGATACCATAATACGCAACGATCAGGGGCATTTTGTATTTGCCGGTGAAGAAGCCATGCCCGGTGGTCTTTACCTGATTATCATGCCGCCGGATAATCGCTATTTTGAAGTAGTGATCGACGAAAATGATCAGCACTTCACCGTTCAGACCGATGTGAATGATCTTATTGGGAACCGCAAGATTGAAGGATCACCCGAAAATCAACGTTTCTATGATTATACTCGTCTGCTGAATACCAAAGGAGGCGAAGCCGCCAAGTTGCGTGAACAAATGGAAACGGCCGACGAAAACAAGCAAGCCAGCCTCGAAGCCAGCATGTCGGCTATTAATACGGAAGTTCGTGCTTACCAAGAAGATATCGTAAAATCCTATCCTAAAGGCCTGACCGCGGCGATCATTAAAGCGACGTGGGATGTGGAACTGCCAGAGTTTACCGAGGGGACCGAAGATGATATTAAGCGACAGCGGTTCGAGTATTATCGCGGCCATTATTTTGATCATATTAATCTTTCCGATGAGCGTCTAATTCGTGGGCCGGTTCTTTTCAAAAAAGTGACTAATTTCGTTGAGAATTTGACGCTACAACATCCCGATACCATCAATCAAACTTTGGATGTGTTGTTTGGGCAAATGAAGCCAGAGACACAAAACGAGAATTTCAAATTCTTCCTCATTCACTTCCTTAATCAATACGCTAAATCCAAGTTTGTTGGCATGGATGCTGTTTATGTGCATCTTGCAAATAATTACTATTGTAATGGTAAAGCCTGGTGGGTAACCGAAGAGTCCAAAGAAAAGATTTGTAAGAATGCTGCAACGCTTGAACCCATTTTAGTTGGTAAAACAGCTCCCAATATTAAAATGAAGTTGGAAAGTGGTGAGCAACTAGAACTACACGATGTCGATTCAGATTACACCATCATGTTCTTTTGGGATCCTGATTGCGGGCATTGCAAAAAGTCCATTCCGAAAATCATTGAGTTTTACGACAAGTATTCCCCTAAGGGCATAGAGATTTTCGCCATTTGTACTAAAGTGACGAAGGATGTTCCCAAATGCTGGGAGACGATCAAGGAACGCAAGATGGGTAAATGGGTGAATGTCGTCGATCCCTACTTGTTGTCGAAGTACAAAACCATTTACGACATCCGCACCACACCACGTGTGTTTATCCTCGATAAGGACAAAAAGATCATTTCCAAAGGAATTGCCGGAGAGCAACTTGAAGAAGTGATGGAGAAATTCCTGGAGGAAAAGCCAACTGGAAGTGGGGCTAGTGGAACGGGGAAATAAACACGCCTTTCCAAAAATCAAGAACTAATCGACCTATGTCATCCCAATTGCTCAAGAGTAATCCGGTGCTCGCTTCGTTGGATATTCCACGTACTGTAGCATTTTACGTTGAGCAATTGGGATTCCAATCCGCATTTTGTGATGAGGGCTACGGTATTGTACAACGTGATACCGTCAGCATCCATTTTTGGAAATGCGATGATCCTATCTTTCCTCAAAATACCAGCTGTTACATTTTCGTGGCAGATATCGATGCTTTATACGCTGAATTGCAGCCCAAGGGCGTCGTACATCCCAATGGCCCTCTGGAAGATAAACCTTGGGGCGTGCGCGAGTTCTCGATCCTCGATCTTGATGGTAATCTGATCCGCTTTGGACAGCAATTATAGAAGCTACAGATTACGTCCAATCCAGTAGACTACAATCAATACGAAAATAATGCGTATCGTCCAGGCGCTGTGAAAGAAGCGGTACAGCTTGGGATATTCTACGCCCAGGCGGGTATGCTCCGTCAAAACTGCACCCAGCAGAAAGGGGATAGCCATGACCACCAAAGGATTCATGCGGAAGGCTGTAATGATATCTAGATTCAGCAAAGCGTGTAGGCAGCGTTGTGAGCCGCATCCCGGGCATTGAAGTCCCGTCAAATTCAAAAAGGCACAACGGGGAAACCATCCACTACTCGCCGGATCATTATTCCCGTAGATGAAAATACCGAGGATAAATGCAATAGCAATGAGCGTATATTTTAGCCAGCGAGACAAGCGCTAATTCAGAATTAGAAAGAAGACATCGCTACACTAAACATGGCTACGTAGTAGAACAACACCAGCACATTGATCGCTAATCCTACCCAAAAGGTGATTTTGACCCATTTTCCAGCTTCTCGGGAGGCTTCGCCGGCGCCTTCAAGATCTCCAGCGCTGACCTTAGAATCAACTTTCGAGGCATTGATGATCGCGACAATTCCCAGTGGCAAACAACAAAAAATGGTGACCAAAATGGATTCTACTAACCAGTTTTTTGGCCGCTCGGCGCTGCTGGGGCGATAGCGTTGCTGCTGTGAGCGGTATTGAGGGGCGTTGGTGGTCGCACCAACATCCGGGCGTGGGGGAGGAGGAGGTGGCGGTGGTGTGCTCGTCTCTTGTGCTGTGGGGAATAGCTCAGCCAGTTCGTTGATATCACCGGCGCGTGTCCAATCGCCCAACCCTTCAAACCATACGAGTGTATCTGGGCTAATATTTTTCGTTTTCAGCTCTTCAAAGCTGATAGGGCCAATCTGTTGATTGTCTTCAGCGTAGTAATATTGTCTCATTGGTTCTTGTTTTAACCAAATATATTGAAAAACCTTGATTTAAGGGTACTGGTGGAGAGGATAAGTGCAGGGGGTACTTTTTAAAAGAATCTCATTATCTGATCCTCATGAGTAACTAAGAAGATCGATCAATAATGCTTTCGAATAGTAAAGTAACCTAGATTTTGAAGGTCGTCTTTTAGTGCTCTTCGCTTTAATTGTAAATCTCTAAGAAAATCGTTTCACCATCATAGTTCACTGTATTTGATGTTGATTCAGATTCCGCATCGAGGATTTCACAATTTGATTCTCCATCAATTTCTACTCTCTCGCTCGTTATTTTTATTGACGAAACCTGTTCCCTATCTGCACCATAGATTATTAAAAATTTTTCGGCAATAGGGGGGATATCAGGTAGGGCAGGACAACAAAAATCTGTGACACCAAATAGTAGAGAAGTATCATTATGACTCAATCTTATGGTCTCTACCGGAGCAATAGAACAGCTTATTTGAACATAGAATGAATCAATAATGTATTCAGAAGATACATTTAGGCTGTCTGTAAATATCTTGATTTCCAGTTCTCTATCGAATCTTTTTTCCTCTGTGTCTGATTTCTTATTGCAATTGGCAAACAGAAATATTACTAATAATAGTGAAGCAAATTTCATCATTAATTCAATGGCTTTAGTTATAGTGTGTTATTAGGAAACGTGAAGCTTGACTATTTATTATAGCCCCTTTTTTATTAAGATTTATCAAATGGGTTCAACGATCCATCAGCTTATTTCATCAGTAATCGCTTAACCTCTTCGCGTTTGATACGAGAGATTGGGACACGGTTTCCGTCCGTCATGACGAAATACCCACCTTCCGTTTTGACGTACTTTTTGATGTGCTTTATATTGATTAAATGTGATTGATGGCTACGGTAGAACCGTTGATCATTTAAGCGTTTTTCGAAGTGACCGATGTTTCCTGAAAGTAAAACCGGTTCTTCATTTTTTAAATAGACTTTGGTGTAATTGGCTTCTGCCTGGAGATGTATAATATCGCTTACGCTCACAAAGAGAACTTCCTCTTGAGTAGCCAGCGCAATACGTCGGTTGTCATTGTTTTGAAGATTATAGGCTAACAAATCCAGTTGTGCTTTTTGATCTTCAAAAGCATCTAGCTTATTAACCGCCACCATCAATTCTGCTTGATCTACTGGCTTTAATAAATAATCAAGCGCGCTGTATTTAATGGCTTTTAGGGCATAAGCATCGTAGGCCGTTACGAAAATGATTTTAAAATCTATGGTGCTAAACTTATTTAAGAGATCAAAACCATTTTCGCGTGGCATTTCAATATCGAGAAAGACGACATCGATTATTCCCTTTTTTAGATACTGCTCTGCTTCGGCTACTGACTGCGCAAAGGATATCTTTTCTATTTGTGGGCAATGTTCTAAAAGCATCGCACTGAGCAGTTCCCGATTGCCTTTTTCGTCGTCTACAATTAATGCTTTGTATTTTTTCATTTGCTTACGAGTTAAGAGCGTGTTCGGAAATTATTAATTGGTCTACAAACCTGCCTGCAGCAGGCGTCACTTTTAATATCCGCTAGCGGTTCTCTCCGTCAAATATCCACTGGACATTTGGTTTCAAAGAAACTGCACTGCGTTCACATAGCCTTCGGCTATGCTCCTTAAAAAGAGCTTCGTTTACACAAAAAATTGCCAGTTTTCGACCTAAAGAACAAATTCCGAATACGCTCTAAATAATAGTTTGAAAACGGAAGGGTGATTGCGTTTCAAATCGACTTTATCATTTATTCAATGGGGAGCTTTATTTTTACGATTACTCCCTTTTGATCTGTTCGGTTTTTAATACTTACCGAGGCTTGTTCCATATATAAATTATCTAGGTGGTGAATTTGATTATTCCCTAGTTCTAAGCCCTTCGATTGACCATTATTAGGACCGGATAAACCAGGACCATTATCCAAAATATTAATGCTGAGTTGGGAGCTATTACTACTAATTTTTATCGTAATTTCTCCCTCTGGATTACCCGCGACACCATGTTTAACGGCATTTTCGACATAAGGTTGTAGTAACATCACGGGTACAAGAGTCGTGCTATCAACGGATTTATCAATATCAATTTTTAAAGTAAAAGGGAAACGTAATTGTTCTAATTCCAAATATAGTCTGGTCAGCTGAAGTTCATCTTCTAATTCTTGAAATGGGCTTTCTGATGAGGACAATACCCGTCTAAGCAACCGAGACAGCTTAGTAATATACAAATTGGCGCGTTCATTATCTCGCTGATTGACTAAATTTTGAATGGAACTCAAGGCGTTGAATAAAAAATGAGGATTTAGTTGTGCTCGAATGGCTTTTAGCTCCGCATCGGTGATCTGCTGCTGCCAACGCAATTCTTTTTCCCGTCTTCTTTGCCTCGTGATCAATGATAAAATGATAATTATAGCCAGGATAATAATCAGGGTTAAGCCTACTAAAGATTTAAACTGGCCCGTTTTCCACCAAGGTGGCTTAATCGTAAAAGGATATTTCAACCATAACTGCTCCGGAGCATCCTCATAGGGTTGAGCAATAAATTCATACGCTCCGGGCTGTAAATCTTCGTAAAGGAGTAAATCGAAAGGATTACTAATCTTAATTTTTTGGAAATCATCGTGATAACCTTTCATTTGGATCATCGCATTTTCCGTCAAATACACTACAAAGAGTAAGCCTGCGTGATTGTAAGGGAAAGCCGGAGAAATCGGAAATCCACGTTCATCTTGTTCTTCAAGATATTCGACACTGGACCAGTCGAACTTGACGGAGTCGGGATAGGATTCATAATTATCTTGAAAAGTATAAGTGTTATACTCCGCAAAATAATTTGCAGGATATAAATCAAGCAACCTCGGTTGGCCATAATCCACCTTCCATTCGATAGTAAGCGTATCCTTTAAGTCGTCATCAATAAATGAATAGCTATTGATAGCACCCGGTCCCATATTCGTGCTAAAATTATTATACTCTGCTTCGGGCTGATGAATATAATCCGGCTCTTGGTTGTAGAGCATGAGTCTCGTGTTAACTGCTTTGATAGAATCTTTAATTAAATTGACCATACTACCTTCGGGCACCATGAGGTCAATCGGTACATTAGTATATGGATGAAAACCTTTACAGAGTTGATCAATGGGAAGCATTCTATCGCCTTGAGTGACGGATATGCCGACCTTCAGATTCCCCTTTTCCATAAATAACTGAGCAAAGAGGTGATTGCCCAAGAAGAAACAAACGATGACTATTAAAATCTTTTTCATAATATCTACGACTTTTTTGTTTCTACAAATCTATTGGAGATGCAGCCACTTCTCTTGATAGATGTAGATTCGGTAAGCCTCGATGTATAAGCGGTGATATTAATGAAAAAAATTGGGATACGGGAAGAATTAAAATGATAGTTGGTGGATTGAGATGGTTTCTGTAGCTCTATAACCGCCTAAGATTCACCTATATTCAGAAACGGGCTTTTGATCTTATATTAAATTAGTCATTTCATAAATAGTGAAACAAAAATCACTTCTCCATGCAGCATTTTCTAAGCTAAATGCATTTATACTTTTAGAATTAATGGATGCGAATTTAGTATTGCATACAATTTTTATCCCGATAACCACTGATAGAAGACCTATTTATTAATAATAAACTGCTGCCTGAGAAAACCTTACTTTATTCTGCAATTGGCCACTACAAGTAACTTAGGTTTTTTTCACTTGAATATCGACTTGATATTCATTATTCGGAATTATTTACTCTTATAACTGCCCCCATTTTTAACAACCCCAATACTTAAGTCTGCTTGACTTAAGGCTAAATTTTTATTTCATTTTATGGCTTCACCGAATTTTTTAACCATGTCAGAAAAAGCACTAATGACATTAGGTGCAACTATGCATAAGGATTACATAAGTAATCCTCCATTCCCAAATATTAGCTTCGATGACTTTTTTGACGACGTACAACTTCGAAATATTCTAAAGGAGTTTCCAGATTTAGGGCAGGGTAAAGAGGATATTTATTATTCAAATCCGAATGAATTAAAATATGCTTCTAGAGGTGTATCTCGATTTGGGCCAATGACCCGGTCTTTTGTGGCCTACCTTAATTCGCAACCATTCCTTGAGTTTTTACAACAATTAACCGGAATAAAAGAGACGTTAATCCCGGATCCCTACTTTCATGGTGGTGGCTTTCATGAGATCAAAAGAGGAGGATATTTAAAGCTACACGTTGATTTTCATAAGCACAAGCTTTTAAAATTGGATAGAAGAATCAATGTATTAATTTATTTAAATGAAAATTGGAAAGAGGAGTATGGTGGTCATTTTGAGCTTTGGAAAAAAGACAAAAGTAGGTGTGTGACAAAAATTTTGCCTTTGTTTAACAGACTTGTTATTTTCTCAACAACGGATGATTCCTGGCACGGTCATCCAGACCCCTTGCAGTGCCCGGAAGAAAGAAGTCGTAAATCTTTAGCCTTGTATTATTATACTTACGGTAGGTACGAGGCAGAGATTAAGCCTATCAATAAAAATAGAATTACAACGACTTTTTTTAGTAGAAAGGAAGATGACAACACAAAAATGAGAATCTATAATAGCCTTGTAAATTTTACCAATAACTGGTTTCCGCCAGCTCTAGTCGCGATGATAAAAAGGAGTCGACAGAAATAATCTTTTATCATTGGATTGATAAAGGTGATGCTAAGCCGGATGCATATATTCGATCATAAGTATATGCATTCATGATCTCCATTCATGCATAGATGATCTGCCAACTGAAAACGCGATGGAAAAAATCTACCCAGAATGAAGACGCTGAGAGTTAGCAAAACTAATCTGACATTTTTTAATCGACTACTGGATTAAGTTGTGGGTTTTTTATATCAAAAGCCTCTTCTCATTCTAATACCATCTGCCCTTTCTTGTTAATAGGAAAGGGCGTTGGATAAGGTGTTTGAGCAACTTGAGCTTTACCATTATAAAATGGCGTAGCAACGTCATACTGCAATGATATTTTTATATTACCTTGCCGATCAAGCCAACCCCATTTACCATCTTTTTTAGCACGGATCCAGCCAAGTTCTTCATTTGGCAAGCCCAGCTCTTCGTAGGCTGGAGGAATGTTTATTCCCAGGCGGTAGCTAATCATTCCCAGTAGTCCATTTTGCTTTACCAAAAATGTTTCATCAAGTATAGGCTGAATACTGGAGTAAATACAAGGCAAAGAATCAAGGTTTAATAGATTGATCAATCCGAATTTATTATTCTTTTTCAGCCTGGCAATATAGCCTCCATAAGTAGTTATCTCATCATATAATGGAGGGACAAGGATTTGTACTTTATCGGATATAGCGATTAATCCCCAGTCGATAGCATTCTCCAACTCATTATAATCTACGATTGACTCTTCATCGTTGCTTATTAGAAATATCCTGCTAGAATGCTTTTCGATATGAAAATAGGATGGTTCGAGGAGCACTTCATTATTCTCTCCTTTCAAACCAAACAAATTTATATACTGCTCAGCAGTATCATAGTAAATAGCTGCCTGGAGGATGGCTTGCTGTTCATCAAGTGTAGAATCAACATGCTGAAATTTATAGTTTGTTGATTGCGGCGGACTGTTTGCTATAACCATCCCTGTAGAATCCTGGTTGATCTGAACAGCTTGAACCTGAGTGGCATTTGATCCTATCGAGATGGTTTTACCAAATATATTGATGTGTTTAAAAATACCATTTTCTTTTACTATTGCACTGCCGTTGACTAAGCTGCTCACTTCATCGAATTTGTGTTCGTAAATTTTGTTGCCCAGTGAATCAATCAATCCCCATTTACTTTCCAGGATTGTTTCCCCATATTGCCCTCTTTCCTCAGCATTTTTCACCCAGATAAATCCGTTTTGATTTTCCTTATAATTTTCATACTGCAATTCGATCATCACATTTCCCATCGTATCAATTACCCCCCAATAGTGATCAGAAAAAGTATAGCCTCGAACCGACTCATCCAATTCTTCATTTAAAACCCAGGCTTTCCCATTCTTAAATTGAGATATTTCATCAATCCACAAGTCACGTGTATCGCCCAGGCAATTTCCGCTTTTATCAATTATACATCCATCATAAATACCTCTTTCCTCGCTAAATTGAGCTAGGGCGAAGCCTTGATCAAAGTTGTGCGCCACCACAAACTGGGGTTGAATGACCAATTCTCCCGATGGATTAACATAGCCCCAAAGCCCATTTTTTTCAACGGCAATCAGGCCATCACTAAGCTCTTTGACACTATCGTATTGACTTAAAATTGTCTTAGCAGTTTCTGATGATATCTGGCCAGGATAGACCCCGGTTGCGAAGAGGGCTAATTCGCTATAACTTTCAAACTCTCGAGGAGTTAAGTTTGGATGATTATTATTTAAAATATAAAATTTGTCATTTTTTAGTCCCCAGATTATTCCAGAGTTGAAAACACTAATATCTCTGAATTGAGGTTCAAAAATTATCTTTCCTGAATCGTCTATAAGCCCCCATTCACCATTTTGAATAATGGTATAGTTGGTATCGTCTATTTTCCTTGAAATACTAAAAATATTGAGGCCTTCGTCTGGATTTTGATTATCTAAGAATATGGATGCATCAATTCCTAAATATTGATATTCATTGACTGGACCTGCTTTGTAATAATTATTATTAGTGGAGATCATGTAGTCGAAACGATTTGTTGCTTCTACTCCATATTGATCTAAAACAGCATACTGATTATTTATTTTGGCAATGGAATACCCGGATTGAAACATCGTCGGGGATTCATAAATAAAATCAGTCAGTGTATCACCATTATTATTAATCACCGCAAATTTACCGTCTCGATAGGCCCATGATGCCAATTCATTTTCACCAAAATCATAAAATTCAATCAGACGGTTCGCTTTGTTAAGGTTATTTACCGCATCCGCTCGCAAGACAGCCAGACTTCCGATGACGGCCAGTACGATTACCACAATACCAATTAATATTCCCGCATTCCACTTTTTACTTCTTTGATAAAAATGATACTCGGCACTGTTTAGCACCATAGGAATACTTTTTTTATCTTTTTTCTTTTGAGCTTGTGAAACTTGTCGCCTGCTGGGGTTAAACAACCAGAGTCGACTAATGGGTTGACCCTCTTCTTGGTATTCCTCAACAGCTGCCTCGAGTTTGGCGTGTAGTAAGATATTCTCTTCTCCAAACGCTTTAACCCATTCTTGCACCTTTTTCCAAGAGCGGATAAGTGCATCATGGTTAGGTTGAATATATTCATTTCCTTCTTGGTCTTTATCGGCTTGGATTAGGCGCTGATGTTCCAAAATGCCTATCACTTTTTTTATCCGTTCATTCTCGGCTGGGTCATCATAGATCAATTCCTCTTTTAGTACCCGCTTCCCGGCCATCTCTCCACCGGAGATGGAAACCATGCGTAAGAGTAGATGCTGCATAGTGGTCTGCTTCTGCTTATCCTCATCCTCTAATTCCTTAAAGACATTGTCGGCACTGGTTTGTAATGCCCCAATGACCCCTCCGAGATCTATGTAATCTACTTCTTCGATGTTACGGTAAAGATTGGCCTTACACTTTTCAAATAGCTGTTGTAGGGTATAAGAGAGTAAAGGTAAAGCTCCTGGGTAAGAGATGACTTCCTCGATGATCCGATCAACGAGATTAGGTGGTTCAAAAAACCGACCCGCACGAAGTGCTGGAGTGATGATGATTTCACGAAGTTCTTCGGGCGAAAAAGGGGGAACGACGATACGGCCAGCCTCCCAAATTTCTCTCAAATCTTTTGGAATAGCCAATTGACCTTCAAGATCAATTCTGACCGTGACAATGATCTTTTTACCCTCCTGCAAGATAGCTTCTATCGCCTGGAAAAATGGCACTTCAGCAGTTTCTTGAGCCTGGGTGATCAATTGTTCGAACTGATCGATGACCAACACCTCAAAATTGCTTGCTTGGGCTAGAGCTGATAATGGATACCGGCCAGGAGAAATAATTTGAACCTTTTTCTTCTCTTGCAAAAGCAAAGGAACGATGCCTGCTTTTACCAGAGAAGATTTTCCGCTACCGGATGCACCAGTTACAATCGTCAGCAGGTGCGTGTTCAGGTGTAACCATAATGTAGAAATGGCTGCACTTCTGCCAAAGAATTGGTTTGCATCCTCTTTTTCGTAAGCATTGAGTCCCTTGTAAGGATTTTTATACTTGAGCTCCTCGAGATCTTCTAAATTAAAATCAATTGGAGCAAAAAGAAATTCTCCGTTCTTATGTTTGTCCAACGCAAATAATCCCACTTGTTGGGGGTTGCCCGTAGGTTTTGTAATATCTGGTAACCTTCTTTGTAGGTAAGTAAATAATTCGGCCGTAGTGATTATTTTATCCTTGATCAAATCGGCGCTTCCGCTAAGGCCTTGCATAAGCAACTTGGCAAATGGAGAGTGCTTTTCTTCAGATCCGTATCCTAAAAAATCTAGTGCCTCCTGCTCTGGTGAAGTAGAGGTGAGTACTTGACAAGACGTACTTGCTGCAAAATGGACAAAATGCTGGCGGTATAATTTATTTAGCGCTACCGGACTACCTCCCCGATAGCGACCTGCGAAGCGAAATGTGCCACCAAAGCAGCAATCGAGAATGAGTAAGGTATGCCGTATTTCTAATCGCTCGATGGACAAAAGCATCTCAGTCATGGAAAACCAGGTTGCTTTTTCGCTCGGCTTGCCGTCCGCAGGAATGAGATATCCCTTAATTCCGATTTCATCATCAACGGCGTACCCGTGACCCGCAAAATAAATCAATACCTGACTATCTGAGGGTACTTTATCCAACTGTTCATGGAGCTTGTTTTTAAAAAAATCCTTTAACTGATTGCCATTTACATTTGACTCTAGACGTACCGTAAACCCAAATTGATCTTTAAGTAAAGTCCCCAAGGCATTAATATCCGATATAGGTGTACTAAGTCTGGATACACTTACATATTCATTGATGCCGATCAAAAAGGCAAATCGGTTCATTTTTTCTTTTTAGCTCTAAATCTATAATTGCATACTTGAACGTTGCTCAAAAGTTAAGGAATTATTCAATAGGTTTTTATTTTTCGTTTGATAAAATACCAGTGACGCTTTGTTCCATCAATTTTCTTAAATAGCAGATTTTTTTTGGATAAGTGTAATGGATGACCTGCGCTGAATTATGGTAACCAGATCACTTTGACATAGGTGTTTAATCAGTTGGTTTAGATTATGAACAGGGCAAATGTCATAGCAATTATACAGCACCATTTTCATTTTAACTAATCTTTAAAGAAGTCATGGTCAATGAACCCGCCACGGCCTTGTCGTTGAAAATTTGAACTTCGTCTTTGCCATCTCTTAAGGCTAAAGTATATAATAGCGGAAGATAGTGCTCGGGCGTTGGGATCGCAAGCTTGAAGGCCGTCCCTTGTGCGGTGTAATTAATCAATGATCTATAGTCCTGCTCGGTAATGAATTTCTTCATCTTGTCGCTTGCCTCTGTAGCCCAGTCGTAAGCAAAATCTACTTCATTTAGCCTATTCCATGCTACTTTTCGTAGGTTATGCACCATATTCCCACTGCCTACGATCAAGACACCTTTTTCACGGAGCATAGCCAGTTCTTTTGCCAGCTCAAAATGATATTGAGGAGGTTGACTGTAATTTAAGCTCATCTGAATAACGGGAACATCCGCTTCGGGATACATGTGCTTAATGACACTCCACGCACCGTGGTCAAGCCCCCATTTTTCATCTAAGCCTATATCGGTTTTTGTGATGATGTTTTTCGTTTCTTTTGCCAATTCAGGACTGCCGGGGGCGGGGTACTGTACATCAAATAATGCCTCTGGGAATCCGCCAAAATCGTGGATTGTCCTTGGACTTTTCATGGCCGTTACGTAAGTCCCCTTTGTTTCCCAATGGGCGGATATACATAATACCGCTTGTGGTTTGTCGATTTCCTTTCCCACCTTTCGGAATCCTGCTACAAATTCATTTTCTTCAATGGCGTTCATCGGACTACCGTGTCCCAAGAACAAGACAGGCATTTTGTTTGTGTTACTAAATGATTGTACGGTTTGGCTTAATTCTTTATATTTCATTGCTATTCCTGCTATTGGCAAAACTGCCAGGCTTTTTAAAAATGTCTTTCTATTCATCTTGTCCTAATAACGTTTGTTAAAATACTTTCGAGTTGACCCGAGCTGTTTTTACAAATAATTTAGTGGTATAACACGATTATCGATAATTGATAATGTAAAAATACCGGTAGTATAAGAGCAAAGGGTAGTGCAATTCGGAAGAAGAGTTGTAAATTTAGGAAAAGAGCCGTTTTATCTCTTTCCTAAATGCGGAAGGTGTCTGTCCAGCTTTCTTTTTGAAAACATTAGAAAAATAGGCTTTTTCCTTATAGCCCAGCTCAAAACCAATTTCCGCAATGGTCATATTAGTAGTCGTCAAGAGATTTTTGGCTTCAATTAATTTTCGTGTTTCAATAATTTCAGAAACACTCTGATGTAGGACACTCTGGCAAATCAGATTCAGATTACGGCTACTCATAAATAATTTTTCGGCGTAGAATCCTACCCCCACGGGGCGACGAAAATGTTCCTCCAGCAAGCTTAAAAAATTCAAGAAAGTCTCATTTTGGGTAACTAAAGTACCATTATTATCTTTTTTTCTTTCGGCGACGAACATCGCAATAATCGTTCTTAATAATTGTTGGATAATGGAATAATCAGGATGATTTTGCTCTGATTCTTCGTATATCATTTCGCATAAAACGACGAGTCGCTTAAAACATCTGTCTGAAGGAAAAGAAATATTGGCATTATTATGAAAGGAGGAATAAAGCTGAAAGGTGGTTTCAGGGATGAATTCGCTGCTAAATCGAATGACCCAAAGATCACACTCACCATTTTTTAGAATAGGTTTTACTCTGTGTACCTTGCCTTTGGTGACAAAACTTACATAGGGAGCGTTTATAACCTTTGCGTCAAAATCAATAAAATGCTCAATGGCCCCCTTCATCCCAATTAACATCTCTTCGTAGTCATGGAGGTGCGGCGCATTCTCTGAGGTGGCGACTACTTTCGCATCTTCTACTCCAAATCTGAATATTTTTACCGGTGGATTCATTTTTTAATTACGAAGATCAACTTGGTTTAACGACATATTATATAATCTACTCTATGCTAACTGATAATAAACACCCCTTTTAATACTTCTTTATTCGATATTTTTTTGAACATTAATTCAAAATCTTCCAATGGGTATACCTGGGTTATTTGCTCTTCCAATTTGTACTCGTTACTTTGATAAAGCGACAGTATTCTGGGGATATCTTTTTCTGGAATACAATTTCCGTAGAGTGGATTGATATACTTTTTATCAAATTCAAAGAGGCTCATGTCGACGGTCAATTCTTGCTCAACGCCACTGATTTGAACCGCCGTTCCACCGTGTCTAATCATTGCTAAGGGGACTACAGATAATGCCGGTATATCGGTACACTCAAAGCAAAAATCAGTTCCTCTGCCATCCGTTAATGCTTTTATTTGGGCTAGGGTGGATTGCAAATCGGGTTCTGCCGGATTGGCCAAGAGCTGGTGGGTGGAGCCAAAGGTTTTACTCAAATTCAATCGTTTTGTATCGGTGTCTATAGCAATAATTGTTTTGGCCTTACTCAGTTTGGCACTCTGTATGACGTTCATGCCAATTCCGCCGCAACCGATGACCGCAACGGAACTACCCGCGCTTACTTTGGCGGTGTGCACAACCGAACCAAAGCCTGTGAGCACCGAACAACTGACAATTCCAGCCAATGGATAAGGAATATCTGCATCAATTTTGGTGACTGCGGATTCTTTGACCACAGTATGCTTGGAAAAAGTACCGAGATTGAATAACCTTGGGATGGGCTGGCCACTAAACAAAGCCGTATTTAGCGTCTTGCTGAAATATTTGGTCCCGCTGACGATGGGGGAGTTAGTCTCACAAAGATTTTGATTACCCAAATCGCATTGATAACAAGCATTGCAGGGCATTGCCCAATTCAGCAATACCCGATCTCCTGGCTTGATCTTCGTCACTTGGTTGCCCGTTTCAAGGACTAGCCCAGCTCCTTCATGTCCGGGAATAAAAGACTCACCGATACGGCTAATTTTATTGATATCGGTCCGGCAAATACCCGCCGCCTTGACTTCAACCAGTATCTCGGTTTCATCAGGTGGCCTGACTACGATGTTTTCTAGGCGCGAATGCCCTTTTCCATCCGATATGATTGCATATGATTTGATCATACGTGTTTGGTCTTCTAGGGTTTTTTAGTTGCATTCAACTCTTTGTGTGTTCGATACAACTTTGAACTGTTGTAGAACTAATGCCTCTATAAGGTCTTAAAAATGTTGTTGCTAATCAAATACTTACCTTATTTCTTTGGATTGAGAGTTGTGGTAAGGAATAAAGGGTGGCTTCTAAATAAGCCAAAGATGAATCAAGGTGAAATTTTGAAATTCGCTAAAATATTGGCTAGGACAAAGGGGGCAATAAAATGATGGTGAAATGATTTAATTAGTATCGTTGACCATTTTGTCAATATAGAGATACAAGATGCCAAACCGATTTGATGTTGTTTTAGCTGTGATTTTGTCTTTGTAAAAACTTTATTGTGTCTAAATAGACGTCAGAATTTTCATCTAGTTTGATTTCGCAATTCTTTCTAAATTTATTATGGTTTTTATGATAGCTATTCCAAATGTGCTCAATGTACCAAGCAGGCTCGTTGTATTGCCTTTTTCTTCTGGTAATAAATATGTCTTTACTAATAGATAAATAAATTTTTATATCAAATAAATCTCTGATGGGTTGATGGTAATAGATTAGAAAACCTTCTGCGATAATAATTTTATTGTCTTTAAGGCTTTCTATTATATCTTGTTCTAATTTATTGAAATTGATGGAGATTGGATCTTCCCAGTCTATCATTTTACCAATTTTGGGTATTTGGTTCCATGGGATGGTGTATTTGTCTAGATGAAATATTTTAACCCCATCATTCATGTAATATTCTTTGAGCTTCAATGCTAAGGTTGTTTTACCTGCTCTACTTATTCCACCTATTCCTATTATCATATTAATTTCTTTGTATAACATCAGCAACTAAATGTAATAGTTTGTTCGGTAGATGAGTAATGCCAAATGCATACGGTGGGACACCTTTGCTTCTGTCAACAAATCGGGTATAAAAAATTAAAGGAATATCAATTTTATTTTTAATTAGATTCAAATGAAATTCATATCCTTCATTTTCGTTACCATCTCTGTTTACATCCGATAGGATTAGATCATACTTATTGTTTTTTAATAAGACTAGTGCTTTCGCTGAAGATTTAGCAATTTCTATATTTACTCCAATTGCTTTTAGAATTCTCGATTCTTTATAATTGTTTTTGGGATTATCATCAATCCAAATTGCTTTGATACTTTTCCCTTTTTCTTTGATATGGGAGAGTCTTTCATATAAAGCATTCTTTCTTCTTATTCGCGATGTGAAATCACTGTTCTCAGTAGCCTTGTCTAACTCTTTATCTATTTTTGAAAATTTATCGAATATGTCAGGATTATTTTTTAATTCATCAATTAATTCAATAGTCGAATTTAGAATTTTGTTATTCCGAAAGTTCTCGGCCTCATAATTTAGTATTCCTTTTCTTGCATCTGATTTAAGCTTTGCAAGTTGAGCTTGTAAAAGAATTGTATCATTAGTCAATTCAGAATTTGCAAAAGAAAAGATACTGTTCATTTTGTTGAGTGCAAGATTGATCTCGTTTTTAGATATGTGATCAGTGAGTTCTGCCAAAATATCTTCCATCCTGATGAATGTTATATTGTGTTTGATATAATTTAAAAGTTATACTCTATTTTCAAAAGAGGCGACTGCTCACTTACTGTTCGAGTTCATTCTTCTTCAAAATGAACTCCCAGGGATATTCTGAAAAATAAGAATGCTAACGATACACTCTGTAAGCGGTGATAGCACATTCACCTCCACAAGCTTGTAAAACCTTGTTTTCAGACAATTATTTATCTCATTTCTTTAAGTTGACAACTGGAGTAGAATTATACATTCTCTTTTTTACATTTAAAATCCTTCAATGAGATATCTAAATAACAATATAGTGAAAAGGGATGAGCATTTGGAATGTGATATTGAGGTATTGTACATTCGGACATTTGGTATAACAAACCTAGCTCATGAATGTATAATGGTATTTTATACAAGTTGTTGGTAACAACCACTCAATTCTTCGCCGTCGTCCCATAATATTTATCAAAAACCAGGCAGGCAGTAAGATCACCAGTTACATTGACCGCCGTTCTAAACATACCCAAAATACGATCGATGCCAATAATGATAATCAGGCCGCCAATAGGAATTCCTGCACTCTGCAGTACAGAGGTAAGAATAATCACACCGCCTCCAGGTATGGCCGGTGTGCCAATGGAAGCGGCCACAATAGTAAAGTTAATTAAAAGGAGGTTCAGGACGGTTAGTTCAATACCGTAGGCTTGTGCCATAAATAAAGTTGTAATGCATTGAAATAATGCCGTTCCATCCATATTGATGGTCGCTCCAATCGGAATAACAAAATCACTGATATTGGAAGATACCCCGAGCTTTTCATCTGCCGTTTTCATAGAAAGGGGCATAACGGCGGCGGAACTGGCCGTAGAAAATGCCAATAGTTGTGGTTCTTGGATCGCCTTTAAAAACTTGAATGGATTCTGCTTAGTGATGACTAGGGCGATGATTAAATAGAATGCCACTAATAGGATTAAGCCTAGGATAACGACAATCATATAGTAGCCTAAACCAAAAAATATTTCAATGCTGGTTCTGGATAACAAAGCGGCGATCAAACCAAATACCGCATAGGGCACCAGAATCATCGCCCAGGAGACGATGATCATACAAATTTTCTGAACAGCTTCCGAAAAGCGAATAATAGGTCTTGCGGTTTCCTGCTGGAGTTGGGTAATGGCTACCCCAATGATGATGGTGAAAATTACCACGCCCAGCATTTCTCCCGTCAGAATGGACTCCAGTGGATTATTGGGAATAAGGTTGGAAATTGCATTTGGGATATTCTCAATGAGGTTAGTTTGTTCACTGGGCACAACTTGATCTTCACCACTATTGGGAAATCCACCAAGTGCAAAGATATATTCACCGGGCTTCAAAATAAGGGTAATAACCAACCCGATCATGATGGCGATGGAGGTCGTGAAAATGAAATAAAGTAGCAGCCGAAGGCCGAAGGTCTTCAGGTTCTCCGAAGTGTTGCTCACAATCCCCGTAATAATTGAGGTGAATACTAACGGAATCATGATCATTTGGACCAGTCGCATAAAAATTTGCCCCGGTAGATCCAACCAATCGGCCAGTCGTAAGCTGTGTTCTTCTGAAATTATCTCCGCCGAAGGGTTCAGTAGAATGCCTAATCCGGCCCCCAGGACGAGTCCGATAATGACCTTAAGCCACAATCGACCTTTGATTAGGCGATCTAGATAAACTGATAAATTATTGAGTGGTCTAAATTCAATCATATTGTTCTGCACTTAACTATTACTAGCTATTTTTTTATTTCCTTTTTCTTAATAACGTCCTTGGCAAAATTGGTAGAATAAGTGATCTCAATCACATCTTCACTGGACTTAATAGTCATTGTTTCAAAGTCGATCGGCCCTTCTTCTCCAAGCTCCATTACGCCATGCTCCTTTTCAAATAGCAGTAATTGTCGTTCTTTTATTTGATAAGTACAGCAAGGTGTCATAAATCCCTGAAATGGAGTGGATACGACTATTCCATTTTCTTCATATTCTATATCGTCGGGAATCAATGGAAATAGAATGACGGATAGAACTAATCCCCAAACTAGCCCGCGGAAGATTAGCCCTATTAGCAGAAAGAATGCGATTACTGCATAAACAGAGAAATAGTAGTTTATTTTCTTAAATGGTTGTAAATACAAAAAGAAGAGTAAGAGTCCACTAATTGTCACCAAGAGCTCAATTCCTAATTCTATATGACCTGCAAGACTGTAACGTGTTAAGTTCTTAACGATACTATTCAGGATCGCTATTATCAAAGCGATAAAATGAATGTTTAGTAAATAATGCTGTATTCTCAGTTTCATAAATTAACTGCTGTTAGTGCAAATGTCGCTTACACATCAGGACCAGGTTGTACATAGAGCCTTATTGCTAAACATCTTCAAGCACCTGCTATTCCTAAGGTTTGCCCTTCTTCAAAAACAGGTCGTCTGGCATTCTCGAAGCACAAGCAAGCTCAGCCATCTCTCGCGTGACATTCGCCCGCATAAGGTCTTAAAAATGTCGTTTTCAATCAAATGTTTGACCCATTTCTTTGGATAGAAAATGGCTGTGATCAATGGTTTCAACTTCACTTAACATAGGGATGAAATTATAAGGCTAAAAGGTATGTAGTTTATCTAAGTTCTAGGGCATAGTACCTATTTAGAGATGATCAAATTAATTTAATATCATATATTTAAAATATACCTTTTTGAGTATTTATTCTTAAATCGCAATTCCCTAATTTTGTTTATCCTCTAAAAGCTATAGCTAAGGGTGATCTTATAAAGATTGTCAGCTAAAGTCCATTTGCCTCCTCACTACATTAAGTATAGCGTAGTACCCCCCTCTAATTAATTTTTGTCACTTGTTTTTCTTTTCATGCCCTCCCTTTGCGCAAGGAAAACAAGAATGTCCCGGATTTGAATCGTCTGTGATACCATTGCGCTAGCCTAATGATTAGTCTCCTAAAAACGATAGTGTCTTACAATAACTAATAACCAAAATAACTTACTTGACATGAGAAAAGGGGCTACCATTCTGTTCTTACTCTTAGGAACGTTCAACTTCCTTTTTGCTAACGGAGACGATCCCATCGTAACCTTGTGTTCGGGGAAGAAAATGACCTGGAACGAATATCTCTTAACGAAGGAAATGCTGTCGTACGAATACGATATTGAGATAGATTACATCTCCGCGAACAATGATTTTATTTCTTTCAGTCCAGCCATGGTCAATAATGCGCAAGGTGCCTGGAGCTCGGTTATTGATATGCCTTTGGTCGCGGCTTCTATAGCCAACCTGCCCGATGGAAAGGTGCTATTGTGGTCGGCTAAGGATAAGTTGTCCTTTGGAGGGAATCTCGGTAGAACCTGGACGGCGATTTACGATCCGTCGAATAATACGATCTCGGAGTTTCTCATCGATGAAACGAACCACGATATGTTTTGCCCCGGTGTTTCTACACTGCCCGATGGGAGTGTGATGGTGACGGGAGGGTCAAGTAGTAATAAAGCTAGTATTTACAACCCTTATACCGAGCAGTGGAATACGGGAGAGGAGATGAATATCCCCCGTGGTTATCATTCCAATGTCACTCTTTCCAGTGGGGCGACTTTTGTGATTGGTGGCTCCTGGAGTGGAGGCGTAGGAAATAAACACGCCGAGGTTTGGTCCGAGAAGAGTGGATGGTTTAAGCTACCGAATGTGCCGGTGGAGGCCATTACCGATGGTACAAACTCTTCTCAAAATTCGAATAAGGATGATTACTTTGCCTGGTTATGGGCGGCTCCCAACGGAAAGCTCTTCCATGCGGGGCCGAGCCAGACGATGCATTGGATTGACACGGAAGGTGTCGGTAGTTGGACCTCTGCGGGACAAAGAGGAGATGACCCTTACTCCGCCAGTGGAACAACCGTAATGTACGATATCGGGAAAATTCTCAAGGCCGGTGGGGCGCCGACCTCGGGAGAGGGCGGAAATGCCAATAACCGAGCATATACGATTGATATCAACACCGATGATCCGGTCGTTACTCGGGTAGGGGATTTAGCTTATTCCAGGAATGTCCATAATAGTGTGGTCTTGCCCACCGGAGAAGTTTTGGTCCTCGGAGGTATTCCAAAAGGCAATTTCTTTTCGGATGTTAACTCCAGATTGTACGCTGAACTGTGGGATCCACAGACCGGCGAATGGACGACCATGGCCGAAATGACGGTGCCAAGAAATTACCATAGTTCCGCCATTTTAATGAACGATGGGCGTGTGATGACTGCGGGCGGTGGCTTGTGTGGTGGTTGTGCTGAAAACCATCCCGATGCTCAGATTTTTAGCCCGCCTTATTTATTTAATACTGATGGATCACTCGCTACTCGGCCCGTGATTACCAGTGCCCCGGATGCGGCAGCTTACAATAGTGCGATTACGGTGAATACTGATGTCAGTATTAGCAGTTTTGCCGTGGTGCGTTTATCTGGCGCTACGCACAGCACGAATAATGATCAGAGAAGAATTCCATTGACGTTCACCGCTAATGGAACGAATCAATATCAGCTCAGTATTCCAAACAGAAATATTCTGCCTCCGGGTCGTTACATGCTATTTGCGATGAATAGTAATGGGACGCCGAGTATTGCCACCTCAATTAAAATCGGAGATGATATCAATGATTGTACGCCACAGACTAATCCCGACTTAGGTGGTTCGGGCTTGGTTGGTAAATATTATAATAATACAAACTTTACGAATCTGGCGAATGAGCAGTTAGACCCAACCGTCAATTTTAATTATGGAACGGGTTCTCCTGCTTCCAATATGGAAGGAAATACGTTTTCGATCCGATGGGAGGGCAGTATTAAAGTACCTAGAGAAGGGGCTTATACTTTTTATACGAATAGTGACGATGGGGTTAGATTGTGGGTAGATGGAAAACAGATGATTGATAATTGGACCTTACACGGGCCAACCGAAGATATTGGTATGGTGGTACTTGAACCGGGACAGGAATATCCAATTAAGTTGGAGTATTATGAAAATAGCGGCGGTGCGGTTATTCAGTTGAGTTGGTCGGCCCCAGGGATTGAGAAACAAATTATTCCAGAGGAATATCTTTCTCCTTTTTATTTCGGCGTGGACCAAAATACCAGGATTGGAAATGGCGCTTGGATTCCCGGAAATGAAGTCACCATTTGTGAAGGGGAGACGGCTTATTTTGATTATACCGGCAGTTTCAGTAATGATTGGTCCTTTAAATATATTCGACCCGATGGCCAATGGAATATTGTTAATCCCGATTCGGATAACTTGGGAATCGATGTGTTGAAAATCGGACCTCCAACGTCTACCGATAATCATCCGAACGAAGGTACCTGGACGGTGGAAATCACGAATCCTGACGGCTACACCATCACTCAATATTTTACAATCAACATTAGTCCGGGCCCTGAATTTGAATGTGAATTCAATATTGATAATACAGGATGGTTTGTGGAGTCGGATTGTACGATTGAAATATGCGAAGGACAAGCGCTCAACTTTTCCTCTCCGGGCTGTGATGACGATTGGCAAATCGAAGTGACTGGCCCAAATGGATACGATGAAATAGAGATTGGCGGTTGTCACAACTTTATCATTAGCAATATTGCTGCGGCAAATATTGCCGGGCTTTATACGGCCGTTCTTACTCAATTGAGTACCGGCTGCAGTACGACTAAAGAATTCACAGTCGTTGTCGATTCTAATCCAGAGGTACTCTGTTATTTCGACACCGGAAATGGCTGGGAGCAAGTATGTGAAAAAACAGTCTGCACCGGAAATCCGGTCACCTTAAGTGCTCACCCAGCAGTTAACGGAAACACTTGGAGTTGGTCTGGCCCCAATGGGTTTTCTGCGAGTACCAGAACCGTCATTTTGACAAGTGACGCTACGGAAACCTTGAGTGGAGAATATATCGTCACTTATACCAACGAAAATGGATGCACGGGCACTAATATTCTGCCCCTGACAGTGGATAGTGATTGCATTTACTGCCCGACGGTCGGAGAAGCTTGTGACGATAATGACGATTGTACGATCAACGATATTTATGATGAAGATTGTAATTGTATCGGAACATTTCAGGACAGCGATAACGATGGGGTGTGTGATGCGGATGATATCTGTGCCGGTGGTGATGATAACGTAGATATAGATAATGATGGTATCCCCGATGCGTGTGATGATTGTACGACGGTAGGTCAGGCGTGTAACGATAATGATCCCTGTACTGTCAACGATGTTTACGATGCGGATTGCAATTGTGCAGGAATCATTCAGGACAGCGATAACGATGGGGTTTGTGATGCGGAGGACATTTGTGCTGGAGGCGATGACAATGTAGATGTCGATAACGATGGTATTCCAGATGCCTGTGATGATTGTACAACAGTTGGTCAGGGGTGTGATGATAATGATTCCTGTACGATTAATGATATCTACGATGAGAATTGTAATTGTGTAGGAACCGTCCAAGATAGCGACAATGATGGGGTTTGTGATGCGGAGGACATTTGTGCTGGAGGCGATGATAATATAGATTCGGATGGTGATGGAACACCGGATTTCTGTGAAGAAGACAACCCGACAGTTGTTTTGAGTACGGCTTCACTAGAGGTAACGGAGCAATTTGAACTCGTCATTGATATCAGCGCAACGGTAACGGGCTTGAGTATCGACGATTTTACGATTAGCAATGGAACGGTCCTCACAGACTTAAGCGTCGTTGGAACAACTTACTATGTATCGGTAGCTCCAACTAACCCAGGCCTTGTCAGTATTCAATTGCCTGCAAATAGCGTATTGGATGTAAATGACAACGGTAACCTTATCTCAAATGTACTTGAGGTAAATTATAGCCCGGTTATACAAGATGATCCAGCGGTTGTTTTAAGCACGGCTTCATTAGAGGTCACAGAACAGTTCGAGTTGGTCATCGATATCAGCACAGCAGTGACGGGCTTAAGTATTGACGACTTTACGATTAGCAATGGTACCATCCTTACGGACTTAAGTAGTGTTGGAACGACCTACTATGTATCAGTGACGCCAACAAGTCCCGGGGTCGTTAGTATTCAATTGCCGGCGAATAGCGTATCAGATGTGAACGGCAACGGCAACCTTATTTCAAATCTTCTCGAAGTCAATTACAGCCCGATAGGCGGAAATCCAACGGTGGTCTTAAGCACGGCTTCCCTGGAAGTGACCGAACAGTTTGAACTCGTAATCGATATTAGCAAATTCGTCACGGGGCTAAGTATCGATGACTTTACGATTAGCAACGGCACGATCCTCTCGGATTTGAGCAATGTTGGAACGGCTTACTACGTGTCGGTGACGCCAACAAGTCCGGGCATTATCAGTATTCAATTACCCGCGAATAGCGTTTTGGATGCAAACGGCAATGGTAACCTCGCTTCCAATCTGCTTGAGGTAAATTATAACCCGATTGACGAAAATCCAACGGTGATCTTAAGCACGGCTTCCCTGGAAGTGACCGAACAGTTTGAGCTGGTCATCGATATTAGCAAGATTGTAACGGGCTTAAGTATTGATGACTTTACGATTAGCAATGGCACGATCCTCACGGATCTAAGCAATGTTGGAACAGCTTACTATGTGTCCGTCGCACCGACTAGTCCGGGCATCGTCAGTATTCAGTTACCCGCAAATAGTGTATCGACTGCGAGCGGCAGTGGCAACTTGGCCTCAAATATCCTGGAGGTGAACTATAGTCCTGAGATGGCAAAAGTTGAAATTGTCAATCCATCGGAAGGGGAGGAGCTGATGGGCACCGAACTGGTGTTCAATTTCCTTCTCTCTGGTGATCTCGACGCCTATGATGCGCAATATTTGATATTGACTTTAGATGATGATGTGCCGGTCATTCTTGCTGATCTTACCAACGGGGTACGCACCTATACCTTCACGGATGTGGAAGTAGGAGCACACACGCTGGTCGCACAGCTTGCCGATGAGGACCAGGAGCCACTTGATTTCCTTGAAGCCGAGGACCTCGTTAATTTTACTACTGTCGAGGATCCCAATGGAGGAATTGACTGTTCAAGTGCAACTAACGTGGCGCTAAATGGTACCGCTAGTCTATCTTCTGACTACGGCGGTGGTGGCGGCGAAGCCGAGCTGGCCATTGATGGCAACACCAATGGTGACTGGTTTACGGATTTCTCCATCGCTAGCACCGGTTGGGAAGTACAACCTTACTGGGAGTTGGATCTGGGGGGTTCATTTAACATTGAGGATATCAATATCTGGAACCGCACCGATTGCTGTGCCGATGCGCTGAGTGATTATTACGTACTAGTCTCCGAGCAGCCATTCGTTTCGGATGACCTCAATACCGTATTAGCACAAGCCGGAGTGGTCAGCCTACAGCAATCAGAAACTGCGGGGACGCCTTCCACTATCCCGGTTGGCCTAAGTGGGCGCTTCATCAGAATTCAAAGCAATGCAACTGGTTTCATAACCTTAGCCGAAGTTGAAGTCATGGGCTGTCCCATCACGAATAACAATAGTGGGAATATGCAAAGCGCTTATATCCTCCCACAGACGGAAAGTAAAGGTATCGACGCGATCTTGTATCCGAATCCCGTTGATAAATACCTCTTCATCAAATACGAAGTGGCCAGAGAAGGCAACATGCGCTATTTCATTTCGGATGCTAGAGGCATTATCCATCACGAAGCACAACAGCAAGTCAGCAGCGGTAATGATATTATGTTTATGAACATTGCAGATTTACCTCCTGGCTATTATGTCTTTTATCTGCAAGTTGATGGGTATAAATATATTGAATTGCCGTTTATTAAGATTAGGGATTAGGTGGGGTGTAATTGATTTAAAAATTGGAGTGATCCCGAATGTTTGTGAAGAGCGTTCGGGATTGCTCTTTTTAGAAATGTAATGAAAAATATTATTTGTAGGTATAAATGCTTTGAGAAAAAATTGGTGAAATAATATATAGATGAGGTGCTCTTAATGCCTTGCATATATGAAAATACGGAATTTTAACCTGATTTTTATGCATTACTGGGCATTAGTTTGTCAACGGCCACCTTTGTTAGTTGTCGGATTGTTTGCTTTTATCGGCATACTGCTTCCCATGTGGCAAAAAGCATTTTTTTAATTGATTAAATCAGTCTTTTAGCCTCTAGAGACTTTCTCAGTTTAGTTTGATTTTCCCAAAACCGATCTTTAATCTTTTGCATGATGCGCTCAAACTCTGGATGACTTTTTAATTGTTTAATCATCGGTTCATCTTCCATTAGCAAAAACCAGTAAGGATAATTTTCTACTTCAGAAAATATTTTGAGTTGTTCGATAGCCTTATCGAATTTTTCTTCATAGACATATTTCCAAGCCAGATTAACACTTCTGTAAGAAGACTGATCCTCTTCGCAATATTCTATAAAATCATTAAATAGTTTCTCGGCTTCTGCGTCTAACCCCATTTTTTTATAGACCTCCGCAATTTTGATGTTTTCCTGCATGTAAATGTTGAGACCATTATCTTCTCTAGCTTTGACAAATTTTTTAAAATAGACATAGGCACTGTCGTATTTTTCTTCTATATAATAAAACTTGGCTACGTCCTGTAAAATGTCAAGGCGACTGGAATCCTTATTCCATTCCTTTATCAATAGATTTCTGGTCCTATTTATATTACCATCCTTGGCAAATAGGATAGCTGCCTTTAAATGTGGCGCAAAATAATTTTCCGAATTGTAATCCAAAGACATATTAATGTACTTGAACGCCTCATCTATAAAACCTGAGGACACCAGAGCATTACTCAACTGTAAATAGACATAGCTCTGAGTGATAGAATCACTGGCAACATTAAGCTGAACTCCTTTCAATGCGTACTCTAGGTATTTGTCAGTATCGGGAATCAAGCGGAAATAAAAATCCGCAAGCATTTGCACCGCCAAAGATGAATTTGGATTATACTCCAAAGCCTTTTTATAATGTGGTAAGGCGAGTTGGTACTCTTTTGTTTGTACGTAGTAAAAAGCCTTAGCGATCAGGCTTGAGGCAGACTTTGAATCATAAAGCATAGCCTTATCTGCATAAATATTGATCTTTTCAGTGTATTGTTTCTCGATTTGGGACATTTCGAGAAGATAGTATGATATAGCAATGTTGGCATAAGCCATAGAGAACTGCGGATCGTGTTCAATAGCTTGTTCAAATAGTCCTATAGCTTTCCGAAGCCCTTCACCTGTTCTGGAGGAAAATGGTTCAAGTGCTTGCAAATAGTAGTCATAAGCCAATAGGTTTTCAGTTGGCTTTTTCTCAATCTGTTTCAACTCAGCAGGGGTCACTACTGCCTTAATTGCAGTTGCGATTTCCTTGGCCACTTCATTCTGAAGTGCAAATACATCTTTCACTTCGCGATTATATTGCTCCACCCAAATCGGCTGATCACTTGAAGCTTCAATCAATTGGATATTGAGCAAAACCTGATCTCCAACGCGCTGTCCACTGCCTTCTACTAAGTAGTTCACGTTGAGTTCTTCTGCTATTTCGGGAATACCCTTATTCGTATTTCGATACTTCTCTACCGAGGTTCTACTGATTACGCGTAGGTCTCCAATCTTCTGTAGTTTGTTCAAAGACGATTCCATGAGACCATTTACGAAATAAAGATTCAATGAATCACTGCTCTCATTTTTGAAAGGCAGTACTGCAATTGATTTATCAACGATCTCTGCTATGGAGTCAGGAGCTGATTCCCTATTAAAGAAATCGGAGGAAAAACTAAAAATCACAAGGCAGATTACCGCGACCGCAATTGCGGCCCATTTTATAAAGGATCGACCTTTTGAATCTTCCGCGACTTTGGTAGGATACCTGCCAATATTACCAAGCTCATGATTGAAAACAGTATAAACTTTCATGGGCTTTGTAACATTCTTCAATGTATGAACCCCCATTGGGGTCGTAAACAGTCCAGCTTGATTTTTTATTTCATCATACACCTTTTCAGAAATGTAAACGCTTCCAATTTTAGCTAATGATTCAATACGGGAAGCGATATTGACGGCATCCCCAATGATGTCTTGATCAGTCACAATAATATCACCCGAATGGATACCAACCCGCATTGGAATCGTGAGTTTTTCCTTCCTAAAAGCCAGCTGCATTTCAATTCCACACTGCACAGCAGCAATCGCACTTGTGAATATGCTTAAAGTACCATCACCATAATACTGAAGAATACGTCCGCCAAATTTCTTGGTTGTGGAATCAAAAATCTTTCTGTGCAGTTCTCTGTAAGCAATCGCCTTTTTCTCATCCTTTTGCATGAGTGCCGTATATCCCTGAATATCTGTGAACATAATAGCAACCAACTGCCGTTGCCGTTCAGGGGAGATGCCCTCACTTTTATCAAGGTTAAATACCTCTCCTGGAGGATACCCATAATGTTCTCGAAAGCATTTGATAAAGTAAGAAGCACTTCCAAAACCCACCTGATATGAAATCTCAGAAACGGTCAAAGTGTTCTCCTTAACCATCTCCATGCCTTTTTGAAGCCGCACTTGACGAATGAATTGACTTACAGAAAGTTGTGTATGCTTTTTGATCTTTCGGAGCAGGTTAGAACGACTCATATTCATAAGCTCTGCTAGTTCAGAAACCCCGAATTGTTCGTTGGAAACATTTTCTAAAACCAGAGTATTCGCCTGATTAATGAAGTCTGCTCCTGTATTGGATGTTTTTGACATATGGTTTTTTGCTTGCACTAAGCTAAGGGAATTTATGCAAAGAGGTGTCATGAAAAGGTTGAATAATTAATCGGGAAAGTCAGCTTTTGCGTCATAGTTTATACCCTTGCGTCATAGTTTTTATCCTTTCCTCAAACTTGATAACTATTGCTTAATAGCTTATAGGCCAGTCGTTTATACTTATCCCATCTTTGTGAAAGTCAAAAACAAGATCAAATTCTAATATTAAAAAATTCAAATTATGAAATCAGTTAAAATCATTTCTCTTGAAGCGGTATTCAGCTTTACTCTTATTGTTGTTCTACTAGCAATTGCATGTAGTGAACCAGGCAACAGTGCTAGAACTAAGTCAATAGTAGATAAACCAAAAATCGACATTCAAACAGCAATAATGTCTGACCAGCTCGATATCGTTAAACAGCATATAAATGCAGGAACTGATATTAATAAGAAAGAGCAAATGAGCGGCTCAACACCTTTAATCTCGGCAGTAACCTTCGGCAAAACGGCTATTGTTAAAGCATTAATTGATGCTAATGCGGATCTATCCATTCAAAACAATGACGGGGCTACCGCTTTGCACATTGCCGCGTTTTTTTGTCGGGTCGAAATCGTACAATTACTGATTGATGCCAAAGCGGATAAGACGATAAAAAACAACTTTGGTGTGACACCAAGGGAAAGTGTGATGGGGCCATTTGCTGATATGAAGCCCATCTATGAAATGCTACAGCAGCAATTAAGTCCGCTTGGTTTGCAACTCGATTTAAACGAATTAGAAAAAACGCGTCCCGTGATAGCCATGATGCTACAGTAGGTCTTATTACTTGAACTAAACTAAAAAAAACATCATCATGACATCAGAAAGAAGACACGATATCGATTGGTTGCGAGTGGTTGCTATTGGTTTATTATTAATTTATCATATAGCCATTATTTTCCAACCTTGGGCTATGTTCATTGGCTTTATAAAGAGTGAAGAACCACTTGAGGCTTTATGGACACCCATGACCATGCTAAACGTTTGGCGAATTCCACTTTTATTCTACGTATCAGGAATGGGGCTCTATTTCGCCATGCGCAAACGAAACTGGAAGCAATTATTTCTGGAACGGACAAAACGGATTTTGTTGCCCTTCGCGTTTGGCATAATGGCCATTGTACCTTTGCACCTATTCATTTTTCAAAAATACTATAGTTTGCCGTTGGGATATTATCCCCATCAAGGCCATTTATGGTTCCTAGGAAACATCTTTGTGTACGTACTCTTACTTTTGCCGCTTTTTTACTATCTAAAAAAGCAAAAGAACAGTAAAATAACCAGAGCGTTATCTGTTCTATTGAGCAACCCTGGTGCACCTCTGTTGATATCCCTGTTTTTTGTCATTGAGGTTAGCTTATTAAAGCCCCAGATATTTGCATTGTATGCTCAGACTTTGCATGGCTTTTTTTATGGATTTCTTGCCTTCTTTTTCGGTTTCCTTTTAGTGTACAATGGTGAAAGCTTTTGGAAAACTGTTTTGAAATGGAAATGGCTGTATACTGTTTTAGCCCTCATTTTATATAGTATTAGATTCGCCTTATTTGGAACTGAAGCGCCTGGGTTTCTCATGGCTATCGAATCAAATTGCTGGATATTTGGAATTTTTGGTTTTGGTCATCGGTACTTAAATAAACCGAGTAAAACCTTAAGCTACTTAAGCAAAGCAGCGTATCCTGTTTACATTATTCACATGTTTGTATTGTATGCCGGGGCCTTATTCATATTGCCTTTAAAAATCCCTATCCTATTAAAATTCATATGTATTGTAGCTTTTACCGGTTTGGTGTGCTACCTCATTTATGAATTCATTATTAGAAAGAATGGTTTCTTAACACCTTTATTTGGATTGAAACAGAAATCAAATCAATATTAATCACCTTTAAGAATTTAACATCGTGAAAAATATATTAATTCTCGTTTTAACTTTTTGCGCACTTAGTGCTTTTGCTCAAAAAAACTCATCTGCGGACAAAGAAACTGAAGTCACCCATAAGTACAGGATAAGCATACCTTATTTTGTTCCTGAAGGATTGATCGTGGATTCCTGGAACGATCGAACCAGTACCCAACACTTAGAGCTTCATATAAAACGCAACTTGGACAACAAGAACATTATAGGACTGAAGTTTGCCTCCTGGCGATTGTTTCAACCAATGGGCATCACATGGTGGGATGGCCTTTTGGAAAAGTTAGATGCCGAAAGTGAATTCTATCCTGGACATGTGCGAGAAGCAGGAATAGGCGTAACGTACCAACGTATGCTGTGGAAAGGACTATTTGCAACGGTTGAAGTGTTACCGCAATTTCAAACTTATATGGATCTAGACGGCGATAAAATTGGAAATGATTTTAAACTGTATACTTCGTATCATCTTGGCTACCACTTCGCATTTGGTAAGAAAAAACGATTTTTCATAGAGCCACAGATCAATTGTATGTACTGGATGTTAGATGACAATGCACCTGATGGATTTAAGCAGTTGGATGATAAATGGAGAGACTACTTTCTTTTTGAGCCACAAATTTATTTAGGGATAAAATTTTAGCCGATTGTCTGGCAGGCAAGATCAATTACTTTTCATATAACCTTTATATATATTTAGAATGAAAAACTTATTAATTTTTGTATTTACGTTTTGTACGCTTCTCTCTTATGGCCAAAATGAGACCAACCAAATTGAAAGAAAAGGATTTGTCATTGGTTTTGGAATAGGTGGTGGTGTCATCAGTATATCTGATAGTGATCAAGAAGTACCTTTCGAAGAAGCTCAAGGCGGCGGCAGTTTTCCTAATTTGAAATTGGGTTGGATGGTCAATGATCGCCTAGCTATTCTAGGAATGTATTCTGGAATGAGTTATGAATACCAAGATAAAGACCGAAGTTTTGATGCATTTATGCCATCTGTTCAATATTGGGTAAAAGACCGATGGTGGGTAAATGCTGGTGTAGGTCTAGCTATGGATTTTCCAGCAATCTATGAAGACAACATTCAAGATGAAGATTGGAATTTTGGTGGAGCAGTTGCCTTCAGTACAGGGTATGAATTAGTGCAAAGGAAAAAATTTGCGCTGGATCTTCAAACCCAATTGCAGATGGGATGGACTAATTTAGATAATGATAAAGATCGAGACGTTGTAGTGCTCTCTATTGGACTAGGATTTAATTGGTATTAAAATGGATGCCTTGAAACTTTTATTTTGGAGTGAATTTTTAAGCTATAGTCTGACAAGTCAAGATTTACAATTTTTGGGTTGTCAGACGACTATAAGTACAAAGCAACAAAATAAATCAATTACACAACAATGACGATATTAGTATTGATAATCATATTGCTACAAACTATGGTATGTTCAAATAATAAGGGAAATGAAGTGCAATCTAATCAGCAGGCTCCCATAGATTTAATTACTGTTCTAGATACCATATATATTTCTAAGCAAAATACAATGAGAACTATAAATCTGATATTTTTTTGAATTCAAGGTTCTTAAATTTAGCCTTTCCATCATTGAATAATATATTCTCCTTTTGAAATTTCACTTAACCTAAAATAGCCCAAAACTTCTTCGCTCGGTGTAGTGACATTGATACAATTTCCAGTTAAACGGACAGGAATCGTCTGGAAGGGACCGTCATCGGCTTCAGATTGCTCGGATAGCAGGTTGATATAGTTATAGTACCTTTCAGAAACGCCTTGCAAATCAACGAAAAGGGAATCGCCTGATACCAAGCTGTCATCTTCATATTCAATAAAACTTCGATTGCCATCGGTAAATTGGTCACTCCTCGTTTCCAAAGTAACGAATGGTAAAGTATTGGTTGAAAAAATACTCAAGTAATAATTGTCAATATTGACGGGGTCATCAAAATATACATTCACGGCTATTTCTTCTCCCTCAAATCCATTATCTATCACCTGTTCAAATTCTTCAATGGGGGAAACAGGAACTAATATTTCCGTTGCCTCATAGACCTGTCCGTTATAATTTATTTCAAGGGTATAGGATTCGTTTAACTCAGGAATAAAATCCACAGTAGTATATTCACCATTATCTTGATCTTCGAAGATAATAGGCGTATCGTCATCATTTTTGATTATGACGACCGTAGCTCCAATAACGGGATCATTGGCATTTACTTCAAAATAAGGAGAAGAGGTACTCAATTGTATCGTTTGTCTATTTCCTTCAGTTCCTTTTTCCCAAAGTATCGAAGCCTCCACAACCAATCGTGCTCCTCCGTCTGGGGTAGCTACGTCCACTACATCCGTGCAGGCAGTTCCAAATAAAAGCAAAGCAAAGACCACTATTCTATTGAGGATTGTCATTTTCATGTTGGTTAAGATTTAAAATTTGAAATTATAGGTGACAGAGGGAATGATACCAAAAATAGCTGTTCGGGTCGCTTCATTTAGGCCCGTTTCTGTATTTTGGCTAAACGAGATGGAAGCTGCATTGCGGCGATTGTAAAGATTATAAATACTAAAAACCCATTCGCTTTGCCATTTTCGGGTTTTGTTTTTTTGAGGGGTCAAAGTAGCCGAAACGTCTAACCGATGATAGGCAGGCAGTCGGTTGGTATTTCGATTGGCGTAGGAGGGTATGGATAATCCATTGTATTGGAATTGACCATTGGGATAGGTGGTAGGTCGTCCTGTCTGAAAAATAAAATTGGCCCCAAAATTCCATTTGTCACTGAGTTGATAATTACCCGTCAACGATAAATCATGTGTCCGATCAAAAACTGTATTGTACCAAAATCCATCGTTGATGCCGGGGCCGCCTGCTACACCCCCAGAAGCACGCTGTTCTACCTTAGATAAAGTGTAAGCTAGCCATCCCGTAAATTTGCCTTTGTTTTTTCGCAACAAAAATTCCACTCCATAGGCTCTCGACTCACCTTGTAATATTTCAGTTTCGATGTTGTTCTGAGCTATTAATTCTGCACCGTCAATATAATCCACCCTGCCGTCAACGGTTTTGTAATAAGCCTCTAGTTCAAGTGTATACTGGTTGCTATTGAAGTTTTTGAAATATCCGGCTGCATATTGATCGGCTATTTGAGGGGCGATATATTTTCCACTTGGTGCCCATACATCGAGAGGTGTAGCTGAGGTCGTATTGGAAATCAAATGCAGATACTGGGCATTTCGATTGTAGCTTGCCTTGACGGAAGTGTTGCTATTAAGTTGATAGGACAAGGCCAGGCGGGGTTCAATATTTCCAAAAGTTTTGATATTATCGTTGCTGGCGAAATCAGTTTGCCCAACAACGGTGCCTCGTTCATAGATACTTAACTCTGAATTATAAACCACTGGCAGGTTTTTTTCATAATCATTAAGGGGTTGTGCACCCATCCGACTAAAATAGCTGTACCGCAGCCCATATTGAGCGGTGAGTCTGTCAGTTATTTTATGTTCTGCGCTAAGGTAAACAGCAGATTCCAAGGCAAATTTATCGTCCAATTTTTTCATAATAATAGCCGAGGTCGAGTCAAGTGGATTGAGCAAACCAGGGTTGATCTTATAATAAATACCGCTGGCGCCGAAATTGAGGGTCAGCTTGTCATTTAAAAAATAACCGAAATCATATTTTAGATTATAGTTTTCGATGTCAGAATCCCATTCCAAACCAATTTGGTTGATCTCTAAACCATAAATATATTTGCTATAAACCAGTGAAAGGTTGGAAAATAATTTATCGCTAAACAAATGATTCCACCGCAAATTACCCGAAATATTACCATAAGAATTACTAAAGGCGTTGGCAATTGTGAAAATATCTCTACCTATATATCCTGAAAGGAATAGCTTATTATTTTCATTGAGATTATAATTAGTTTTGAAATTGACATCATAAAAACCAGCTCTATTAGCATTATTTAAAATTGCCAAAAACACATTTGCATAAGCCGCACGCCCCGCTATGAGAAAAGAGCCCTTGCCTTTTAAAGTTGGTCCCTCTACCGCCAACCTGCTAGATATGGCACCAAGTCCGCCCGTCAGCCCAATCTTTTTGCTGTTTCCATCCCTCTGACGAACGTCCAAAACGGAAGATGCCCGCCCTCCAAACCGTGCTGGAATGCCCCCTTTGTATAATTTTACATCCTTGATGGCGTCGGCATTGAATACCGAGAAAAAACCAAATAAGTGAGACGTATTATAAATAATAGCTTCATCTAATAGCACCAGGTTTTGGTCTTCTGCTCCTCCTCGAACATTAAAGCCCGAGGCGCCTTCACCCGCGTTGCTTACTCCCGGTAAAAGTTGGATAGATTTGATGACATCAACTTCCCCAAGTACTACCGGTATTTGTTTGATTTTACTAACCGATAACTGGTTGACACTCATTTGCGGGGATTCAATATTAGCTTGATTGGGGTCTTCGGCAACTATAACTACCTCTTGTAATTGGGCGGTTTGTTCTGCCAGTTCAATAGTAAGCTTTAGGTTTTTATCCAACTGGATATTTTTTTCAACATTTTCGTATCCGAGATAGGAATAAATCAAAATATATTCACCAGCGGGAGCGGACAAGGAGTAAAATCCATATTCATTGGTGGTAGTACCATTGCTTGTCCCTTTCAGTTGAACGGTTGCCCCAATGAGTGTTTCACCATTACTCCCATCTTTGACAGATCCGCTGATGGTAAAGTTTTTTTGTGCCTGAATGCTGAAAGACAGCAATAGCATGGGTATCCAAAGTGCATTACGCATATTGTACTTTAAAATTTTTGAAATAAGTGGAGGTAATATTTTATAAAAATTATAGCTAATGTTTATTCAACCGTAGATTATCCCATCATCCCTGCATCTTCATGTTCTAAAATATGGTTATGATATATACAAGGGAATTCTTTTGTCGCTTTCCTCCGAATCCCAAACTCTTAACACACTCTAAAACTTATACTGAAATAAAAGACCGCTCGTACCTCCATAAACACTCCACCCGTTTTCATTTTTTTTGCGTTTATGCAAATGCGGTATAAAATATCCGATAGCCGCACCAACTGCATATCCAGTAATTACATCAGTCGGATAATGCCTACCACCTTTTACCCGAAAATAACCTGTCAAGGCGGGAATCGTAGCGGCGGCTGTCCATACTATAGGCTTCCATTTACTGTCCGGATAATAATCTGAAAATACCTTCGCGACGAAAAAAGTATTGGCGGCGGTCATAGAAGTATGTCCGGAAAAAAATGAGCCCTTTGCGGTAGTGGTCATTTTAGTTTCTACCGATACATCGGGATTATATACATAGGGACGTGGCCGACGGAAAGCATATTTCGACACAACTGTTACACCGGAATTGAGCAATACGGTCTCTCCCCAAAGGGTAGCGATGATGCCAAAATCATCACGAGTACTTTTGTCCGCCAAAAACAAAGTCGGTAGGGCAAAGGAGCCGTACCACAACCAGTTGCTTGCTTCATGGGCAGACAAAGAATAATTGGAGGCCGCCCCTCTGTCGAAGCTATTGATGGACTTGGCATTAACAGTTTCCAATTGTCCCAAATCAAATATGGGGGTCTGTTTTTCCAAATATGCACCCAAGCCTAATGTACCAGCACTAGCACCGAAGTAATACAGCTCTTTTTTCCAGTCGAGTTGATAAGGTGATTGGCCAAATATTTTTCCCGAAAAGCAAAAAATAATAAGTGCCAAAATTCCTGATTGTAATTTCATGGAGTGGATTTTACTGGTTATGCTCAAATATGGGGGAGTACCTGCTTTGGAAAAATTCTATATTGACGAGCAGTTGATATTGGGGTAGGAGTGGGGGGAAATTCATGACCAACTGTGATTTCCCGGTGAAGAAGGAGCGAATACGGATTAAGCCCTTATTTTCCGGTTTCATGGGCCGAAATCCCGGTTTTGTCCTAAAGCATTCGCAGGATTACTGGAATAACCATATTTTCATCTTTATGGAAAAAAAATTACACGATGGGACTTATTCTGCCAGCTTTGTACACAAAAGCAAACGGGTAGCCTACCTTTTTATCGCTCTGCTGATAGGCTTGGTACAGGCGTTGGAAGATATCGCTGAAGGGGACGACAAAACCTTGTGGACGTTTGCGCGAGAATCTGTTCTTATCGTGGTACTATTGGCTGCTCTTTTACCCGTTTTGGGTTGGGCATTTCGGCGGGGTTGGGAATGGTGGCGAAAAAAGAAATTATTGGTCCATTGGAAATATACGGACGTCTTATTTACAATCCTCTGTTTATTTATTTTTCCATTGCTACTTTTATTGTTGGCCTCCCCGACTGATTTTGTGGACGAACAAGACGACATTTGGGTGATTTGGGTGAGTTCGCTGATTATCGTCTTTATTGTCGTTTCGATTGAAATATTTTGGTACATGCTAAAAAAAAGACAGCAACTAGAAGCGCAAAATGAACACCTTCAACGCAATGAGGAAATGAGCAAATATCAGGCATTGATGAACCAATTGAATCCTCATTTTTTATTCAATAGCCTAAATGTGCTTACTTATCTGGTATATAAAGACCAGCGTGGAGCGGAGCAGTTTATCGAAGAGTTAAGTAAAATGTACCGCTATATTATTCAATTAAATGAAACCTATTTGGTGCCACTGAAAAAGGAAATGGATTTTATCGACTCTTATATGTATTTGCAAAAAATAAGGCATCAAAATAACTTGACTTATGAGACCAATGTGCTGGCTGCGTCTTTTCAAAAATATATTCCGCCATTGACCTTGGAAGTATTAGTGGAAAATGCCATTAAGCATAATATTATAGATGCAGAAAAACCTTTGCACATTAAATTGTCTTCCCAAAACGGACATCTGATTGTTGAGAATAATATCCAGCCTCGAAATGAAGACGAGGTGCAGTCCACTCATGTTGGTTTGAAAAATTTGTCAGAAAAATTCGACATACTTGAAAGTGAACTACCAGAATTTTACATCAAAGATGGCCGGTTCATCGCCAAAATCCCTTTACTCCAGTCAGAAATATGATACAGGTTATAATTGTTGAAGACGAAGATTTTGCGGTTGCCCGCTTGAGAATGCTCTTGGAAGAAACAGACGATAAGGTCGAAATCATTGCTGTATTGAATAATACCAAACAAACCGTTCAATGGCTTTCTAATAATAGAGCCGACCTTATTTTTTTAGACATTAACTTATCGGACGGAAATGCTTTTAAAATATTTGAACAAGTGGACGTGCGTACACCAATTATCTTTACCACTGCCTATCATGAATATGCCTTAAGAGCATTTGAGCAGTTCAGTATCGATTATTTGCTCAAACCCATCAGTCGAGAAAAATTAAAAAACAGCATTGAAAAATACAAGCTACTCCGGCAAAAAAAAGAAAATGAAAATGGGCCTGAACTACAGCAATTGATCGACCTCATGCGTGCAGAAAAAAGCCCCAAGCGCTTCATGGTCACGGTGGGCAACAAAGTGAAAATCATCAATGCCCCGGAAGTCGCTTTTTTCTCTTTTGATTCCAAAATTACTTTTATCCATACCATAGAAGGCAAGCGCTATCCTGTTGATACTTCATTGAAACAATTACAACTTTCTCTTCCGCATCAAGATTTTTTCCGCGTCAACCGACAATACTTGATCAGCCGTCAAGCGGTTCAGGAACTGCAATATTATTCGGCTACACGTATCAAAGTGTATCTGTCGCCAGAACCGCAAGAGGATGTTTTTGTGGCAAGGGATAAGATAGGAGTGTTTAAAAGATGGCTGGCAGAGTGAGCGGGCAGACTGCATCATTCATGTGTCGTAGTGAACTTTTCTAGATTCCATTTTCAGTTTCTGCGAAAGTCGAATAGTAGGGTAAAGGCCATAATACTTTTGACATCCCACCCTCTGTCACGACTACCAAAGGTTGTCAGGGGGCAATCGCTTCAGGCATTCTCTTTTTCAGAGATCGCTTTTTCATCCAGATTATAGCCAAAAAAATATCTCAGGTCCAATCGCATCTGAATCATACGCTCCAAAGCACGATCGGAACAAATATTTTCTAAATATCCAGTCAACACACATTTGAAAAATACGACCGGATCAAGTCCTGACCTACTGGTATGACTGTAATACGGTTTTGTCTCACAATAAATAAAAGATAAATCAAAATTTGACTACAAAATCCAATGAAAATTATCAGCCGAAATAAATGACTAAAGAGGAAATTAATAAAATAATTTAGGATAGATTATCCTTTAATGCCTCGCATATATGCATATACGGAATTTTAATCCGACTTTTAAATACTTTTGGGCATTCGTTTGTCAACGGTCACTTTTGTGATCGGTAGGTTTTATCTACTTATTTTTGCTAAAATAATTTTCAACATCTGTATGTAAATATGCTGGCACCTGCTTTTTGATCCAATTAATATCGTTTGATTGGATTTTTTTAATTACTCGTTGTGCATTGATATCTCCAACAAGAATATCATTAGCGTAATAAGTCCCTAATTCAGAACTTGGGTTATTTGGATCTTGATATGTTACGGTTGCTAGATTACACATTAAACCATCATATTCTACACGTTCCAAAGTCGAAATTTTTTCAGCTCCATTCGTAGTAGTTATCGTTTCTCCAACCTCAAGTTCTCGAGCAGGTTTATAGTCTTGGTTGGAAATAAATACATGATTATCGCTTGCAATAATCTCTTTTCCTGATTCAGTAGTAATTTTCAGGACATGTCCTTTATGAACTCCGAGGTTAGTCCATTGTACCGTCGCTATTTCACCTTTATCATTGATTTGAACTTTATCACCAGCAACGATTTCTTTAATTTCTTTTTTGGAACCATCTGCCATTGTGACTAGCGAATCTTCGGCAAGACAATGCCAGATGAAATCAATCGGCATAATGTAGGCCGTTCCATCCAAAGCGTCTGAGTCCGGCGACAGCGAACTTTGAATATATGCAGATGCTGAGCCATCGCGATCCTGTAAAACGACATCTATCTCACAGAAAAAATAAGCTAATGTATCTGACCCCCAGGGTACATTGCTAAATTGAATTGGGTTACCTGGGTCAGTTGTGCTAGTTCCAGGAGCTAGATTCCAATTGAGTTTAGCGGGATTATTTGGATCAATGCTAAAGGCTTTTGCAACTGCACGATCATCAGAAGGCGAGAGCTGAACCCCCCCTCCTCCAGTTTTATCAGCAACGTAAATTTTTAAAAGAAAATTAGTTTCATACTCAAGTGGTGAACTAATGTCCTTTGAAAATGTAACACTGCCAACAAAGGGTATTTTCCCCTTAGGATTTTCACCTGAAGGAGGAATAGACTCATTCCAAGCGTAGTCAAACTGTGAATTTGGATTTCCTCCACTCCCCTGTGGATAGCCTTGATCTGTCCAGGCGCGACCTAGACCAATATTTATTGCTTTAGGATTGTTAGGCTTATTTGTTTCTCTTTTCGGAATAGAAACAATCGGGGTTGCTGTTACTGAGCTGGTATCTTTTCGTTTCACAATTCCAGTCAAGGGAATTCCTTGCATTGAATTGTTTTGCGACAGTCCGTGGTAATGTAAGTACGCATTTACATCAATTTCATTGGAAGTAGAGGGTTCAGTATCAACAGATAACATGTTCTGAGCAAAACCATTGTTAAATCCATGCGCAACAATATTTTTTGAACTTCTGCTTTGAACTATTAACGACAGATTCATATTGGAAAAACCTCCGACTACAGTAGCTAATCCATTCGAAGCTATATTTCCGTCTGGTGTCAAATTTAGTCCAGGTATTTTGAACATATTTTGCCATCCATCGGTATCCGATGTGTCGCTTAGGACACCAATTGCTTGTTTTTCATATAACAACGAAATGTTCTTGCTTCCAATTTCTTCATGGAATGACCTCATACGTTCAAGGCTTTTAAACATGCCAGGGAATAGGTGCTTTCTTCCAGAAAGCTCGGCCATCATCCACGCAAATTGATATTGTCTTTCATCCCTAAAATCATAAATCAAATGACCATTTCCTGAGATAAGACTATCTATGTAATCAAACAATTTTTGTTGATCTTGAGTAATCGTAATCATAATTCTGTATTTATTTTATCATTCAAAGCCCTTTCAATATTTTCCATTATTGCTTCTAGAGTGGTTCGTTCGTCATAAAAATCTGTTATCACAATGTTGGTTTTGCTTTTCCATCGCTGGCCTTGCCGATACAGTGCATCTCTAGCCTGATCAACCAAGGAATATACGCCTTGTGAAACAGTGCCTGTAAGGATTGCCTGAAGGGCCCACAAGTTTGCATTATCATGAAATGTATCAATATTAGCATCGATGTAATCGACCAAATCTTGTTCGCTATTTTTTTCTGGCCAGAACTTTGTCCTTCTCCAGCCGGGCGCGAATAGATCTTCACCATCCCATATATTTGGTTTGGGGTCTAACATTGCCTTATAGGGGGTATAAGCATCAGGACTTACACTAGCAATCACCCGCTGAGTTTTTGAAGCAGACCATAAAGAATCTAAAGTGGAGCTTGGACCAAATGTTCCTTGTGGAATCAAATATTCATTTAGATCAGAATCAAGGATTGTCTTAAAGAAAAACTCCCATTGAGCTTGAGTTGAATAATTTTCAAAATGAGTGAAGTCTAGGATAATGATTTCCTTACTCCTATTTACCCAGTCTTCCTTGTAAAACTGTGCAATTTGAGTCGTTAAATCCTGAAGCTTCGAGCCCGTTCGTATTACATCATGATGAAAATAATTTGTTGGAGTGAATGGTGGTTCGTCATCTAATGGATCTACCGGAATATAATTAGGCCTCAAATCCATATATCGCACACCGAGGATTAATTGATTGTAGAAGTCGGAGTCTTGAGTTTGAGCCCAATAACTAACTATCGGAGTAAAGTCGTAACCAGCTGCATCATGAGCACCTGGAATATATAATTCCCTTAAAGTTAAATTCTTAAATTTATCCGGATACTCCTCGTTTAGTTTCCCCATCCATCTTCTTAGGTGTAATGGGCGCACCAAGGTTTGCTTACAAACAACTCTACCTTTATTTGAGGTACCACTACTCCAACATGCTAAGTTTGGAGTTCCTATGTGGTAAGTAAAAGTAACTGGTGTACCATGTTCAGAATATGTTTGAAGTCCGGCATGTGGAGATCCTTCTGCTGAATTAGAGGTCAATTTTGGACAGGTAAAAGACAAATGGTATTGAATCCATGATTGTTCAAAATATAGACCGGCTCTATCGTTGTCCTTTAATACAAAGAAACGCGTGCAAGCAGGAGGTATAGTATCGCTGGTATCTGGTACCACATACCAGTTAGAAGCTCCATCGGAGTTGTCGTTCCAAAAATCACGGAACGTTAAGGTTTCAGGAGTTTTATTATTAACGATAATTAGTGCCCGCTTATCCTTAAAAGTTGTTTGCTTGCAAACAGTTTCAAAGTTATCTTCACTTGAGTTAGTCCAGCATGCTTCGTTATAATCTCCAATTTTATAAGTCAAATGAGGATAAGGAGAATCTGTTCCATGATAGACCTGTAAACCTGCAGATACAAGACCTTCTTCATGAATTGTCGGAGATCCTTCTGCCCTTGGGGTATAAAAAGATAAATTAGCAAACCCCAACTCAGTAAAATCATTGGTAGAAGCGGATAATTGACTTAATACCCTAAGATGTAGGCCTGCTTTGCCTCTTCTCTTCAGGAAAATAGTTCTTTTACAATTGGGAGGAGGCATATCATTTGCATTGGGCGCCCAGTACCAGTTATCCGCTCCCTTGTTATTATCATTCCAATAGCCTCCTAATCTCAACTTATACGAGTTAGGATTTTCTATATGAATAGCCAATCGCTTATTCTTAAAAGTGGTCTGATCACATCTTAGTATATGATCGTTACTGCTTCCGGAGCCCCAGCAAGCTAAATTTTTAGTACCAACCTTATAGGTAATGTTTAAGGGGTGTCCTGATTCCTTATATGGTTGAAGGCCTGCTGAAATCAATGAACCTATGCCACCAGGAGATCCTTCTGCTGAATTAGAGCTCAATTCTGGACAGGTAAAAGACATTGTAACAAAACCCTCTTCTTCTTGAGTTGCAGGATTGATCGCCCGATACCAGATACCTCCTCTATCATTATCGTTCAACGTAAACTCCTTTTCGTGACCTGCTTCTATGTCTGTTGGTGTACTTTTCCAAGGCCCTCCCCAACATCCGAGAAATTGTAAATTGTATTTATTTGCTTCAATGGTAACAATAACCCTGAACTTTGAGCTTTTTGATTTCATAATTGTTTTTTAGGTTAAAATACATAGGCTACGATCTTACTTGCCCATAACGAGCCTGGCTCGATGCCGTTGAAGCCGGAGAAAAAAAATGATGCGAAGCGTCGAATTTTCATTCGCAGTATTTCAATTGGCTTTGAGCTCATGTTTGACGTTTGTGCAGCGAAGTCGTAGCACGGCGTTCCATTACCCGATGCTCATACCATGGCCACCCAATAGTGGTAGACATTGGGTTAAGCACCTTGTTATAGCTCATTCCGATTTTTCTTAAATTACGTTTTTATTTTGTTTTAACAATTCTTTTGGGAATTATTTTACTCAATTGGTATCCAATTCACTCTCTGTCGCATGTATGAGCAGTGATTAATCAGGGTTCCTGTTTGGGCAGGACCTACTGTGAATCTGACTTTCAGGTGAGTAGGGTGGGGGCAAAACGGCTGAGCAAGACCGCGCCGAGCAACCTTAGAGCTAAACTCGATTACCAGGTACGAATTTAGATGATGCACGGAACGACTGCAGTGAAGCGAAGCCTTTTTTTTGCTGATTTATAATGAGCCATTAACGGTCTGTGCAAAAGCTGCAGTCGACGTAAGAAGCTATTGATTTTTTGCACTTTTATAGCTGTTAGTGTTATATTCTTTTCTCGTAGAAAAGGCTTAGTTTATTTTAACTATGTCCTTAGATTTAATACTTCGGTTTAATCGGATTGAATCTTGCAATTCCTTTGCTGTTTGTCATTCCTTTTTGCCAAAATTTGCTTCCTCTAACATCATCATATTCTACTTCCACGTTTTTAATTGGTTCTTTCCTAATCACAGTTTCTCCTTTCTATTAGAATCATGGCGTTCCAACTGTCTTGTTATCGATCAATTGTGGTTAAACGCCACAATTGACCGGTAGTTTTTGTCAGCAATTGGCTTTCTTTTATAAGCCTATAATTTTTTTTGAAGATGACTTTTGAAATATTTAGCACTTTCAGCGGCACTCGCCGTAGAATTAACTGCAAAATTTCCGCCTTGTTCTAAATAGTAATATTCAAGCCCTGATTTAATTGGATCCGGTAGTAGTTTGGTATAATCGATTGAACCATTCCCTAATTCTGTATAATCTCTTGTGACTTTGTCCATGTCCTTTATATGCCACATGACATATCGTCCGGGCTGCAAATCAATTAATTCTTGGGGGGTATAATTAGAGGAATGCATTACCCAATACATGTCCATTTCAAGTTTCACTAAGGAAGGATCGGTTTCATTTATGATGATATCAAAACCATTCTCTCCTTCATGGTCTTCGAATTCAAAACCATGATTATGATAGGCAAATCCAAGATCAGCTTTCGAGACTTGTTCTCCTATAATATTCAATTTGCGAGACATCAACCTGAAATTGTCTAACGTTCTTTGTTCTGGAGCTATCCATGGCCAGGTTATGTATTTGCTTTGTAATTCTTTTGCACACCTTATGCATCGGTCTACAAAACCTTTTAGTTCATCTTCGCTTTTTTCTAAATAAGGCGAAAATCCATAGTGACCGCTAGTAACTGATAATTCTAAATCATCTAAAATTTGTTTAAATTCTAATGGCTTAAATCCATAAATCAGTCCTTTGTCAGCATCAAACCCATAAATTTCAAAATCTTCATACCCCATTGCTTTGAGCGCTTTTAGGGTCTCGACCGGTCTTTCAGCCATTTCATCACGGATTGAAAAAAGCTGATAGCCCATTTTATATTTAGATTCTTTTAAAACTAATGAACAGGATAAGGAGGTAAGTGCCATACCTCCTACTATTCCGGCGTGCTTAATGAAGTTTCTTCGATCCATCCGATAAAAGTACATAAATATTAATATTTTTTAGCCTATGCTGCGGTCTATTCAATTTTAAAATATTGAAAGCTGAGTTTCCGAAGTAAATAGTTCCAAAAATTTCATACCCCGGTATGAATTTCCCTTCTTATTTAGCTTTGGACTCCAAACTGCAATGCAATATTTTCCTGGATACAAAGCTGCAATCCCACCACCTACGCCACTTTTCCCTGGCAATCCAACTTTAAATGAAAATTCCCCTGATTCATCATAAAATCCACAAGTTTGCATGATCGCATTAATCCTTTTTGCCTGACCTAAATTCAAAACTATATCTCCACTCGCTGTTCTAAACTTGCTATTTGCTAAAAATAAAAATGTTTTTGTTAGCTCTTGGCAGCTCATCTCAATTGAACACATCTTAAAATAAAAATCTAATACCTCGTTTGGTTGATTCTTAATATTGCCAAATGATTTTATGAAATTACAGAGCGCAATATTGCGATAGCCAGCAGATGCTTCTGACTTTGCAACTGATTCAGAGAAGTAGATGTCTTTGCAATAGCTAATTTCCCTTACATAGTCCAGAAAATCATTTATTGGATTTTTCAAATGACTAATCAAAACATCACAAATTACCATCGCCCCACCATTTATGAATGGGTTTCTCGGAATCCCATTATCTGTTTCTAATTGCACCAGAGAATTAAATGCACTACCTGATGGTTCAACTCCCACTCGTTCCCATATTTTATCTCCTACGATTTTGTATGCTAGACTAAGTGATAGCACCTTTGATATACTTTGTATGGAGAACTTTGTTTGCCAATCACCAATCCCAAATTCTTCATTATTTATGGATAAAAATGAAACCCCAAATCTCTCAGGATTTACCTTGGCTAACTCAGGTATATAATTAGCAATATCACCTTCATTCTCTTGTAAGGCAACAATTTGATAAATCTCTTGTAACACCCTTTTATTATTGGTGAAATTTTCCATTGGTTCTAACTTCTTAGTTGCATAGAAGGCACCGTGCAGGCGCGGTAGTTACTGCTATTCTTTTCCCGAAAGCGTAAGCGAAGATAAGGATTACTTGCAAATGATTTTGCGAATGCTTTTTATGATTGATTAGAAGCTACGAAGTGTTAATTTTGTATATACAATCAATATGAAATAAACTGCTTCGTTTTCAGAAGATGAAACAATTCACTGTTCTAGTTTTTCTAGTATTCATCTTTAGTACCATTCGACTCAATGCTCAAAGATTTAAAGCATATTTAGGCTTAGGATCTAATCTAACGGAAGCTTATCTTACCCAATCGGGCAATAGCCAGGTAGGAAGTCGATTAGGATTGAATATTGGACCCGGAGTTTCAGCTATACTCAATAAAAGATGGGAAATGAATTTAGAATTGTTGTATAGCCAAAACGGACATTATGTAAACATTGCTCAATCACCAACTATTGCATTGAACAAAATAACTTTGCACTTTTTCGAAGTTCCTTTAGCATTAGCCTACCGGTTTAATATTAGAAAAAATGAAAAGGAAAACTTTTATAAACATAATATTAGCTTTGGAATCACCTATGCTCATCTGTTTGAGCATAAAATATTAGCCATCAATGACATTGATGTGACTAATGATATTCGATTTGACCGAGAAAACGCATTGCTATTTAATTTTGCTGCGACCTCTTTTTTTAGTAAATCTTTTGCTTTAAACGCAAGAGGTACATTATCTACCTTTGGAGAATGGACATTCGCATTGCGGGTGCTATATTATATTTGAGTATCGATCCTTCTAAATCCTTTGCATTAATTGAGGCTGGACGAAAGATACGATTGCTTTTTATGGCTCTTTAACCTACAATCCCGCGAAGTAGATATGTCAAATTAGGCCTTATCGTTAGCTGGCTTCTTTTTTATTTATATGGGTCAATTAATTCTTCTTCTTTTATTGTTTTATCTAATTGATTCCATGCCCAAATTGAATCGTTATATTCGAATGCTCTTTCAAGAGGGTTGATGGAATTTAATTTCACTTTTTCTAATTGTCTTCCCTTTAATTTTGATATTATTTCCTTGTAACGAACTTCTCTCATTACAATTTCTTTTGCATTTGAAAGTAATTCTTGGTAATCATTCAGTTCCTTTACTTTATAGATTTTAGCCACCAATTCGAATTTGGTATTGAATCCTGAAGTTGAATAACTATCAATATCTTCTGATTCTCCTTTCCAAATAGTATATAATTGATTCTCAACCTTTTTAAATTCAATTGTTATATTTTTGAGATAAATTACCCAATCTACGCATAGTTGCACAAGTCCACCTCCGTCTTCATCTCCTCCATCTGAAATTTCAAGCTTTATTTGTTCAAGATTATTGTGTGGGATTTGTCCACATTCTAATCTCATACTGATATTTGAAAATCTGTTTTCTATTGATTGATTTAATTCCTTTTCAAAACTATCTTTTTGTTTAGAATTATATTGCCCGTCAAATGTTGCCAACTCCATATCTATTCTAACTTTATCTTGATACCAAGGCATTATCGTTATTTCGGCAATTCGAAATTCTGGATAATACATTATCTTATCTCCTGAGGTTATTTTTAGATACTCTTTCATTTTTCTTTTCTGCTTGCCACTAAAGATCCGGCTAGATACAGTAGCCGACGGATGGGGATTAGTAACATTATAATCTTTGAGCCTATTTCCAAACGGTTGCCAATTCTAGACTTTTTTCGCTTTCAAAAAAAACAGACCACCAAAAATTATTCTGAAACGCAAATAAACCAACGACAGACTCTGTGAGCCGTCATAGCCTATTTACCTCCATAAGTTCATAAAAACGTTGTTTTTAACCAAATGTTTTACCCATTTCTTTAGGTTGAAAGTGGCAGCGGCCATAAACATGCCCTTTTTTACACTTTTAAGTCCTCGGGTGTTAATCCAGAGTAGCCTATAGTATTGTTGGCCACCCCGTCCGCTATCGTGACTGCCAAAGGTAATCAGGGTTCAATCGCTTTAATGTCTACCAGACATTTACTCTTTTAGAGATCGCTCTTTCATCGAACACAGGTTCGACGGTTTGCATGCGTAGCTGATAAGACTGCTTTCCCTTCTTGCTTTTTAACCCTTGATCATAGCTATGTGTTCTTCACGATTAATCGTATGCTCAATTTTTTTCGCGCCTCGCTCGCTTGTCTACACAGTTTTCTCGGAAAGGGCATTGTATCAGATACATCAGCTGATTAGAGAATTTTAAACAAGGCTTTAATAAATTGGTAACAATTAATAAATATAAAGATAATGGCTTATAACAATATGCATCGTGATTAATACCTATGTTTGTGTAACATTATTATTCAAGTGCGTTAAGCCTCCTGCAATTCAAGTACGTTAAGCCTCCTGCAATTCAAGTACGCTCAGATTTTAAGCCAGCTACCCATCCTCCGTTAAAAGCCGCAGGGTAGGCGGAAAAAATATCCATTAATAGCTTCCAAAATAGGTCGTCAGGCGAATGTAATTAGCCTAGCGGGTTTGTCTATAGTTCTAGACAACCGATCTGCACACTATCCATGAGTCTGAAGATTATATCGCGTTATTAAGCTATCATCCAAGGTGGTACATGATAGCTATGGCAGCCGTATATCATTATTTAACCATAAAATATTTTCCCCTTATGAAAATTTCAAAATTTTTCCTTTTTGCATCTATTCTTGCTTGTGCTAGCATTTGTTTTACATCTTGTACCGACGATTCGATCAAGGACAATACGGCCAAGAACGATACCCCAGAAGGGTTTGAATCTCAAGAGTTTGAACCTCATGATTTGAGAACCTACACAGAAGAAGAAGTTAATCTACTAGTTGAAGAATTTACAGGTGAGTCAAGTGAAGGAATGACCGTAAAAGATAAAGTAATGGTCTTGGCAGATATTCGTAAATCCGAATACGATATCCCTGATGCTGCGAGCAAAAGAATGCCGACTTATAATGTTTTTGCTGCTTCTGTTATCAAATTGACAAGTGGGACATTACTTTTTGCTGATGACGGAGACTTTTCGCCATTTCCTGCAACAATTAGTGCAAATGCAGATCAGAAAAGAGATGCTCCTGTCAATGCAACTCAAATATGGAGCTTTGCCGTGATTGAGGTGGATGGTGTAAATGTTGACTCCGACTCTTTCAACGAGTTTAATTATTCTTGTACCGATGATGATCACGAACTTAGATTACGTGCAAACTGTTTTATTACTAGCTCTGGTTTTACATTTACCAATGCTTATGAGGTATGCCAGGATTAAATTTAAATATTGAACTGATTTAAACTTATTCTAACTGTCTAAAAGCAAAATCATTGATTTCCAATACTTCAGCTATTTTTCGTCACGTAGCCTACGGCTATGCTCCTCGCAATAAGCTCCGTCCTGAAAATCAAGCATTTACTTTTAGTCTATTTCCAAAAGCTTAAATCAGTTTAGTTTCTAAAGAGCGCAAACCAAATCTTCGGATATACAAGATGTAATATGGCTCTATTTCTGCCTCAGAAAATTAGTGTCGAATTCTTTCAGTATAACTCAATACCTGCTGATTGACTGAATTTTAGCCTAAAAACGAAGATTTGGTTTGCGTCCTATTCTAAATCAGTTATCTCTTTGTCAATCTTCTTCTTTCGATTTTGATAATCGATTTTTTGACTGATCAGTAGAACAGCGTAACACTAACGATAACTGTAAATTTTCTTTTATCTAGTCAGAATTTTAGACCGATTTCCGTCTGTTTTGGAACATTAGTTTATTAACCGTCACTATTGTTCTTTTTAGTAATAATTCTAAATGAATAAAGAACTAAATGTTTTCAGTCTTTAGGTTTCAGTATTTTAAACTGATAACTGTTCTTTTGTTATGCATTCTATAATCCCTTGACTTATTATTCAAGTCAATATGTATTACATTAGAATGGCGAAAAACATCATTCAAGCAAGTATTCTCAATTTTTATTGTATTGATATTCTTTATTGTCTTTCCAAAGTTTCCTTTAACCTTTATATGGTCTCTGATAATTTGCACTTCCGATAATTCTAGGTTCACAACTTGTGCATTGAATTGAAAGCTTGTGTTTTTATTTAAATAATTTTGCATGTTTTCAAGATTTACTTCAGTCGTCTTAATGCCAAGCGATTTAGAAAAGTCTTCTAAGTCAAAAGTGATATCCACTTCGAGCATACCATTTGATTCTGTAATATGAAATATTGCGACTGGTACATCGTGTGTGGGCGTGAATATTCCGTTAAGGAAAATTGTGGATATAAAAAAGAGTACTTTCATTTTATTGTATTATTTGTTTTTTGTAAATGCTGGCTCCCTCTTTAGAAGAAATTTGTAAAAGATATAGTCCCGGTGAAAACCCTTCAAACCTAATTTCCTTAGCACCAGTTTCACTGGTTATTATTTTACCATCTACAGAAAATATCGTTACGGATATCAGTTCATCATTTGGCAGCTGTATTCTAAAATCACCATTAGATGGATTCGGGCTAACTATTATTTTCTCAGCAACGAGATCCAAAATGGAAGTAATTATTCCATCACAGTTCTCATCTATGTCGTTACCTTCTATTTCTTCGGCTAATGGATTAATGTCGGGATTATTATCATTGCAATCAAAGTCCTCTAAAAAGCCATCGTTATCATTGTCCACACCTACTAATGGATCATTACCATTCTCGAAATCATCACTTATATTACCCTTCAAACATCTAGGTATTTGTGGAAAAGTTGAGGTGATCACATAGAAATATGGAAAGGTCTGTAACCCATTTGCCGTACTAAGTGTAATTGAACTTTGGATACCATTGCATTCGTCTAAGTCTCCCTTACCACAGATGAACTCATAATCTCTCGTATATTTTCCGGTATAAGCTCCACACGGTTCGGTAATATTGTCTCCTGGTCTTAGTCCCTGCCTGAGTTGAAAACTTGGGAGCAATTCTTTGATATTTCCGTCTGCATCTGGTCCGAATCTATACAAAATTGGAAAGCCATCTGATGCCCAGCCGATATGTAATGGCGTAATAGGGGGGACATCAGTTGTCGAAATACCTAAGATTTCATTTTCAACGTAAGAGAACATATTCCCATGATAGTGATACCCCTGTGGTCCCGTGTGGGCAGAAGCACAATCAAGACCGACAAAATCGGGACCTGAGCCTTGATTATTAGTTGGTTCTAATACCCAATCCCAGTTAAACTCACCAGTGTTTTGGTTTTCAAATATGAATGGTGTGGCTGGTGCGGGAGCGAAAATTACTCCATTTTTTGCTACTCCAAAATACCTTGCTGGTCTACCATTGTCTTGTACAACATTAGTGATATCATTTGCCAGCGTAGGGTTTAAATCTACTCCAAAATCATGATAAATCGGTGATGGCATTTGATTGACGCTATTATAGCAATAATCGTGATCTGGAAAATTGTTAGTATAAATCCTTCTAATATCTCCTTCTATATATTCGTAATAAACACTTGGCTGATTGGGGATTTCACAACAACCAATATTAGTGGTACTTAAAGTATTATCTGCGGTACAGTCATCATCGCAATCATCGATTCCAATCTCGTTTCCATTTTGTACACCATCATTACAAGACCAACCGGTTCTAATAGCTTGAGCTTCTCCTTGCATGGCATCCAAGATATCCTCTTCAAGCATGCTCATGTTGCCAATGAGATTATTTGCTTCCAAGATATCCTCTGAGATTTTGTAAAATTCTAAATTACCATTTTCATCTTCTATGAATTTATATTCATCATTTCTCACCGCCCAAGTCAGTAAATTACCATCTTCATAATCTGTATAAATATACGGTCGATTGAGTTCGACTTCACAGGATAATAATGGTTTCAAACTCATACTATTATGAATGCCTCCATTTAACTGTTCCCCTGTGAGTTCAAGAATCGTTGAGTATAAATCAGTAATATGGTTGAGGTTATCATCTACTTCATTAACCCGAGAAACGCCTTTACCAGATATAATAAGTGGTACGCGAAGTCCTCCTTCGTACATAGATGCTTTCGCATGATTTGAAGGGAAATTTTGAATAACCCCACCTGGCGTTCCGTTATCACCTACGAAAATAATGACTGTGTTTTCACGTGTCTCTTGGCTCATGCTATTTAATAGTCTTCCTATTTCGTGATCCATCGCCTCTATCGCAGCTAGGTATTTTCCTAAATTATCGTCGGTATCGGATACCGTATATAGATCATTTGGTGGTATGTGAAAAGGGGCATGTGGCGCAACATGAGCTAACCAAAGCAACCAAGGGGTATCTTGATTAGCAATCCAGTCAATAGCTGCATTAGTTAGATCCGTAGTTACATATTCATCACTAGAGGTAAGCACTCCGTTTTCTACTTTATCCCATGAATAATAATCTGAAACAGAAGAGGTAAATAGCCCTTCGTAATGATCAATACCGTGTTGCATGGGATGGTCATAGTCGACAGGGCTGGAGATATGCCATTTCCCAATTACCGCTCCTGCATATTCCCCATCTGTTGTTTCCGCTATTTTGCTGAATAAAGATTGATGAACCAAATCTAGATTACCTGGAGGTCTCATCACTCCGGTTTTGATGCCATACTTACCACTCATGATGGAGGCTCTGGAGGGCGTACATTGAGGCGCAGCCCAAGTATTGGTAAAGGTTAAGCCATTCTCTCTTAAAGCATCCAGAACAGGGGTGGTCGGCATTCGATCGTTTTGCTGGTAACCATTGGTGACGTCTATTCCAAGATCATCAGCAATGATCAATAGTACATTAGGCTTATTTTGTTGACTATAAAGCGTGACGGAGGAAATCAAAACTAGAAAAACGACTAAGTAGTTGATGTTTATCATAAAATGCAGATTTAGGAACATGAATCTTTACTTGCAACGGGTGGTTTTTTATCCAAAGGTATTTGACTATCAAATGTCTGATTTAAGAGCTTGTTTGGAAGTTATTAATTGGTCTACAAACGTCATTATTTCGTATCCGCAGGCGTTTCTCTCACCGGACATTTGGTTTCAAAGAAACTTCACTGCGTTCACGTAGCTTTCAGCTATGCTCCTTAAAAGAAGTCTCGTTCAAACAAAATAATGCCAGCTTTCGACCTAAAGAACAAATCCCAAGCAAGCTCTAAGTAAAGACAATTCAACACTGAAATGACCTACCCACGATTAGGACTTTTAGCGATTTAAGTCTATAAATTTAAGATTTTCACTTGGAGGCAGCCATTTTTTGGTTGTTTATGGAAGAGAAGGCCCGGAGGTACGGAGCCAGTTGTGTATATCTTTCGTATCTATTGTTCTAGCTGATTTAGAGGGTGACAGTCCTAGCCTGTCGGTAGGGCTATAATACGGTTTGGTCTTACGATAGATAAAAGATAAATCAAGATGCGATTGCAAAATCCAATAAAAATTATCGGCTGGAATAAATGCTTCAAGAGAAAAATGATGAAATAATTTGGGTAGGGTGGTCTTAATGCCTTGTATGTATGGATATACGGGAGTTTGAGCCGGTTTTTAGATGTTTTGGGCATTAGTTTGTGAATGGCCACCCTTGATTGATCAGAAATGGCAGCCTATTATATTCTACTTATTTCAATTTCAAAGAGTGCATAATCTCTTTGGAGACACTTTCCCATTCCTTCATATGTTCGGTTGTGCAATTGAATGAACAAAGTAATAATTTATCGTTGAGATCGGTAAAGAAGATTCGATTATAAATTTTCGAGTCTGGAACAGATATGATAAATTCTAGATAACCAATTTCTCGCCCATGCACCTCAATAACCTCGCTATTTTTCCATTCTGCATCAGGGTAAGTCGTTTTAAAATTTTGTAGAAGTGCTTCTTGATAAGGTTCTATCAATTCTTGACTAGCAGGATTTTCGGTTAAGTTGAGAGCGACGTTGATGGCTGTACTCTTGTCGGTGTAGACTAAAGTTGGTCTTTGTTCTGTTGGATATTTTGTTTTAAGCGTTTCTTCATCCATAATGTCAAAATCTGAAGGTACTTTCAGCTCGATCCGATTATCTAAAAGCGACATCGTTTCTAATTTAATTCCACTGATTGCTGCCATTAGAAAACAAGCAATCATAACAAGAACCAACTGTTTTAAAATTTTCATACTCAAGATTTAATGTTGATTAATTTTCCGTTTTCACATTTGTATATTACAATAACGACCTGCAAAGGTAATGAATTTGGATAGTGATAATTGGATAATCTTTACCTCTTTAAGAGTGCGTTATAAATTGCTAGCACAAACTATTCTAGTGCATTACAAATATTAATCCATGAAACGAGTTGAAGTTTTGAAAGCGTCTTTTTATGAAATAATTTTATTCTCTTTCTTTGTTGGTCTGTCAAGCTTTCGTATTGTAATCTTTTTACTTGAGATTGTGATTGTCTTTGTCGCTACTTTATTTGACATAGGAATGATTGCACCTGACGCTCAGTGCAGACGATTGTAGCCGTGTTTAGCGCCTATGTACGTGCTACACTTTGAGCTTGTTTCCAAACACCGTAAAACACCTATTAATCTTAGACTTTCACCGTCCTCAAAAACAGGCCACTAGGAATTATTCTAAAACGCAAATAAGCCAATGACACACTCTGTGAGCCATCACAGCCTATTGGCCTCTACAAGTTCGTAAAAACGTTATTTTGACCAAATGTTTGACCCATTTCTTTAGATTGAAAGCAGCGGCGGCCATGAGCATCACCTTTTTGGCACTTTTTTTCATCCTCGTGTCTTGATCCAGCATAAGCTGTAGTTGCTGGTTTTTACACTCGTTGTTGCGCCCCAGAGTTTACTCATTGAGTTTATAATTTGTTGCTTTTCTTTTTACAACCAATCTTCTTTTCACGAGTCTTTTAAAGCATGAAAAAGAATCTACTTATTGTTTTGGTGTGTTTTATAACTTACTTCGGTTGGACTCAAGACAATCGATTGCACTATATTTCTCAGGCTTTTGAAACGGTACAAGACTCATTGAGCTTTAACGGGACTATATCAATTGTTCAGGATGATTCAATATTTTTCAAGGGGTTTGCAGGTTTTGCCAATAGGGAGTTTCGAAATGAAATCTCATCAACGACGAAATTCAGAATTGCTTCTCTATCAAAACCCTTAATTTCGTATGCTATCCATATTCTTGCGGATCAGGGCAAGGTAAAATTTGAGTCTTCAATATCACATTATTTACCTAATATTTCGGAAGCATTAGTAGAAAAAATTTTATTGAAACATCTAATAGATCATTCTTCTGGATTGATTAGAGATTTTAAAATTATTGAAAATAGTACTGACCAAAAACATTATTCCAGGCAAGAGATTATTAGCCTTATTAATCAATCGAAGCTTCAATCGGTACCGGGGGAGCGTTATGCCTACTCCAATACAGGATATACATTACTCGCTCTTATTATTGAAAACATAACACAACTTTCATTGGATGAAGCATTGCATCATTTGATTTTTGAACCACTAGAAATGAATTCTACAGGTCATGAAAAGTTGAACCAAATATACGATCAGTTTGCAGGTGGCTATGACAAGCTGGGGGATGTTTTTTACAAAGGGCCTTATGAAGATAAATCACATGTATTTGGTGCGGGCTCAATTTTTAGTTCGGCTACTGATATGTCGAAGTTTGCTTCTGAGGTAATCAATGGTACACTTTTGAGCCAGGAGATGCATACTAAGTACTTGGAAGATATAGGAGGGAATAGAACTGGTGGGGGATGGGTTACATGGAATTATGGTAGTCGACTTGATTACGGGGTCATAGAAGGCCAAATTCTTTATTTTGCTGGTAGCTGTCCAGGTTTTAGATCTTTTGTAAGTATTTATCTAGAGCATAGAATAGCAATTATTGGGCTTATGAATCAAGTTCCAATAAATCCCTCTGATCTAAATAATATATTTGGAAATATCATGGTGGGTTTTCCCCCGGAAGAAATACAAACGCCACTTTTGCAAAAACTTCTTATGAAGATTTTAAACGAAGATTTGGATGATGTACAAAAGTTTTATGAAGAGCATATAAAAATGAATCCAAATAATTTAGCAAAACATTATGAGTTAAATCAAGTTGGATATATGTTATTAGGACACCGTGAAATTGAGAGTGCCATAAAGGTTTTTACCTTTATGACACAAATTTTTCCCGATAATGCGAATGGATTTGATAGTCTTGGGGAGGCTCTTATCGCTTATGGCGATATAGAAAGAGGATTAAATTCATACCAAAAATCCTTAGAACTAAATCCAAATAACGGTAATGCCAAAGCAATTATTAAATTGTATACCGAAAAGTAACGATCAAGGGTATGTGCTGTACAGGCCAGGTAGGTTGCGCATAGCATATACCCTTTGAACCTGTTTCCAAACACTACAAAACACCCGTTAATCTTAGACTTTTTCTACCTTCAAAAACAGACCGCCCAAAATTATTCTAAAATACAAATAGGTCAATGAAGCCCTGTCTTCAATCCATATTGATTGAATAGGTAACTATTATTGTACATGTACTTATTGAAGTGGTTTAAACTTATTCTAATTGCCTTAAGATAAATCATTGATTTCCAGATGCTTCAGCTATTTTATCCGTAGGCGGTTCTCTACGTCAAATGTCCACCGGACATTTGGTTTCAAAGAAACTACACTGCGTTCATCCCGTACTTTCCAAGTA
>JANQQI010000068.1 GCA_028285085.1 Saprospiraceae bacterium | reverse complement strand
GAGCAGTTATTTGGTTTTCCCCGGCGGGCGCCGGAGGCGCCGATCGAAAGCCATCACTGTGATCTGGCTTTGGCTATTCAGCAGTTTACGGAAACTGTTGTGCTTCGTCTCGCCGCCGAAGCACAACGATTGACCGAGCAAAGTCAACTTTGCCTTGCCGGTGGTGTAGCACTCAATTGCGTTGCCAATGGGAAACTCCTTCGCCAACAGTTATTCAAGGATATTTTCATTCAACCGGCCGCCGGTGATGCCGGCGGAGCTCTAGGGGCCGCCTTGGCTACCCATTTTATCTATTTCCAGCAAGCGCGAGTCCCCTCTGCCGAAGATCTTATGCAAGGAGCAGCGCTGGGTCCTAGCTTTACATCCGCTACCATTGAGGCTTGGCTAAAAGCTAAGGGCATCCCTTATCATCGCTTCGAGGATTCATCGACCCTCTGCGAGGCGGTGAGTGATCGGATTATTGAGGGCGAGGTGGTAGGCTGGTTCCAGGGGCGGATGGAATATGGCCCACGTGCACTGGGCCATCGTAGTATTTTGGGTGATCCCCGGCATCCCAAAATGCAGCAAAAACTTAACCTCAAGATTAAAAAGCGGGAAAGCTTTCGCCCCTTTGCCCCTGCAGTACTCGCCAAAGAAGTCCACCATTATTTTGAAATTGACGCCCCGTCACCTTATATGCTTTTAGTAGCCCCAGTCAGATCAAGTCTTCAACATACCCTTCCTCAGGACTACCACCAGCTGTCTGTACAGGACAGGCTTCGACTACCGCATTCTGATTTGCCGGCCATTACGCATGTCAACTATTCCGCCCGAATCCAAACCGTGGATGACACGATGCATCCCGCTTTTCATAAACTGTTGCGAATCATGAAAGAAAAAACAGGATACGGCATTTTGATCAATACGAGTTTTAATGTCAAAGATGAGCCTATCGTATGCACACCAGAGGATGCCTATCGCTGTTTTAGGCAAACTGATATGGATTGTTTAGTTTTGGAAAAATTCCTGTTGGACAAAAAAGAGCAATCAAAGTGGAATTCGTAAAAGACCTTTTCAACTTCTTATTGGCGCGAAAAAAGTGGTGGCTAATGCCGGTCATGCTAGTTTTGATTTTGCTAGCGGTCCTGATTGTCTTTGGAGGAGGTTCGGCCGTGGCGCCTTTTATTTATTCTATTTTTTAAAAATCATATTTTTACTATCAAACCCGAACAGCACAAACAAAAAGATCGATCTACAATCCTGGTGATCATTCTGGGATGTGGAATATTGGCTTGGCTATTTGATCTGCCCGCGCTGTTTTATGTTACTTCAGGGCTAGGGGTTTTGGGGTTGCTATTTGCTTCTTTAGGGCGATGGATCGTAAAAATCTGGATGGGTCTTGCCTTGATTTTGGGCTACATTAATACCCGCTTGCTACTCGGAATCATTTTCTTTTTATTTCTCACACCAATTGCCTGGCTCAGCCGCTTTTTCACCCGAGATAAGCTACAATTGACCAAAAAAAACGGCCCACGAGAAAGCTACTTTCGAGATCGTGACCATCTCTACCAAGCCGAAGATTTCGAGCAGCCTTGGTAATTCCTTACTCAATCCAATCGTCGAGATAATCCGCCAGCATAGACGCCCCTGCAGCTGAGAAGTGGCCATCATCAGGGAGATAATATTCACTGTAAGTCGCCGGAGGCAAGGCCGCTAAAGTATCGTACAATTCGAGATAAGGCAGTTGATATTCCATGGCAAGATCGCTCATGCTAAAGCGTTTCCTGGACACCTTTGCCTCCAAATCTACCCAAGCGGGGATACGCACCAAGGCAAGTTGACGACCTTGAGTCAGTTCTCGCTTGATGATGTCAGTGAGCATGAATCGGGCAAGCCGGCGGGCTTTTCTTTGATAGTGCATCCGCAGGAAACGATTCCCAATTTGATTATTCCAGCACAAATACTCCCACCAATGAGGATTATCGTGATTGGGGACCAACCGACCATCTTCGATTTTCAGACAAGGCTTTGGGCCGCAACCGTGATACAGAATTTCAAGCGACCGCATTAAATCATCATCTACAAAAGCCAGGATGACTTGATCGGGCTGAATTTGCGATACATATTCCCGATACGCCAGGTACATTTGATCGAGCCCCCATGCTGGCACAGCAATATTGTAAAACTGATAATCTGCTCCTTTAGCTTTTTGCAAACGAGCCGTAATCGTTTCTTCTTCCTCCAGATAAATACCAAACATAAAGGAATCACCCAGCAGCAAAATGCGCTTTTTGTGCATTGAGTTGCTATCCGCAAAATTGAACGCATTGCGGAAGCCCTCTTGGTTAATTTGATAGTGAATACCGTCTATCGGTGGGGAGGGAAAAGGTAAGCTCGATTTCTGTTGGCAAACCCAACCAAACTCATCGTGCGGACGTAACCAGGCGGTATCTGATTTAGCCAGCACTGCTTCCAGGTCGGGTTGAGCCGGATGGGTTCGATAGTAATATTGGTAATTGGGGAATAATCGCCAGAGTAGCATTTCTACCCCCCAAAGCAGAACTATCAGGAGGGCAAGATTGAACAAAATGACCTTGATCCGTGAAGTCGTAAAAAATGGTCGGCGCTGTGTTTTCATATTTGCTGGTCCGCAAAAATAAGGAAGCGCGGTCATTTTTAGGGTATTTGTAGAAAAATCAATTATCCCGCTATTCCCTGTGTTTTATCCGGGGAACAGCTACAAAAATCCTGAATTCCGGACTTTTCGTACACTATTTGTACAAATGAGCACATATATAATATTTCTAATATCAAAATAAATCCTCACTTTGGCATCGGTTCCATAAAATCATATTGTAGTGGCCAAATTAAAAAAGCTCAACGCATTGAGCGAGAACAGGTCAGGGGGCTCAAATGGGAGATTTGGGTCCCTGTTTTTTTTAAAAAATGCCTGTAGCTTTGGAATTATAATATTTATATTGAAACCAAGGCAGCATGAGTAACCCTATACGGGTCTCCGCCGTAGAACCATGTGACGGAAAAACATTTGATGTAGATGAAAGCGCGATTGGGGATAGGACTACTTCTTTTATTTATACTATTGGTCGGGCAGCAGGTCAATGGGCAGGTCTATCATGCCAATCAACGAAAGATTGGCCGTGACGATGGCTTGACACATTATCGTGTATTAGCACTGTATCCCGATGAGGAGGGAATGTGGGTCGGAACGGAAGATGGTCTGAATTTTTATGATGGCTATAACTGGCAATATTGGACCAAAGACCAGGGCCAGTTATCCAATAAGGCCATCAATTTTATCCAGCGCGACCCTGACGGTGCCCTTTGGCTCTTCAACACCTCAAGAATTGAGAGCAAGACAAACGTCTTATCCATTGATATTTTATCCGCCGACGGCAAACAAATCCGCCCCATTCAAAAAGCGTTTGGACCACTTCTTCCTTTTAGTGTCGACAGTATCAAAAACTTTTTTGAAGCCCCCGACCATCAGATTTATATCTATGCAGCAGATACTTTATGGTGCTACAGCTCGAAGGATCACTTTAAAAGCATTGATCTTCCCTCGGGCTTTATTCCACACACTATATTCTCTAATGGCACCATTGCCGGTAGACTAAACCAAAAGCTAATACTGCTAGCTGCCGATGGACAGATAACGACGACAGATTATCCATTATCGGGATTTAGAAGTCAAATCGTCGGGGATTACGATAAGTTTCTGGTTTGGCAGTTTGGGAGACATTGTCAGATTATTGAACCTCAAGATGGCCAGACACATTGCCCAGGGACTCTATTTCCCATTCAACAAGAAAAAAATGAAAACTTCTCCTTTCTACTTTTTGATAAGGAACGACAATGCATTGGTTTAAATAAAGACGCTGAATTTATCCTCTGCAATCTGGAGGGCCAAAGATTATTCAGCTCACCAATCGTCGCACGTCGGGCTTGCTTTGATCCAAAAGATAACTTATGGCTCGGCAAGTTTGAACTATTAGTATTACATCTACAAAAGAAAAAATTTAAGCGCTATTTATACCAACCCCGCTTCCCAGCGAGCAATTCAGAAATTGTCTATCAGTGTCGGGGCATTTTAGAGAAAGATCAAAAACTATACGTCAACACTTATCTGGGGACGCAGGTAATTGATTTAAAATCTAACATCCAAACCAACATTTCGAGTGGCATTAGTCGCAATTATGCCTTCTTACTGGACCACCAGGATCGTGTCTGGATGGGCTACCGTCAATTGAGTCGACTCGATCCGTCGCATCTACAAATTGAGGTATCCTATGAATGGTCTAACGACCAACGGACCTGGTCTTTATTTGAAGATTCGAAACACCGCATTTGGTTGGGGGATATAGGCATTTCATATTTTACAGATGGACAGTTCTATCCGTTTGATAAATACAATGGCTTCGATGATTTAACTAATGCTCTAGTTCTGTTTTTCTATCCTGATCCAGACGGACTTATTTGGATTGGAAGTGACAAAGGCCTATACCGACTCGATCCCGAGCAGGGCATTTTAGAGCATTATGGTAAAAATCGAGAAGGGACCAATTATCTGCCGTCCAATCGTTTTCAACACATGCACCGCGATGCGGATGGCATCTATTGGCTAGCTACTGAGGATGCCGGGCTTATTCGATGGGATAAAACCGCTGGGAAATTTCGAAACTTTGACCAGCGCCAGGGACTTTTGACGAATAATCTCTACGCGGTGTACGAAGATGATTATAACTATCTCTGGCTAAGTACCTTCAACGGTATCATGCGCTTTCACAAGACCCAGGAAACTATCGATTTTTTTAATCACGAGGATGGGATCAGTGATAATGAGTTCAATCGGATCTCACACTTTCAGGCAGAAGATGGTCGACTCTATTTTGGAAGTCAAAATGGTGTAACGGCCTTCTATCCAAGAGACTTCTTAAACGAACAGCCCGAAACGCACCCCTTTGATCTGATCATCAAGCATAAGTCTATTTTTACCGATAAAATTTGGCGAGATACACTGAACGATGGATCGGCAATTGACTTGACAGCGTTGAGTCCAAATACGAAGATCATTGATCTGGAAATCGCAACCTCCGATTTGTTCTGGTCCGATCGGATTGAATTGCATTATTCTTTGGAACGACAAGGCTCCGGGCCGATAAAATCTAGAGAAAGAGTGAGCGCCGACCACCACATTGAACTCTTCGATATGCGTCCGGGGCAGTATCATCTTACGGTACGTGCTATTCATAAAAACGGGAAAAACATTGGTACAACTTTGCACATCCCCATTCGCATTACTTTACCTTTCTATTACTCCAAACTATTCTGGCTTGGGCTCATGTTGTTTAGCTGCGCGGCCATTTGGGGCGTCGTTAAAATACGTACACATCAACTGCAAAAACGACAATTAGTGCTCGAAAAGATGGTCTCCGAACGGACACAACAAATTCTGCAGGATCAAAAGACCATCCATTCGCAGGCAGAGTTGATCAAATCCATGAAGGAACAACTCAACCGCAAAGAGGAGCAATGGCTTGAACAGTTTCACAGCATCGTCAATAGTCGTTTGAGCGATCCCAACTTCTATTTACCCGACGTCATTGATGATATGGAAATCAGCCGGTCGTCCTTTTACGAAAAGGTAAAAAGCCTTACCAAAATGACCCCAAATCAATATATCCAGGAGCTTCGATTGACCAAAGCGAAACACCTATTGGACGAAGGGAACGTGAAGACGGTGAAAGAAGTGGCATTTGCCGTAGGGATGAAACAACCACGTTATTTTTCGAAGCTATTCAAGGACCGGTTTGGCGTACTGCCCTCGGCTTACTTCCGGGAAGTGAAGAGCAATTCCTAGTGAGTATTTAAACATAGCAAAACTACTCTCATTAAAACCATAAATTCAGTTTATGCGTCTTTGCGTGTCATGCTGTTTCTTTTTGCTCATTGGTCTTCTGCACGGTCAGGAGTACTTTGGCAATATGCAGCTCATCGACATGGAAAAGGGCTTATCACACTATAAGGTGATGTCCATGTGCCCTGATGCAGATGGCGTTTGGATAGGCACCGCCGATGGTTTAAACTATTACGACGGTTTCCATTGGCAATATTGGAAAAAGGAAGATGGGCAGCTCAACTTTAAAGCTATTAAGTTCATCTTTCGAGATCAAGCAGATCGAAAATGGTTGTTTAATGCCCAAATACTGGGGCTCACTAAAAAGGTCTGGGGTATTGATATCCTTGAGGGGCGTACCGCCCAAAGCATCTCAATCACGGATTATTTTGCACAATCTCTCCCCTTTGCTCTCGAGGCCGTTACCCAGTTTTTTCAAGATCCTCAGGGAAATATTTATTTTTTCGCAGATCAGCGGTTGTGGTCCTATAGCCCAGATCTACACTTTCAGGAGATTAATCTTCCGAGTGGCTTCACGCCTTTGAAACGGCTAGAGGACGATATTTTTCTGGGTATTCTAAATCAGCGCATTCACTTAATTTCCTTGGACAAGCAGATCTACTACGATACAAAATATCAACTGATTGGAGACAAGCATATTGATATCATTGGCACTGCGCAAACCTTGGTCATTTCTCAGCCGGGAAACCGCTGCCTAAAAGTCCAGCAAAACAACAATGGTCAGTATATCCATTCCCCCTTTAACCTCCAGGGAAACAAAGAAAAAGAAATCGCTTTACTAGGGTATGATCAGGAAAAGCAACAAACTTGGCTCTATGCTGAACCTAATATCCATCTCACGAATGCTCAAGGGCAATCCATCCTGAGCGTCCCTTACAGTATATACCCCAGAATCGCTTATTTCGACGAACAAAAAAACCTTTGGGTTGGAGGCCATGGTTTGCAAATCATAAAGCCGGAGCGGCAGTATTTCCAACGCTATTTGCATAGCGCCGATAAAGGCACGCCTGTGGATAGCCTCTTCCGGTGCCGTGGCATTACCAAAAAAGAAGGCTCCTTGTATGTCAATACCTATCAAGGGCCCAAAAAAGTTAAGCTCAAAACAGGAGAAATCACCCCACTAAAAATGGGTGACCGCATCCGCAAGTTCGTGGTGCTCAAAGACCGTGCAGATCAACTGTGGTTTGCCAATCGCAACCTACATCGCTGGGATGAACACAAGGGCCGTGTGGTCGAATCCTTTAGAACCTACGGTGATAATTCGGACCGAATCTGGTCTATGCTAGAAGTACCGGACGGCCGAATCTGGATTGGCAACGATGGTATTTCCTATTTTGAAAATGGAGAAATTAAGCCTTTTCTAAAGTACAACGACTATCCTAAGCTAGAACAAGCTTACATCTTGGATTTATATCAGGATCGCAACGGCGTCATTTGGGTAGCTAGTAATAATGGCTTGTACATATTGGATCCAATTCGAGGAATTGTCAAAGGACTTGGGCAACAACACGAGCATTTCCTCCCAGCTCGGGAATTCCAACATGTGTATCAAGACACGGAAGGGATTTATTGGTTAGCTACCGGAGATGCCGGACTCATTCGGTGGAACAAAACCTCGGGAGAATGGACCATTTTTGATAAAACCCGAGGGTTTTTAACCAATAATATTTACGCCGTTTACGAAGATGACTTTGACTATCTGTGGATCAGTAGCTTCAACGGTCTGATTCGTATGCATCGAACCAGCTATGAGACGACCATCTTTAATGAAGCTGACGGCATTAGTGATAATGAGTTCAATCGAATATCGCATTATCAAGCCGATGATGGCACACTCTATTTTGGCGGGCAGAATGGAGTTACTGCTTTTGATCCCAAGAACTTTCTGCACCGTCCTTCTTTGGAAGAAAAGCTACAATTAAAGGTCAAGCATATCTCTATTTTTGGCAAGCAAAGTTATCGTGATACCCTATCCGATGGTCGCCCGATTGATTTAGCTAACCTGAGCCCCGGATCACGCGTCATTGATCTGGAGATCACTTCTTCAGACCTTTTCTGGGCGGGCGAGATGACACTACACTATGCTTTAGAACGTCTGGGTCATCGACGCGACAAAAGTATCGAAGTATCGCGACAAAAAATCAGCGCTGATAATCATATCGAGTTATTTGGCATGACATCGGGGCAGTATAACGTGATTGTTAAAGCCATCGGAAAAAACAGCAAGCAACTAGGGGAGACCTTAATATTACCTCTGACGATCCATCAGCCATTTACGCAATCCCCCGTATTTCGCATTGGTAGCTTAGCATTCCTGATTTTAAGTATTTGGGGATTATTGAAATATCGCACGGCTCGGCTACGCCGCCGAAAGATCGAACTGGAACAAATGGTCGAAGAGCGCACCTCTCAAATTATTAAAGATCAAAAGACGATCAAGTCGCAAGCGGAGCAAATCGCGGAGATGCGCGAGCAACTGGATCGTAAGGACGAACTCTGGCTTGAACAACTAGAGAACATCATCAACGACCGACTAGAAGATACTTCTCTGGATTTACCCGCGATTATTGCAAGCATGGAGATTGGCCGTTCGCAATTCTTTGAAAAAGTAAAATTCCTCACCAATATGACGCCCAATCAGTACATCCAGGAATTACGGCTTACTAAAGCCAAACGTATTCTTGAAGTCGGCGAGGTCAAAACAGTCAAAGAAGTCGCTTACGCCGTCGGGATCAGTCGTCCCGGTTATTTCTCAAAATTATTCAAAGAGCGCTTTGGCATCCTGCCCTCAGAATATTTCCGACGGCACCACAATTAATCGACATTTCCCATTCTATTCTTCTTTTTACGTCCATTTTGCTGCGCTTCGGATAATCGAAGTAATTATTGGATTTTCAACCTATCAATCGGACGATTTTCGAATCATTCGGACAAATAGGTAAGCCTTCAACCCTTCCTCTGGCAGACAATTAGCTCATCTTAAAGCATCTAATCAATTACGCTGGCATTCACTACTATTGCCTCAGAATAAGGACACAAAAACAAAAGGAATAGATGATATTTTTAGGGAACAGGTATCGATTAAAAAATGGGAGTTACTGGATATCCTGTTTCCTCTTTTTTCCTTAACATCAATTGATAAAAACATTTAATACGACAGTCAAATAAAGCTAAAAAGGGAGCTTTTCGGACAATTTTACTGCTTTTTGGACAAATAAGTAGACGGTTTCAACCCCAACTGGCAACCTTTTGGCACCTAGTAAACTAAATTATTACCCCCACCTCTTTTTTCTAATCTCAAGACAAAAACGACACGCTATTACCTCTGCATTTAAAGCACGCTGCCTTGGATGTCCGGTCATTCGTATGTCATTACTGAATTAAAAGAAGGTTTCATGAAAAGAAATGTACAAACCTGGTCTGTCGGCTTAATATTGACTCTAACCGTAGCCTTATTTTCTATACAGAAGGTATCTGCTCATAATGCCAATCCCTCTCCGGCTGAATTGATCACGGCGGATTCGTCCTTTATCACCACCTGGAAAACGGATAATCCCGGTGTGTCCGATAGTACATCGATCACGATTCCGGTACATCCGACTGCAGATTACAACTACGATGTCGATTGGGATAATGATGGGGTATTTGACGAGTTTGGGCTCGATACGGCTGTTACTCATAATTTTGGTACTCCGGGCACCTACACGATCCGCATACGGGGCGATTTCGAAAACCTATTCTTTAGATATGCAGATGATAAAGAGAAACTCATTGATGTCGTTCAATGGGGGAATATACAGTGGAAAACACTGTATAGAGGGTTTCAAGGATGTGTAAATCTCAACATTAGTGCGACTGACACTCCGAACTTATCAAATGTTGCCAGTCTGGAAGGGACATTTAGAGGTTGCACCGCTTTCAATAGTCCTATTGAACATTGGGATGTCAGTAATGTCGAAAACTTCTACTATACTCTGTCCAATTGCCCCAATTTCAATCAACCGCTTAATAACTGGGATGTCAGTAATGCTACCAACATGAATCGCCTGTTTGAAGGTAGTACTTCTTTCAATCAACCGCTTGATCAATGGGACGTTAGTAACGTCGCCAATTTTGGGGCAATGTTTTCGAACTGTGAGCATTTCAATCAAGATATCGGCAATTGGGATATGGGCAGTGCGCTGCACACCTCCATGATGTTTTTAAAGGCCTATGCTTTTAATCAGGATATTGGCGACTGGAACATGAGTAATGTCATTAATATGTTTGGCATGTTTAGTAGAGCCCATGCTTTTAATCAGGACATTGGAGATTGGGATGTCAGTAGTGCGATTAGAATGGATGGGATGTTCAGAAATGCGAGCGTTTTTAATCAGGATATTGGAAATTGGAATGTAGGTAACGCAACTCGTATGGAGTGGATGTTTGCTAGCGCTAATCAATTCAATCAGGATATCGGAAATTGGAATGTCAGTCAGGTCACTAATATGAACTATATGTTCTTTTATGCCTCAAGTTTCAACCAAGATATCGGCAATTGGGATGTGGGGCAGGTCACTCGCATGCAAAATATGTTCAAGGGAGAAAATATGGCCTTTAATCAAGACATCGGGAATTGGGATGTCAGTCAGGTCACTGATTTCAATTCCATGTTCGAAGCAAATCTCGCTTTTGACCAGAACCTTAGTAACTGGGACGTGAGCAACGCTCAAAGTATGACGCGTATGTTCAATTTAGCCCAACTGTCTACCCCAAATTATGACAGTTTGCTTATCGGTTGGAATGCTTTGGAATTGCAAGATAGTGTGGAGTTCCACGGTGGTTACAGCATCTATTGCGCGGGCTGGGCTGCTCGGGAGAATATGATCAACGCTGACGGATGGCTCATTCAAGATGGTGGTAGTGAAAATGATGCCCCCATCGCGCTGTGTAAGGATACCACTTTACAACTCGATGCCTCGGGTACGCTCACTATCGACGCCAGCTTGATCGACAATGATTCTTATGATTTATGCACCTATGTTGATCTTGCCGCCTCGCAAATTACTTTTGACTGTAACGATATTGGTGCACTCTCCGATACTTTGACCGTTTTTGATCAAAACGGTAATGAGAATTTCTGTATCGCCAACATCACTATCGAGGATACACCTTTCATCCTCAACTGCCCTGCAGATGTCACTGTCAATGCTAACATTGCGAATTGTTCAGCTAATGTCAACTGGAGTGTTCCGCAATCGTTTTGTACAACCACCATCACTGCTTCGCACAACAGTGGAGAGATTTTTCCAATCGGAACGACTACCGTCACTTATACCGCAGTGGATGGTTTAATGAATACGTCCACCTGCAGCTTCACCGTAACTGTAATCAACGATCTTACGGCAGATGTTGAAAATGTAATTAACCCCAGCTGTATCGACGATCCTTCGGGACAAGCTTTACTGGCCGTAACTGGCGGACAATCTCCTTATACTTTCGACTGGGACTATGACGGGATTGGAGATGGAGATGATTTGGAAGATCAAACGGGTTTAGAAGTCGGCATTCATCAGGTGACGATTACCGATGCCTACGGCTGTACCAACACGACCTCCGTACAACTGCAGCCCACGGATGTCAATATCGTAAATTGCCCAAGTGACCAAGTCCTCACTGCTAATTTTACAGATTGCTCCGCTATGGTGACCTGGGCCGAGCCCGCCGAAATTTGCAGCGGCGCACCCATAGTGTCCAATTTTAGCCCGGGGACCATCTTTGATCTAGGTACGACCACCGTGACTTACACGGCGACTAATGTATTAGGAGCGACAGCCTCTTGTAGTTTCGATATTACGGTGGAGAACAACTTGGACATTACGCCCGCCGCCGTCATTAATCCCACTTGCCACGCGCTGGCAAACGGGCAGGTTGATATTTCTATTAGCGGTGGCGCTACGCCTTACAACTTCGATTGGGCACATGACGGGACCGGTGACTGGGACGATGCAGAAGATCTCAGTGATCTTCCCGCGGGAAACTACCAACTCCAGGTCGTAGATGCCTTGGGTTGCACTGGCACCAGCTCGATACAAATCACCGAACCCGATGCGCTGATCGGCGAGATCGAATTAACGCATCCTAGCTGTGGCGATCTCAACGACGGCCAAATTACAGTGGCCACCACTGGTGGTACAGCGCCTTATGTCTTTGACTGGCATCAGGACGGAAGTGGTGACTTCAACGATGCCTCCAATCAAAGCAATCTTGCCGGCGGCCAATACGTGCTTGACATTCAGGATGCCGCAGGATGCCGCAGCAGCGATACCCTAGTGCTCTATCAACCCGAACCACTTAGCCTCAGCGCCGCGGTCGATTCTCTGGAGAAGGACAGCGAAAGTACTATCGACCTTAACGTCGAAGGGGGAACACCGCCTTTTAACTTTGATTGGAGTCATAATGATAACGGTAGCTTTGGCGACTCAGAAGATATCAGCATCACCGAACCGGGCACCTATTCCATCACCGTTTTAGATGCTAACGATTGTGTATCCGTGATGGACATCTTCGTCGATGCGCCGCCGGAGGAAGGCTGTAATCAACAAGATTTCAATGTTTACCCTAACCCCAATTACGGCATTTTCAAAATCAAGCTTAAATCCTGTGAGCACCCCACCCTAATCGAAATTTTCGATGCCCTGGGGCGCAAACATATCAGCATGGAAACCATCGAAGCCATCAATTTGATTCGGATGGATGAGTATCCAAGCGACGCCTATTTCATCAAAATCACCGCGGACGGAGAAAGCTTTATTAAGCCCATTTCTCTGACTAAAGAATAGTCTGACTTTCTTGTTATAAAGACTGATCAGTCTACCCTGTTGGATGAAATTTTGGTTCAAAATCTATTTTGTCAAACGTTAGAAGTATTTCGTGATAAGATGGTTGTTTGAAAATAACAACTACTTCTATTTTATGATGATCCGGTCCTGGATTTTGGTATTGATATCAAAAATCGGGATCGGATTTCTTTTTAAATCCATAGCAACAACACACTATTACGCCTCCCTTGCAGATCGATTAAATCATTATCTTATTAAAAAAATTGGCAATACCAATCAGAATACCTAGCTTTGCCGCATCATTTTGAAAGTGATGATATTCTATTCATCATTTACACACTTCATTTCTACTAAGCCACTCCGGGCACACCTATTATCATTTTTCCACTTTTGAGCATCACCTCAATTTGCCTTTCAGTTCGATAGGCACCCTATAAGGTTTTATACACGACTACACTTCTTACAACTTCATAGCACCCACCCAAACGGTAAGACGCAAAGACTACCCTGTTTACCCCATTTTACAACCAAATGTTTAAATTATGTTCAAACACAGTCTTACCCTAATGGCCTTTTTATTGGTCATTGCAATTTCGGCACAAGCCGGTATCTTAAAATTTGAAAAAGGCATCGGATGGGCCTCTCTGCGAGATTTGACCAGTTCCGAGTACGGTAAAAAATTTGATCAGTATCGTAAGGATGGTTTCATCATTATTGACGTTGATGCCTATTCCACCCCCAAAGGTATTCGCTACGCGATGGTCTGGCGTAAAAATACCGACAAACGCAAATGGGCCCAATATCGTGACATGACCAGTGACCGCTACCACGAACGCTGGAAGGAATTCAAAGAAAAGGGCTATCGCCCCCACGATATCGAAAGCTATCAAGTGAATGGCAAGCAGCGCTACGCCGGTATCTGGGTCCAAAACAAAGAAGGCTACGCCTGGTCTTCTCGTCGTGATATGACCGCCGCTCAGTACGGCGATTATTTCAAATCCCAAAGCGAAAAAGGCTACCGCGTAGTGGATATCGAAGCCTATCAGACCTCAAAAGGCCTTCGCTACGCCGCCATCTGGGTCCAAAACAAAGAAAAAATCAAATGGGCCCAATTGCGTGATATGACCCGCAAGAAGTACCAAAGCGAAATCGATACCCGTAGCAAACAAGGTTTCCGTGTGGTGGATTACGAAACGTACGTCAAAAATGAAAAGCGCCTCTACGCCGCCATTTGGGAAAAGCGCTCAGGCTATGCCTGGCAAACACGTACTAATCGTTCCGAAAAGGAGTTCGCTAACCTCTGGCGCGAATACCGAGACAAAGGGTACCGCTTAGTGGACTTTGAGTGTGATCAATCGTCCAAAGGGATGCGCTACAGTGGCGTTTGGATCGAAAATGCCAGTCGCTACCGCTACTCTAAAAAAGGTCAGCTGGACCAGTTGATTAGCCAATACCATGATGCTAATAACTTACCGGGCATCTCTGTAGCGATCATCAAGGATGGGGAGATGGTTTACCGCCGTGGATTTGGTCAAGCCGATATCAGTGAAAACAAAGTGGCACACGGCGAAACGGTTTATCTCGCCGCTTCGGTCTCTAAAGTGATCGGTGGTACTATCGCCGTCAAATTAGCCGACAAAGGGCGCTTGGAAAGTGGTCAAGTCGTCGATTTAGATTTGAATAGCCCCACCCGGGATTACCTCATCAACGTTCGACGATCTAACGGTACAGTAGTGACGATGCCCAGCCGACATACACATACAGTGGCTCAATTATTTTCTCACTTAGGTTGTGTTGCGCATTACGATGGGCCCCAGCCGAGCACGCAGCAGTATAACTTGGCAATCGATGCTTTGCCTCAGATTTGGAACGCCGATTTCGTCGATCCTTGCACAATTGGTTCAAGCTGGAACTACTCCACCCATGCGTTTACTTACTTAGCGGCAGTCTTGGAGACGGTAAGCCAACGGCGGTCGTCCGAATTAATTCGCTCTGAAATCGCTCGACCCTACGGGCTCTCTTCTATGCGTTCTATGTTTACGAACAATACTGTTCCCAGCAATTATGATCGCGCTCAGACGTACAATAACAACAATACCGAAGCTACGCTCGACAATAATAGTTGGAAGGTATTTGGAGGTGGTATTGAGGCAACGACCGTTGATTTGGCGCGCTTCGGTTGGAAGGTATTGAATGGTGAAATTGTCAACGCCACTGCACGTGACAATATCCTGTGGCAACGGGTTAACCCTAACCGTTTAAATGGCATTGCTTGGGAAATCAGAACCATCGACGGACGACGCGTAGCGGAACACGGCGGCTCCTGGACGGGGGCATTTACCCGACTACGCGTTTACCGAGACGATGGATTGGTAGTTGCTATTATGTCAAATCGTCGAGGCCATACTACCTCTGGAAACCTACGAACTCTTGCAGATAACATTGCAGACCTTATCTTATAGAAAATAGGAGAGTGAAAATTTAAAATGGCTTACCGCCCAGTGAGAATTGAGTGGTAAGCCATTCTTGATTTATGGTTGAAGATTAGACCTCTAATTCTTTTTAAACAAGCGATCCCAAAACTCTTTACGCTTTTTCTTTCGGCGTCGCTTACGCTCCAGCTTTTCATTTTTCTTGCGGATACGTTCACGCTGTTTAGACCGCTCTTTTTCTTCTTCCAAGCGCCGCCGCAACTGTTGAGCTTCGGGACTTACATTGACCGATTTATTATTATCCAAAGAGCGGAGCAAGTTTTCCAAGGCCTCATCGAAACTATCGCTATTTTCTAAATCGAGTAAAGCCTCAATCGGCATTTCTTCCAGATAAGGTTCGCAATTGAGCGCCATTTCCACCTCCTCCGACGGTGCAGGGAATGCCCCGCGACGATAACTGCGCAGTGATTTATCCTTATACACTTTCCGCATGAAGCGCCCCCAAATGGGCAATGCGGTATTAGCACCTTGCCCGAGACTCAGGCTCCGAAAACGCACCTTGGGATATTCACCGCCAACCCAAGCGCCGGCGACCAGCTTCGGCGTAAAGCCCATAAACCAACCATCTGCGTGCGACTGTGTCGTCCCGGTTTTTCCTGCAATATCGCCAGACACATAGTACTGATAGCGCAAGCGCCGGGCAGTACCACTATCCACTACGGATTGCATAATCTCCACCATCAAATCCGCTTCGTCCTGGCTAAGAACTTGCTTGCCCGCCTTTGGTTGAAACTCTGCAATCAATTCTCCCCGACTGTTCTCAATTCGAGTGAGGTAATAAGGTGCTTGATGACGCCCGCGATTCGCAAAGGTGCCGTAGACCTGTAACATCTCATAGAGCGAGGCATCTACCGTTCCCAACGAGATGGCCGGCACTTCTGGGATGGCCGAGCTTACCCCCATCTGGCGAGCCAAGTCGATTACTGTATCCACTCCGGTACGCATCATCAAATCGACGGCTACCGAATTGACTGAGCCACGCAGGCCGCCTTCCATGGAATACACGCCACCGTACTCCCCATCCGCATTTTGGGGTCGCCAGTCATCATATTCCGTATAAGTCACCAATCGATTCTCGATGTATTCACAAGGTTCAATGCCCTTTTGCAAGGCGGCCGCATAAACAATCGGCTTAAAGGTAGACCCCACCTGCCGTCGTGACTTCACGTGGTCATACTGAAAATATTGATGGTCGATGCCGCCGACCCAAGCGCGAAGGGCACCATCTCCCGGTTCCATCACGGCAAAGCCAGCATTGAGTAGGCAGTAATAAAAGCGGATGGAATCGAGCGGACTCATTTCACGGACTTGTTCGCCCTCCCAGCCAAACACCTTCATGCGAATCGGCTGCTCGAAAATTGCATTGATTTCCTCTTCTGTCTTACCCGCTGCGGCCAGAGTTTTATAGCGACGACTTTTTTTCTTAATGGCTTCGATGACTTTATCGTTGCCCCAGGGTTTACGCTTTTTCCAATGCTTGTCAAAGGCCTTTTGCAAAATGGCCATTTGCTCAGCTACGGCCTCTTCGGCGTACTGCTGCATACGGGAGTCAAT
>JANQQI010000063.1 GCA_028285085.1 Saprospiraceae bacterium | reverse complement strand
GCCATCGTTACCGCCAAGTTCAAGCACGAACACATCGATTGGCTGCCGCAAGATCCAATTAACCCGGGAATTACCCCCTGCGGTCGTTTCCCCACTAAGGCCTGCATTAACCACTTTATATCCCAATGCTAAGGAATCAATTCGGCGCTGAATAATGGCGGTAAATCCACTCTCGGGATCTACACCGTAGGCCGCTGTAAGGCTATTGCCAAAAAACACAATCGTTGGTTTGTCTTTTTTCGACGCATCGTTGGTGGCCTCCTGAGCGTTTGATGCTGAGGAAGTCGCATTGTCTGTGGCAGTAGAATCAGTACTGTTCGTACAGGCCGCCACAAACAGCAAGCAAATAGCAATAAGCAAACAAGATTGGAATCGCATAAGTACTTTTTGCGACAAAGATACCCACAGGATTTCAAAACTATACAAAACCCGCTGAGTAACGATCAAATAATAACTTCCCCATTTTGCTTATGATCTTTTGCAAAAGGATAGACTTATTTTTTACTCGTTACTAAATCAACTATCTTTGGCCCGTTAAACAAACAAGACATGGAGATTTCGGTCATTATTCCCGTTTATAACGAAGAAGATAACATCCAGATGTTGCACGAGCGCCTTTATCAGGTCATGCAGCAAATGGGCATCAGCTTTGAACTTATCTTTATTAACGACGGTAGTAGAGATCGCTCAATTGAACTCGTTAGAGCGTTGGCGGCGAAACATGATTACGTAAAGTACGTGGATTTCAGCCGTAATTTTGGACACCAAATTGCCGTTACCGCGGGCTTAGATAAAGCCAACGGCCAAGCTATTGTAATCATCGATGCCGATTTGCAGGATCCACCGGAGCTAATCGAAGAGATGTACAAAAAGATGAAAGAGGGCTACGAAGTCGTTTACGCCAAACGCAAATCGCGGGTCGGTGAGAGTTGGTTGAAACTGTGGACCGCAAAAACGTTTTATCGCATCCTTTCAAAGATCACCTCCATTTCCATTCCCGTAGATACCGGTGATTTTCGTATCGTTGATCGAAAAATCGTAGACGTCCTGCGCGAAATGCCCGAAAAAAATAAATATCTCCGCGGACAGATTAGCTGGATTGGCTTCAATCAAACTTATGTCGAGTATGAGCGCCAGCAGCGGAATGCCGGCGAAACGGGATATACTTACCGAAAGATGTTGCGCTTTGCCCTTGACGGCATTACTGCATTTTCGGATTTCCCACTCAAAATCGTCACCTATTTCGGATTTATCGTATCTGCTTTTGCCTTCTTGGTCATGCTCTATGCGCTCTATTCTCGTTTTATCTTACAAGATTATCAACCAGGCTGGACGTCGTTAATGATCTGCATTCTCTTTATCGGTGGTATTCAGATGATTGCGATTGGAATCATAGGAGAATACCTCAGCAGAATGAATAATAATATCAGAAATCGTCCACTATACATTGTTAAGGACACTAATTTATAATTCTTTCACGGTTTTTGCATGTACTTTGTAAGGAAGTATTTCCCCGAGGCGTTGTAGATGATGAGAACGCAATGTGGAAATGCTTGTTTTCCCCTCTCTAAAAGATGTTAGAAACACAACTTTTACTTATTTTTCTAGTATAACCATTCAGATTAAAGCACAGAGAAGTGTCTTGTTTATGAATACAGCCAAAAAAATCCTTCTTGCCGAAGACAACATTGCCGACGTCGAATTAACTAAAATCGCATTTCGGGAGCTCAATTTACCACTAGAGGTCGTGCATGTCTCCGATGGCCAACAGTTGTTAGATCATCTGAATAATCTAGCGACTCATCAGTTAGACGACATTGCGCTGATCTTGCTGGATTTAAATATGCCGAGAATGGGGGGGATTGATGTTCTGAAAGTATTGTATAAAGATGACGAGTTACGTCGACTTCCCGTAGTCGTTTTCACTTCTTCTTCGCATGATTCTGATATACAAGCCTGTTATGAATACGGCGCGAACGCTTATGTCTGTAAACCTTTAGACATCCAAGATTTTAATCAAACGATTCAGGCCATCGCCAATTTTTGGGGTGAGATTAATGTCCTGCCGAGCTTTTCAAAAGTCACACTATAATTTATAGTTGTGATCGATTTTAAAATGAGACTACTCATTTGATTGATATCCTTTTCTAAATTATGGCTTAGACTATTCCGTTGAAGGTGTATTTTTTAAGAATGAAATATTCCTTTTCAAACCACTAAATTTCGTTCGCTTAACGGCCGAGCGGCGAAAAACTTCCCGAAATACTTCCTCCGTTAGTTCTTCCCAATCTTCTTTCTTCATCTCCAACAGATCCGGATGCGGCTCAAAGGCCGGTTCAGAATGGGGCTTGGAGAAGCGATTCCAGGGGCACACTTCCTGACAGATATCACAGCCAAACATCCAGTTTTCCATCTGACCACTAAAGGATTCAGGAATAGCTTCCCGCAATTCGATGGTCAAATAAGAAATACATTTCGAACCATCCATGATATAGCCCTGAGGGGAAATCGCATCAGTTGGACAAGCGTCAATACAACGACGACAGCGCCCACAATAATCTTTGATAGGTCCATCGTAGGCGAGCTCCAAATCAATAATCAGCTCTGCCAGGAAAAAATATGACCCACGCTTAGGATTCAGTAAAAGGGTATTTTTACCAACCCAACCGACACCCGCTCGCCGCGCCCAGTCACGCTCTAGCACTGGAGCAGAATCAACGAAACAGCGCCCTTCAATAGCGCCAATCTGCTCTTGCAAATAATTCAACAAGGCGCGCAGTTTTTCCTTAATTACAAAGTGATAATCCTTGCCATAAGCATAGCGCGCAATTTTGGGGGCATCTGAATCGGTCTGCTCGGATTGAGGAAAGTAATTATAAACCAGACTCACGACCGAACGCGCACCCGGTACTAACTTGCGTGGATCCGTACGCTTATCAAAGTGATTGGCCATGTAGTGCATCTTCCCGTGGTAGCCTTGATTCAACCAGATTTCCAGTCGTCGTGCTTCTTCGTCCATATGCTCCGCCCGAGCAATCCCCACGAATTCGAAGCCAAGGCGATAGGCCTCGTCCTTTAGTAAAGCAGTCCGGGTAGCAATGTCCATACGGTAAGCAGACTTTTTTCAAAAGTAAACCTTTTTCGAAAAACTTAGCAGGCAGTGGAATGGATCAATGGAATAATGCAGGAACAATGGTAAGATCAGCACGAGTGAATCGCAGACTAACCAAATTATAATATCTGCAGCTTCGCAAATTTGAGCATAATTCGACGCTGTGGATTATCGATCCCCTGAAAGAAAATCGTTGCTACACGATTAGCTGCATTACCGTCAATACTAAGCACTTTTCCTTCTCCAAATTTCAGATGCAGTACTTTCATCCCGGCTTGAATATCCGTACTGGGGCTAGGCGTAAACTTACTAGGATCCACCTTGAGGCCTCGATTCCCCGTTGGCTTACGGAAATTACCAATTACTTTGGCACCACTTGGCGCCGCCGATTGACGCTCTCCCGCTGAGCTTCGGCGCAACGAGAAGCTTGATTCAATATGCGTTGGAGAAATCTCTTCCAAAAAGCGGCTGGGCTCATTATATTGCATTTTACCGTATCGATAACGGCTATTCGCGTAAGAAATCGTCAGGTATTGCTCCGCTCGAGTGATCGCCACATAAAATAAGCGACGTTCTTCATCCAGTCCTTCGGCGGTATCCATAGACATAAAAGAGGGGAAAAGCTTCTCCTCCAGGCCAACGACAAAGACGGATTTAAATTCCAAACCTTTAGCGGAGTGTACCGACATCAGGGTAACAAAATCGCCACTCTCTTCATTGTCCATATCCGTTAGCAAGGCAATATTTTGCAGATACGCCGCTAGTGACTTTTCGGTTGCCGTTTCTCCTTCAATGACTTCATCATTTTCCACAAAGTCTTTGATACCATCCAGCAGGGCATTTACATTTTCAAGACGGCCCATCCCTTCGATTGAATTATCTTGCTTCAACAGTGCTAATAAGCCAGATTGTTTGGCGATATACTCGGCGGCTTCGTAAGCATTTGCTTGCTCGGCGCGCCGCTGGAAAAGCTTGACCATTGCCACAAAATCAGCTAATGCGTTCTTAGCTCGAGCACCTACGTCAGCTCCGCCCAAGCATTCCCACATAGGTTTGTCAACAGCGCCAGCCAGCGTACTGATCTTATCAATGGTGCTATTTCCGATACCACGCCGTGGATAGTTAATAATGCGTCGCAAAGCCTCTTCATCTTTCAGATTCACGGCCAAGCGCAGATAAGCAATCAAGTCCTTAACTTCCTTTCTTTGGTAGAAAGACAGACCGCCAAACACACGATAAGCGATGTTGTAGCGACGCAAGTATTCCTCGAAAACTCGGGATTGCGCATTGGTACGATATAAAATCGCGATATCGGCATTACTAAGATGGAAGCGGTTCTTCTGTTCAACGATCGTATCGGCAATACGCTTACCTTCCTCACTGTCCGTCATCGCCTTAATCAGACGAAGTTTTTGTCCCGTTCCTTTGTCCGACCAAATCTCTTTTGGGATTTGTTTTTTATTAAAAGTAATCACCTCATTGGCGGCTTTGACAATATGCTCGGTGGATCGGTAATTCTGTTCTAGTTTGTAAACTTTTAATTTTTTAAAATCCTTTTCAAAGTCAAGGATATTCTCAATCGTCGCCCCACGAAAGGCATAGATACTCTGCGCATCATCACCAACGGCGCAAATATTTTCCGGACTATTTTCGTATTTCGCTAGTTTCTTTAAAATAGCATATTGTAAATAGTTGGTATCCTGAAACTCATCTACCAGAATATAGCGGAACTTCTTGCGATATTTTTCGAGTACATTATCTGGATTTTTATACCATAGTACATACAGTTGATACAATAAATCGTCAAAATCCATAGCCCCCGCGCGGCGACAACGTGCTACATATTTTTCGTAGATCACATGTGTTTGTGAGCGCTTTTGCATCCGATCTTGCTCCATCAATTGCTCATTTTCTTTGTAGGCACGTGGCGGGATAAGATTACTCTTGGCCGAAGAAATTCGGGTCCGAATAGCATTGACATTATAAACGTTCTTGTCCAGGTTTAGCTCTTTGAGAATCGCAGTGATTACACTTTTAGAATCATCCGAATCATAGATTGTAAAATTGGAAGGATATCCGATCTTATCCGCCTCTACCCGAAGAATACGTGCAAAAATTGAGTGAAAGGTTCCTGCCCAAACGTTATTCGCGCGATCGCCTACTACTGAAGCAATCCGTTCCTTCATTTCACGAGCAGCTTTATTGGTAAAAGTCAACGCCAGAATTTCCCAAGGCGCGGCGCCTTCTTCAATGAGGTGTGCAATCCGATAGGTGAGCACCCTCGTTTTTCCAGAACCTGGCCCTGCAACCACCAATACCGGCCCTTCGGTATGCGTAACCGCTTTCAGCTGCACATCATTGAGACCTTCCAAATAAGCTTTCATATTCGATTGATTTTCTGCAACTTAGGATGGATTACTTTCATTTTCAAGCGCTTCCCAATACTCTACTGCACGTCGTGTGTGCGGAATACAGATAGAACCGCCAACCAGATTGGCAATCGCGTATACTTCATAAATCTGTTCCCGTGTTACACCCTGCTCGTAGCACTTACCAAGATGGTAACGGATACAATCATCACAACGCAGCACCATGGAAGCCACCAAACCAAGCAATTCCTTGGTCGTACTACTCAGCGCACCGTCTTGATATGCATTGGTATCCAGATTAAAGAATCGCTTCAGGACTTTATTATCCTCCGCAAGGATTTTTTCGTTCATCAACGAACGATAATCATTGAATTCCTTTACAACTGACATCTTTTTATTTTGGGTTCTTCACAAATCTAGGTTTGATCTTAAACGACGCCACGGTTGCGCAAGCGCCAGATCGAAATAATGAGACGGATGGGTAAAATAACGGCCGCAATAACACCTCCCACCCCAAAAAATAATAGCTCTGAGCGAATATAATTAGCCATACTTCCTTGTGCGTCGTAAGGCAGAGTACCTACTACAGCGGTGATACCGTTCTCATCAAAAAAAGTCTGAAAGTAATTGATATTATTAATCAAATAAAACAGAATAGGAATACAGAGAATGATCACCAATAGCTTTAGTCGCTGTTGCTGAGCCAAAAACGTATGCCGCAAAAGAAATATGTATCGTGTAAATGTAATAAAAATAATGACAAAAATGCAATTTGTCACCAAAAAAGGAAAACCAGGGAGTTTTCGAAGAATAGGATATAAGACAGCAGCAAGAAGAACGGCTGTAAAAATCCACCAAATTAATTCCAAACGCCAAACCAAACTCGAATTGTTGCTCATAATCTTTCTTTGCGGAGTGCAAAGTTAAGAAAGCTGCTTTGGAATTGAAAGGAATGCTTAAAAATGCCTCCTAGCATAAGGTTAAAACGAGAGAAGCCCGTTGGAGTTAACCAACGAGCTTCTGCTAAGTTAATTTGAGTTGGCAGCGACCTACTCTCCCACCTGACGGCAGTACCATCGG
>JANQQI010000062.1 GCA_028285085.1 Saprospiraceae bacterium | reverse complement strand
ATTCACCCGCCGCCACGCGGAATGTACCCGACGCGGGGTAGGCTTTGATTTGAAAGAATTGGATCAGGCACGTAGTCAAAACATGGGAGAATCAGCTCCCACCTCAACCTTCGGGCACCTCGGCTTCACCGGGACTTGTACCTGGGTGGACCCCGACAATAATTTGATCTATATTTTCTTATCCAACCGGACTTTTCCTTCTATGCACAATTATAAATTGAACAAAGAGGATTATCGTCCACGTATTCACAATATTATTTACGAGTCGCTGGGACGTTAAGGCCTGGAGATATGACATGGATTTGATGCTCCCCACCAGCAAAATTGGCTATCTTGCCGCCGCATGAATTTACCACTCAAAATAGCTCGAAGATACTTGTTCGCCAATAGCATTGGCGGTGTATTCTTCGTGCTGGGTATGATTCTATTGTTCCCTTTGTCCTTGATCTTATTGCTACTGGTATTACTCAAAGTGATTCGCCTACGCAATGTCAATGCGATCAACATCATTTCGGGCATATCCGTATTCGGCATTTCGGTAGGAACGGCGGCACTGATTCTCGTTCTTTCTGTCTTTAATGGCTTTGAAGAATTGATCAGTGGTTTGTTTGGTGCATTCAACCCAGATGTAAAAATTACCCCGGCCCGTGGGAAGACTTTTATCCCGGATGACACGCTCCTCCTGCAACTCTCTGAAGTAGATGGCGTTTTAAAAGTTTCAAAATCACTGGAAGAAGTCGCCTTTTTTGAATACAAGGGCAGCCGGGATTTTGGCATCATCAAAGGAGTGGACGAAGTCTATTCGCAGGTAACGCGGATTGATTCTACGATTCGGGAAGGTAAAATGGAATTCAAAAAAGGGGATCGGCAACAAGCAGTCTTAGGGATCGGGATGCGCAACAAGCTCTCGGTTAATATTGACGATGAATTTACCCCAGTCACGGTCTATATGGCTAAAAAGTCGCGCTCGAATGTCAAACCTTTTAAAAAACGCTTCGTTTATCCAGTTGGCACCTTTGTGATCCAGCAGGATTTTGATAATCAATACATTCTCTGTTCGCTGGGTTTTGTGCAAAGGTTACTGGATGCCAAAGGGCAAATCAGTGCATTAGAAGTGAGCTTTCAGCCGGATGCAGATCAGGCGGCCACGTTGACTGCTATCCGTAAATTGATGGGCAGCGATTTTATCGTCAAGGATCGCTATCAACAGGATGAAGCATTTTTGAAATTGATGAATCTGGAAAAATGGATGAGCTTTGCGATTCTGAGCCTTACCCTGGTATTGGTCGCGTTCAATATGATTGGTTCGTTGTGGATGATTGTGCTGGATAAGAAAAAGGACATTGCTATTCTTAAATCGATGGGAACGACGAATCGCTCCATCCGCAATATCTTCATCAACCAAGGCTTATTACTTAGCCTATTAGGTATGGTGATTGGTTTTACAGTAGCCACCGTTTTGTATTTTTCACAGAAATATTTTGGTATTGTTCCCATCCCCGAGGGTTTTGTGGTGAATGCCTATCCCATCAGCATGCAATTACCGGATTTCTTTGCCGTGACATTGACCGTGCTAGTCATTGGTTTTTTAGCTTCTTTACCCCCTGCGCTTCGGGCTGCTCGGGTTTCCGCTTTAATCAGGGAAGAGTAAACAAGGCTGCATTTTGGCCCTAGGCGACAATTTTTTTCAAAGAAGGTTTTATTTTTGCGTGCAAATTGATGTGATATGGAAGATTGGGCTTTGGATTACGAGTGGTTGCGAGTTCGGCACATAGTGAAACGGACTATGGGCAGGGATAACCTCCCGGACCTCAATGGTATTTTATTTCTCATTGGGATTCAGGAATTGGGGCGCTGGCCAGAACAGTTCACCAAGGAAGAAAAACAGGATTTAATCCACATTGCGGTTTGTCGCCTTTTGAGTTATGATGACTATTATGCTTTTAAAGGTCGCGACGCTGATGGTTGGCCACATTATGAAATCAAACGACCATTACAAACAACAGGGGTCAAAGCGCAATCCCAACTCTTAAAAATTAACGCCATCCGCTATTTCAAAGAACTGGAAAATGAAAATGGGGGATGGGAGGAAGAAGAATAGTTTTAATATTCTAAAAATCATATTTATAATGAAAAAATTGGTTCTTGCCATCTTGCCTTTGCTCCTCTTATTGGGCGCATGTAATCAAGATACAACCACCTACGCCGAAATCGAGACCGAATTCGGAACTATGAAAGTTCGTCTTTTCGATACGACTCCTCAACATAAAGAGAATTTCATCAAACTGGCCGAAGAAGGCTTTTATGATGACTTATTGTTCCACCGAGTGATTAAAGGCTTTATGATTCAGGGAGGCGATCCTGAGTCCAAGGATGCCCCAGCGAATAAGCCCCTCGGTAATGGCGGTCCTGGCTACCGTATTGATCCTGAGTTCGGCGGCATCCACGTCAAAGGCGCTCTCGCCGCCGCCCGACAAAGCGATCAGGTCAACCCGCAGCGACAATCTTCTGGCTCACAATTCTACATCGTGCAAGGTCAAGTTCAAAATGATGTCATGCTCGATAACTTTGAACGCCAAAAAGGTGTACGCTACAGCCCCGCTCAACGAGAACTTTACAAAACCATCGGTGGCACCCCAAATCTCGATAATGAATACACTGTCTTTGGTGAAGTCGTAGAAGGACTGGAAGTGCTCGATAAGATTGCGGCAGTAGACACCGCTCCCGGGAATCGCCCTACCAATGATGTAAAAATGAAAGTGCGTATTATTAAATAATCTTCTTCGACAAACTTTAAAACACAAGCTTGTGATGTCTAAGCGGTAAGTTTTCATTTAAAGAATTCTCCATCCTCTTCAATCACAATTTGAGTAAAATAGATCATTCCATGAATCGATTATCTATCCTATTTCTCTTACTGGTAACTTTAATGCTAAGTTGTGCCAAGCCGATCGCCCGTTTTTCTTATTCCGGTGAAACAACGGCCCCCGCGAAGCTTAGTTTTGACAATCAATCCAAAAAAGCCGAAAACTACGAATGGGATTTTGGAGACGGTAATAGCTCCACAGAATCTTCTCCGGAGCACGCTTACAGCGCTTCCGGTAAATATATCGTTACTTTGAAAGCCCGCAAAGGCAAAAAAACGGTTTCCACACAGCAAACAATTATCGTGGATGCTCCCGAGCAATGTCTCGTAGAAATCGAAACGGAATACGGTAACATGACTGTGCTACTCTACGATGCTACACCACAACATCGCGACAATTTCATCAAATTAGCCGAAGAAGGTTATTACGACGATCTGTTATTTCATCGTGTTATCAACGGTTTTATGATTCAGGGAGGCGATCCCAAGTCTCGCACCGCCAAAGAAGGTGAAGCACTCGGTAGTGGCGGCCCCGGCTATCAGATTCCGGCAGAATTTGTCGATTCGCTTGTACACGTCAAAGGCGCTCTCGCCGCCGCTCGCACCAATAATCCAGAGAAAAAATCCTCAGGCTCTCAGTTTTACATCGTTCAAGGCAGTCCCGTTTCCGAGCGTCAATTGGCCCTGTTCGAAGCTCGAAAAGACATTCACTACACCAAATCTCAGCGCGATAAATATCTGGATCAAGGGGGTACCCCTCAGCTCGATCGCGAATACACCGTCTTCGGGATGGTCATTGACGGTATTGAGGTGATTGATAAAATTGCGGCCGTCGCAACCAACGAACGCGATCGTCCCAAACAGAATGTCAAGATGAAAATGAAAGTCATCAAGTAACTTTAATATAAATTCTATATATTTGCCGCGAACTCACCCGCTGCGAAAACATTCCGCACATGAATAAGCATGAATATCTGGGGATCGATGTCGGTGCCTCTGGAATTAAAGGAGGTATCGTTGATATTAAAAAAGGTGAACTGATTACCGAGCGTTTTCGACTCCCAACACCGAATCCAGCCAAGCCCGCAGCAGTAGCGAAAGTCTTCAACGAACTCGTTCAGCATTTTGAATGGAAGGGTAAAATTATCGGCTGCGGCTTCCCATCGATTATAAAAAAAGGTGTAGCCCACACGGCTGCAAACATTGATCAGGAATGGGTGGGCACCAATGCGGAGCAACTCCTCTCTAACGCAACGGGCTGCCCGGTGGTCGTACGTAATGATGCAGATGTTGCGGGTATTGCCGAGATGAAGTTGGGCATAGGTAAAGATTACCAACAGGATACAGTACTGATTGTCACCATTGGCTCTGGCCTGGGTTCTGCTCTTTTCACTAATGGTGAGCTAGTGCCCAATACAGAGTTTGGTCATTTCTATCTCAAAGGCCATAATCGCATTGTGGAGCAATTCGCCTCGGATCGGGTGCGTAAGAATCGCAATCTATCCTGGAAAAACTGGGCGCTGCGCTTCAACAAGTATCTAAAGATGGTAGAAAAATTAATCTCCCCGGATTTAATTATTCTAGGCGGCGGCAGCAGCAAGCGCTTTGAGAAGTTTGAAAAATATCTGACGGTTGAGGTCCCCGTGAAACCCGCGATCCTACTGAATAAAGCAGGAATTATCGGTGCAGCACTGCACGCCAAGTCTATGGAAAAGAAGATAAAAAAATCGTTCGAACCCGCCGACAATTAATCCACTAAGGGAGCTGATCTTTATAGAAGTTGTACCGATCACTGAAGGTCGGTTCTTCCACCCCACAGTTGCTGGCATTGTTTGTGATTAACTCCAGGCGCTCATTGTCCACGGGGTGTTTCTCAATCCAATCCGGTGGTACATTCTGTTGCATTGCTTTATCAATAAATTGCTTCAACCCTAGTGCATCATATTGAAAGGGGCAAATCAACGCTTGTGCAAAAGCATCCGCAGCCTTGACAATTTCCGGGTCAAAAGCTATAGATGAGACGGTTTCTGTCAGTGCTCTAATTTCTTCGTTGTCTTTGTCCAGCAGGATGTCTCCCAGCAACAACTCGCCGTATTCCGCTTTCATGTATTCGACCATTGTATTTGTCTCCACGAAATAAATCGCGTAGGCCATCAAGCTGACCAGCTCGTTTTCTCCTTCCAGAAAATGAAGCAAGCCCGTCGAAACAAAGAACTTACCTCCTGGTAAGATGTAAGCCAATTCCATCTCATCGTCGTGTAATACGGTAACTTCCCAAGCCAGGCTATCTCTTCGACCTACAGCCTGCGTATTTACCTGACTTTGCCAAAGCGTTTGAATATAGCTGTATACCTCACTATAGGCATCGCGATCGAGAATCTGGAAATAATCACTGTTGGCGTTAATCAAGCGCTGCAGGTTTTGCCCGATCTTTTGTTGATCCTCTACAGAATACTCATCCTTGCTAATGTGGATAATTTGATCTTCCGGCTGTTTACAACCAGTATATAATAGGACCAGAATGCCCAGCAGGTACAGGCTAAAGGTATAGATGGCTTTCATACATGGGATTTATAGCGTTCGGAGGGGACAAAAAGAGGGGAAGGTAGCTTACAAAAGGGCAAAAAATATGCCACCCAAAGTTAGCCATGGTGCAAAATCAGAAAATGGCCACCCGGGGGCAACCATTTCCTAATTAAAATAATTTGAGTAGAAGTAATATAGAAGTATCTAAATAAAATCTAAGCAGGATGCCTATTGCCTAGGCTGATAGATGCCAATCAAGCGAATCACACCAGGATCTTCGTGCAGGTGAGGCACCAATTCGAATAATTGATCGATGCCATCGAAATTTTCGGCCAGCGCTTCACTCAGCGTTAGCAAACCTTCTTGCCGCTGCCCGAGGCACAGTAAACAAGCCACCCGACAATACACTAATGCTTGCTCGGGGACATACAGCCCTCCTTCCTCAATCATTTCAAGTGCAGCGTTGTACTCGCCTGTATCTAATAAAAAGGTAGCATATTGCACCCAGTACTCCGCACTTTCGGGAGCAGCCTCGATGGCTTTGCGATAATATTCATTAGCTTGCTCGTCTTCTTCGACTTGGTAGTAGGCGTGAGCCAGCGCCGCTAGGTATTCCTCCTGTTTTGGCGCGAAGCGAACTGCGCTTTGGTAAGCACCGATGGCAGATTCCCAGCATTCTTCCTGCATAAAGCATTCAGCGATGCGGTAATACGCACAATCAAACTCAGGATCTAACTTAATCGCTTTGAGGTACATGGATTTTGCCTGTATCAAATTATCCAGTGACTCATAGCAAAAACCCATTTTTACCCGAAAGTCTGCATCTGGGCTAACATGCTCCATCGCATCTTCAAAGCAACGTAAAGCCCGTTCGTATTGCTGCGTTTTGATGCAAGCATCAGCGCAATGCCGGTAGGCAAATTCAAATTCTTCGTTAATTAAATAAGCATACTCAAAAGCATCACAGGCATTTTTATGATCTTCCAGCGCCGAGTAGGCGTAGCCGAGATTATACCACGCAACGTAATTGTAAGCATTAATATCTATCAAGCGATGGTGCAATTCAATACTCTCTTTGTGCAATTGCCCCATTTCAACACTAAACCAAATGCGCGTCAGGGTATCCGAATTATCAGGGTTTGCCAAAATGGAACGACGGAGCGCATAAAACATATCCTCAAAGCGCTCTTGTTGTTCGTAGAGCATCGCCCGACTAAGATATAAATCACTAATTTCTTTTTGATCGGCCCCTTCTTCTAGCTCATTAAGCAGCAAGTACGCATCCTCGATATAGCCAATAGCACCTAAAGCCTCTACTCGCAGCAATTGAATCAAAAACTCGGAAGGGGCATAAGTAAGGGCTTTATCTAAACATTGAAGGGCTTCAATCTCACGTTTCATTTCTAAAAGCAATTGCGCTTTTTTAGAATAAAAATCGATTGAATAGGGATGTTGAGCTAAGGCGTACTCAATGACCATGAGTGCATCCTCAAATTGTTCTTCTTCGAAATAGTACGTAAAGAGGGTTGAAAATACCGTTTCCTCATAAAAACCTACCGTTCCCTTTTGTGACATAGCCTCATACTCAGAAACTAGCGTCAATAGTGTTTGGTTACTACCAGGGGTTTGCTTCTCCATGGATATGTTTAGTTGTGTTTCAGGCTCAATATACATAAAAAAGCTTCAAAGAAAAGCCTATTCAGTAGCAAAAAAACTGGATTTTAACTAAATGAATAAAATTATTTTTATCATTTCCAAAAACTACACAAATAGCTGAAAATCAATTTTTTACAAAAAAAATTATCATAAAATTGAAAAATATCCCCTTGCGTAAATGTTTAGTTTACACCTGATAACACATAGCATTAAATTATGGGTAGTCAAGAATAGCTAACTCCTTGATTAAAAAGCAGTTTTATCGATAAAAACCTGCCCATCACCTTGTTAATTTGTGACATTTTTTGACAACTTCCGAGGCTTTGAGCTGACTAAATAGACCCCTAAAAAGATCAAAGCTGCCGAAAGGAATTTAAGCGGAACCATTTCATCTTTACCCAATAAGATCGCAATGGTACCCGCCAATACGGGTTGCAAATAAATATACATGCTGACGACGGAGGGTTGCAAGGCAGTAAGCGCGTAAGCATTGAGGAGATAAGCCAATACAGTCGTAAAAATCAGTACATAGGCAATGGCTACCCAGATCGAGTTGGGAAACCCAGCCCAATCTACATCGCCTAGTTCGTACCAGCCAAAAGGAAGTACGATTAAGCACCCAAAAGTGAACACCCAACGAACTACCGTAATCGGATGGTAGTTGCGCATCAAGGAACGCACAAGCACCAGATAAATGCCGTAAGAGCTGGCATTGATACAAATGAAAAGGTCACCAAGCCATTGATCGGAGCGGAATTGCACACGTTGTCCATAGGCGATTAGCAAAATAGCCCCACAAGCCCCGATGGCTATGCCAATGATCTTGCGGGTGGTGATCCGCTCGCCGATCAACAATGCACTAGCAACCAAGACTAAGATTGGAGTTGTAGTCATAATCAAAGAGGCATTAATCGGCTGGGTAAGCTTTAAGCCTTTAAAAAACATCATCTGGTTGATCGCTACACCAAAGATACTACAGAGCACGAGACGCAGCCAGTCCTTACGCTGCACTTTCTCCTTTACCCATAAGCGATGCAACAGGGTAAAACAAAGGACGCCGGCTACGACCCGGAGTAAGATAAATCCGAAAGGCTGGAGGTATTCCTGATCCAGAACTTCTTTGGCAATAGTATAATTTGCCCCGTAGATCAGCGCAACCGAGAATAAGGCTATGTGGGCTTTGAGCGTAGCGTTCATATTGAAAAAAGGAAGCTACCCCAGACGTACGGCCAGGGTAGCTTCAATCAGCTACGCAAAGGTAGAAAAATTCGGGCGTTTAATTTCTTTTTCGCATCCGATCGCGACGGCGATCTTTGACTTTATTCAGTAGCTGGCGTTTGAATTTTCGTTCGGTACGTGGCACCATCGCTACCTTACGGACAGGTAGTACCTCCATCAATCGTTCGGTATATTTTCGCTTGAGCACGGCCTTTTCCGCTTCCATATCCAGCATTTCTAAGATGTGGGCACGGGCCTGGTCATCGTTCATCAGCTCGATTTTCGCATCGGAATTAAATTGCTCATTAAGCTTTTCTTCCTCTGCTTTGTATTCATCGTAGATGCGCCAGAAATCGTTCTCCTCTTGTGCGGTAAACTGTAGTTCCTTTTTATAAAACTCCTTGCGCATTTCTTTAACTCGGGGATTGTCCGGTCGCTGGGCTTGCGCAGCAAGTGCTATCAGCACAACCAGGGACATCAAAATTATTTTTCTCATTATTCTTCTGTGGTTTTTATTTTTTGAAATATGTTCGGGGAACAATCACATGATATGATCCTATAAAAGTTCTTCTAATTCGGTATCATCCAAATCATCGATAATGACATCGAGTAGCGGCGTAACGGTCGTTTCCTCTTCATTGTCGTCGCCGGTTTCAATCACACTTATTAAATAATCGGCTTCGTATTCATCTATATTGTCCTCAATAAATTCCATTAAGGAATCATTATTATTAGAGGCGAGCTCTGGAGTAGAAGGGCTCGGTTTTTGCCAAATCCAAACCGCTACGAGTAAGAGCGCGATAGCTGCCAGAGCTGTAGCGTACCGAGGCTGAAGCAATAAGGCTAGCGAATTCAGGGTTCTATCCCACCAGCTCGGTTGAGCAGCAGGTTCGGTAGTAACTGTTCTTCCTGGCTGCACCCGCTCCATGATTTGCTCGGGTAATTGTTCGAAATAATCCTTAGGAACCTTGAATCCGCCTTCCGTTTTTTTCAAATCGGCTAAGAAGGGCGAAATCTCGCGTAACTCCTTTTGGATATCATCTTTTCTTTCCTTTTTCATAATAATTATACTTGTCTCGAAAAGCTACTCAGAAGCCACTTCTCGAAAATAATGTTCAATTTTCTTGACCGCATGATGGTAAGAGGCCTTAAGTGCCCCTACCGATGTATCTAGGACATCACTGATATCCTGATAGGTCATTTCTTCGAAATAGCGGAGATTGAAGACCAAGCGTTGCTTTTCGGGGAGCCGGGCAATGGCCTTTTGCAATCTGCGCTGTGCCACATCGCCATCGAAGTAACTATCCGCTTCGAGTTGATTGCTCAGAAAGCTGGCTTCATCGTCGATAGAAGCGGCGGCATTTCGCTTTTTCTTATTCAAAAAGGTGATCGCTTCGTTGGTTGCAATTCGATACAACCAGGTGTACAATTTTGATTTTTGCTCAAAACGATCAATACTCCGATATACTTTTATAAAGGTGTTTTGGATCACATCGTTAGCGTCATCGTGCTCGAAGACCACCCGTCGGATGTGCCAGTACAAGCGTTCCTGGTACTTGGACATCAATTGACGGAAGCCTCTTTCGTAGCTTGCTTCGTTTTGTAACAGGCTCAGTATCTGCTGATCGCTGATTTCCATATTCGATGACGACAATTGCTGATGTATTGGTTTGGACGTAAGATAAGTCGAAAGGTTTAAGCCCTTCTAAACTTTTTTAATGAAATATGAATGTATTTGAACGAGATATCGCTCTAAGACCGCAAAATTTAAGCCCTATTCGTCCATTCTTAGGCCTTTATGGGCAAACTTGTCATATGCTTTTGTAATCACTTCGACGATCCACATGACACAAAAACAACAGGGATTAGGAGCTTGGCTCCTAATCCCCATATTATTTATAAGGTATGAACTAGAAAATTACTTCTGGAAAGCAAATTTCTCACGTAGTCGCTGTGTACCATTATCTAATTCAATCACATAAACACCAGCACTTAATCCCATCTTTTGCAGACTGAGTTGCATCAGAGGTTGATTAGCGGATTGGCTGTAAACCTGCTCACCGGCAGTATTGAATATCGTAATTTGATACGTACCGCTTAGCTGAGTTTTGAGGTGCAGCACATCGGTTGCCGGATTAGGATACAACTGAATCGGCATAGTTGCCGGTGCGTTGCTATTAAAGCCTTGATCCTGCTCTTCTAAGGCATCGGGCTGATTTTGATCAAATTGTGGACAATCTTCAACGAAGATTTCCTTGCAAATACGATCTATGCAGCAGCCTTCTTCCTCAGATTTCACGATCGCCGTCAAGCAAACAACGTAAGAACCCGGGCTGTAAACGTGATTCACCTGCTGACCATTACCAGTTGTACCGTCACCGAAGTCCCAATACCATACATCGATATCTCGATTTGCAGTAATAATCGTACCATCAAAGGTAAACAAGCAGCCTTGATTCCAATGATCGAAATCTACTCGGATTTTACAAGGTTCGGGTTCACAACCTTCGACCACAATCTTCTGGCAGTAGCGATCTTCGCAGCATTCACCGTCCACAATCGCTAATACGGTCAGACAAACATCGTAGACACCTGGCGCAGTGTAATAATGGTTGACATTAGGTCCGCCAGTTGTAGTGGTGCCATCACCGAAGTCCCATTCCGTACAAACAATATCTCCGCTACTCAAGAAAGAAATATCCAGCAGCTCTAGATAACAACCTTCAAGTGCTCTGATTTTGTAGCGTGCTTTCAGATCACAAGGCTCGGGTTGAGGTTCGTAGTTACCGAAGTTAATATCCGAAGCAACTTCATTAGTACCAAGCGTAACTGAATGTGTACCAGAACCCGTTGGGAAAGATTGGGTCCAACCCGGTTGATTCACCTCAGATACCGTGTAATTACCAGCTGGTAATCCATTGAAACAGTAGTTTCCATTTTCATCTGTTTGCTGAGTGAAGGTGCCACCAGGACCAGTGATTTGAATCGTCCAGTTTTCAAGTGCAGATTCACCCGCATCCCAAACACCGTTTTGGTTTGAATCATTGAATTTGAAACCACAAACACTACTTCCCGGGTTACAACAAACCGAGGTCAGCAGATTCGCACCCAAAACGTTTCCAGTCACCATCAAGCCCATCGCCACACCACTGCGATTTCGAATGTCAATGCTCATACAATGCTCACCGGCAGTAACCGGAACAGTAACATTTACTGGAATTCCAGAGGTGAAATGCGCCGTTGAACCTACCGTATAAGCGGGGGTGGGAATAAGGAGGCCACCATCTAGCCAGATATCGGCCACTTGATCATCCGCATAGACCATCATATCGAAAGTCAGCTCCGTATCTTCACAAACACAGAAGCAACGTTGGAAAGTATATGGATTCTCCGGCGGATCGTTGTCCGCATTTAGGTTATCAACATTGAAAGCTGAAATCCATTCTGACGTTGGTGTTGTCGTCCAAGCTGGATTATTGTCAATCACCCAAGCTGGCCCAAAATTCACAGTTTGTGAAGCTGGTGCATTGGTCAATTGCCAGAAAGCATCTTGTGCCGTAGCCGGATCAGTAGCCGGATAAAGTGAACCAGTATTATGGTCTACGCCGGTGCTTACATCCAGCACATTCGTATTACATTCATCGGCTACACAACCTTCATCAAAGTAATTACCGAAATTGGCTCCGGATACCACTTCATTTGGACCAAGCGTAATGGGGTAGAAACTAGGGCTAGTCGGGAAAGATTGAATCCAACCCGTCTGGTTGACCTCTGATACAGTATAATTACCAGGCGCTAAACCATTGAAGCAGTAGTTTCCATTTTCATCTGTCTGCTGAGTGAAGGTGCCACCCGGGCCAGAGACCTCAATCGTCCAATTCTCGATTGGAGATTCACCCGGATCCCAAACGCCATTTTGGTTGGTATCTTCAAATTTAAACCCACAGATACTACCTGAATTATCACAGCACTGAGAAGTCAACAAATTGGCACCAATCACTCTACCAGTCACCATTAAGCCCATCGCCACTCCACTGCGGTTGCGCACGTCGATACTTAGGCAGTGTTCACCGGCCGTAACGGGGACCGTTACTTGTACTGGCACACCATTCGTAAAGTGAGCAGTCGATCCTACAGTATAAGCGGGTGTGGGAATCAACATCGTTCCGTCCAACCAGATATCTGCTACCTGATCATCCGCATAGACCACCATATCAAAAGTTAGCTCCGTATCTTCACAGACGCAAAAGCAACGCTGAAAAGTATATGGATTTTCTGGTGGATCATTATCCACATTTAAGTTGTCAACATTAAAAGCCGAAATCCACTGTGAAGATGAAGTCGTCGTCCAGGCTGGATTAGCTTCGATTACCCAAGCGGGGCCAAAATTGACGTTCTGGGTAGCGGGCGCGTTTATAAGTTGCCAAAAGGCATCCTGATCAGTAGCCGGGTCGGTGTCGTTATACAAGGTACCCGTATTGTGATCCACTCCGGTACTCACATCGAGTGCATTGGTATTACAGTCATTAATAAAACAATTTTCATTTTGCTGAGCGTAGCTACCAAAACTCAGCAAACATAGGCATACAACATAAAGCAAAGGGGGTAAATATTTCATAAGTATAGGTTAAGGGTGAAAAAAATGTTTCGACCTCGGGCGCCGAGAGTGGAAATGTTGCAAGCAGAAAAGAGATGTCGATAAGTCGTATTTAAATACGGGCCTAAACTAGGCGATTAGGACAGCAAATACTATTACAGATTTAAGGTGGTTTTCTAACCGAAAAATCAACCGTTACAAACAATGCACTTTGAACAAAAAAACATCTTGGGCAAGCAATTCAAAGGGCTGAAATCGCATTGTTAGTAAAAACGCTGTTGTGGAAAAGAAAACTAAAAGGCTACGTGAACTTTGGAGGCAAGCCTTATAAGATGCTTATCTTCTTAAAAAAAATCCATTACATTTTTTTACCATTTTATTTTTCTCCAATCATATTTATCCCAATAAGTGGAAAGCAGGCGTTCATTTAGTTTTTAAACATAAAGACGAGAATAGCCGTTTCAATTTTTAGGCTCCCTCTGTTAATGGCCAACAAATCATAGCACATCATGCAAAGACGAAAATTTATCCAAGGGTCGGCGATTCTGGGACTCAGTATTGCCAGCGGCACTTTCTTAGCCAACCAATCGGGCATGTTTCAGCAAAAAAGCGCCCGTAAGATTTATCGTATCTTGGATACGGATCGGATTGAAGTCGGCACTTTGCCCGTTTTGCGTGCATTTGCAGGAGATCACTTAGATCACGTTTCGCCCTACGTCTTATTTGATGAATTCGGCCCTGTCAGTCTACAATCCGGAACGGATCCTTTACGCGTCGATGCACATCCACACGCTGGGGTCACGCCAACGACCTATTTTCTGGAAGGCACAGGACATCATCGAGATAGTTTGAATTATGATATTCAAATTGGGAAAGGAGATTTCATGCTTTTTAGCTCGGGGCGAGGCGCCATTCACATGGAAGAATCCGGCCAAAAGCTTTACGATAGTGGTGGATTATACCACGGTTTCCAAATTTGGCTGAATACACCAGCAAAATATAAATTCGTCGAGCCGAGTACTGGCGTATACCGATTGGATGATATGGCTCGGGTGAAAAATGAGGCTTATGACATCCAAGTTGTATTGGGGGAAGTATTTGGTGCTAAGTCTAAAATTGAGACGCTCTCTCCGGCTTTCTATTACCACGTCAAAATGCAGGCAAACGCCCGATTGGATATTCCTACCGATCCGACTCACAATGCTTTCCTCTACTTAGTCAAAGGCCAGTTGGAAGTGGAAGGTGCTCGTCAACTTAAAACCAATCAGGTCGTGCTCTATCAACGCGGCGATAGTTTGATTAATCTGTACGCTGAGAAACCTGCAGAGTTTCTTGTACTCGGTGGCCAGCCACTCAATGAGCCGGTATACTCATATGGACCTTTCGTGATGAATAATGAAGCTCAAATTCAACAGTGTATCCGAAATTATCAGGCCGGCCGCATGGGGAATCCAGATATGGTAAATGGCTAACAGATTAGTGAACAAAAAGAAGGAGGTCTTTTATCGATAATTTAAGTTCCTCAGGTTTAAGCATCTAAGCTTGCCGTAAGGCCTCAACTTCAGCAACCGTTTTAGGAATCGGGTCGCCCAAGACGCGATAGCCTTGCTCCGTAACTAATACATTATCCTCAATCCGAATCCCACTAAAATCCTTATAAGTTTCAATTCGCTCGTAATTCAAAAAAGCTTGGTGGCGGCCTTCGGCCTTCCAACGATCAATGAGCTCCGGGATAAAGTATAAGCCCGGCTCTACGGTCAGCACGAAACCAGCCTCTAGCTCACGGCCCAGCCGTAGGGCACTTAAGCCAAATTGACGGCTGCGCTCCACTGTCGCAGAATAGCCTACATGATCTTCTCCCAAATCTTCCATATCGTGGACATCCAATCCAATCATATGTCCTAGTCCGTGTGGCATAAATAAGGCGTACGCACCGGCAGCTACTGACTCGTCGGTATCACCTTGCATCAATCCCAGCCCCTTTAAACCTTCCGTCAACAGTCGGGCGACCATTAAATGGACTTGTTGATAAGCTATACCTGGGCGCAAAGCCGCAATAGCCGCTTCTTCAGCTTGCAGCACTAATTCATAAATTTCTTTTTGGCGAGTGGTGAATGTACTATCTACTGGAAAGGTTCGAGTAATATCTCCAGCGTAATGCATCTCATTTTCAGCGCCATAATCTCCCAGCACCAGTTGACCACTTTTCAGGGTGTTATGGTGATGATGATTGTGTAAGGTTTGTCCATTGACCGTCATGATCACCGGATAAGCTAAGCGGCCGCCGCCACTAATAGCCAAGCCCTCGACCAAGCCCGCCAATTCGGCCTCAATCATACCCACTCGGGCATTTTGCATGGCAGCGATATGCATTTTTCGAGTAGTATTGACCGCCATTTCCATTTGCTCAATCTCTTCAACAGACTTAATCGATCGCTGCGCAATGACCGCATGGATCAGCGGCATAGATACATGATCCGGCACACTAGCATAAGGAATTTCAAACCAAGCAGCTATTTTATGCTGATTAATAGGGCGGTAAGGGGGGAGAAAATGGATGGTTCGGCGCAAGGCAATCGCCTCGCGCAATTTTTTGCTCAAGCTGGCGTAAGGTGACGTCTGAGAAACCCCAACTTGTTCTGCTTGCGCTTTCAAGGCCGGCAATGGTCCGGTCCAAATAATATCATCCAGCGTCAACTCATCTCCAAACAGGATCTCTTCACCAGAATCAATATCAATCCAACCCGCCAGATGTACTTGATCCAAGCCAAAGTAATACAAGAAAGAGCTGTCTTGCCGAAAGGGATAAATGTTGTGCTGGTAATTCATACTGCTGTCTTCATTACCAAGCAGCAGGATAACACCACCATTCAATTGCGCACGCAAGGCATGCCGGCGTTGGATATAGGTCTGGGCTGAGAACATAAATTTGGTTTTTAACGGGAATTTAAACCTTTTTTTAGAAACGGTGGGGATCAAAATGGCGAAGATCAATTTCCGGTTGTTCACCCAGGATTGTCGCCGCTACTAATTGGCCGGTGGCGGGGCCCAGGCTAAGTCCCATCATGGCGTGTCCGGTAGCGATCGTCACATTTTGAAATGACTGCACAGGTCCCATATAGGGTAGCCCATCCGGCGTACACGGCCGGAAGCCGTGCCAGATGTTTTGTGTCTGAGGCATCGTCGGTTGAATCTCCGGGAAATAGCGGGGTACAGCTTCTAGGATGCCCTCCACACGATGTCGATTGATCTGCGAAGACATATTGCTAATCTCCAAAGTACCTCCAATACGTAGTTGCTGCCCCAGTGGGGTCATAGCTACCTTGGCTTCGGTCAGGATACTGGGAATGGTGATATTTTGTTCGACCACATCCATAGTAATGGAATAGCCTTTCCCATCCTGCAACAGGAGCGGCAATTTTAATTTTTTAAGTAATTGAGGGGTCCACGCCCCCCCGGCAATAATCAATTGATCTACCGCCAAAGTTCCTTGATTTGTCACCAGCTGTTGAATACGATCGCGGTCATAGACGAAATCTTCCACCTCAGTTTTATCCAACAAGCGGGCACCGCTAGCCCGCAAATTCGTTAGAAGTTGTTGCATCAGGCGGCCTGGATTGAGATGGGCATCTCCGGGGTAAAAAACACCGCCCAAAGCCTCGATTGTCGTTTTTTGTTCTAATTGCTGTAAGGCAGAGTGATCAAGGCATTGCACTTCCAGACCTAGGGATTTGGCTTGCTCTGCCATTTCCACTTCCTCTCGCCTAGCTTTTTCCGTTTGGTAAAGCATCAGCAACCCTCGCTCTTCGTAAGCAAAATCAAGGCGTGGATCGGTGGCCCATTCGCGATACAACTTTTGGCTAAGCCAATTCAGATCGCGCAGCAAAGGGCCGGCAGTCGCTACTTTGGCGGGAGTACACGAGCGATAAAATGCCCAAAGCCACTGGAATAAGGGCCGGCTCAGGCGTGGTTTGATATAAAACGGACTTTTGTGGTCAAACAACCAACGGATACCCTTGGCAATAATTCCCGGTGAGGCCAAAGGAATAAAATGGCTTGGGACAATCATACCTGCATTCCCGAATGAACATCCATCTTGCCAATTGGTACGATCTACTACGGTAACATCCACTCCCGCTTCTTTCAGAAACCAAGCACAAGATAGACCGATAATCCCTCCTCCGACGATAGTAACCTGCATAGATTTGTTTTTACCAGTGGGTCAACTATTTTACTAAAAAGCCCCTAGCGTAGGGATCGTCTTCATCATCGATGATAATCGTGTTGTAGCCCGTTATTCTGGCCCAACCCTCGATGCTTGGAATGATGGCGGGATAGTCTCCACAATGGGTGCTCGCCTCGATACGCCCAATGAATTGGCTGCCAATAATGCTCTCGTGGACAAAATCTTCGCCTTCGGCCAACCGACCTTGGGCCGCCCACTGCGCCATGCGGGCCGAAGTACCTGTACCGCAAGGAGAACGATCAATCGCTTTATCACCATAGAATACGGCATTGCGTGCACTGGCATTATCGGATATCGTTGCTCCTGCCCAAAGCAGATGACTTAACCCACAAATATTTGGATCGAGGGGATGCTCAAAAGTATAACGCTCATTAAGACGCTGTCGAACAATCGGACTCCAACGAATAAGATCGGCCGCAGTATAATGCTCCAGTCCAGCGAAATTGGGCTGTGGATCAACAATTGCATAAAAGTTGCCGCCATAACCGACATCCACTTTCAACTCTCCCAAGCCTGAGCACTCTACAGCCAAACCTTCGCTGTGTAAAAAAGAAGCTACATTGGTCAACTTCACCCGCTTCACCTTATTACCTTCTTGCTCGTAGGTAACTTGTACCAAGCCCGCCGGGGTTTCCAAACGTAATTTACCAGCTACCTTGGGTTGTACTAAACCTTCTTCAATGGCAATAGTCACAGTACCAATCGTACCGTGTCCACACATAGGTAAACATCCACTGGTTTCAATAAATAAAACTCCAACGTCATTAGCCGGATCGTGAGGCGGATAGAGAATACTCCCCGACATCATATCGTGGCCACGCGGTTCAAACATTAAGCCTTGACGAATCCAGTCGTATTCTTTTAGAAAGTGCAGTCGCTTTTCCATCATGTTTTTACCACGCAAAAAAGGGCCGCCACCAGCGACAAGACGCACCGGATTACCGCAAGTATGGGCATCGATACAAAAGAAAGTTTTTCTCATCGAACTGAATTTAATACATGGTGTCGATTGATTCACGAAATTTGTTAAATCCAGCCAGACTTTACAGCTTTTTTTTCGCATTTGGCGATACTATTTTGTCAAATCCGATAAATCGAAAAAAAATGTAGAGGGGCAGGCAACCATTTCGGGTCTTTTCGTACCTAGAAAGTGAAACCAAATGCAACAAATGCCAGAATATTCTGATGATCAACTCGTGCAGGGCTGTCTCCGCAAGGATTCAAAGGCTCAGTATGCGTTGTATCAAAAGTACCAACACATGCTGTTTCGGGTATGCTTGCGCTACGCCAAGGATCGCCCCGAAGCGGAAGATATGTTGCAAGAAGGTTTTATCAAGATATTCCGGGATTTACATCAATATGGATCAAATGGTGCCCTGGGAGGCTGGCTGCGACGGGTAATGGTCAATACCGCTTTACAACATCTACGCAAGCAAAAGAAATGGATCGCGGATGTAGAGATTGAGCACATTGCCGATCAGTATACCACAGGAGAGGATGTTTTCGCAAGACTGGGTGCCGAGGCGCTCACACGCCTGATCCAGCAACTTCCGGTTGGTTATCGAATGGTGTTCAACCTTTACGTGGTTGAAGGGTATAGCCATCAGGAAATCGCAGATCAGCTGCAAGTATCTGTTAATACATCAAAATCTCAGTTATCGAAAGCGAAGGCAACTTTGCGAAAGATGCTGGAAAAAATAATGGTCAACTAAGTGCCGATGAAAGAACGTCTACCAGAAGATAATTTAGAACAGTTTTTCCGGGATAAGCTGAATGAAGATGGCTTATCACCTGCCGGTAGCGGCTGGGATACGCCCTCGCCCGGCGTCTGGGATCACATCCAGGCGGATATGCCCACAACACCACCCGGTAAGCCGGTTTGGTGGCGCTGGGGAATCGGTGGTGCTAGTGCTGCACTGATCCTCGCTTTGGGGTATTACATTTATACAGCGAACAATCGCATCGATAGTTTGTCCGAAACCGTCAATCGACAGCAAGCCCAGATTGATGCGATGCATCAGGCGCGAAGTGAACAACCTGAGGTAAAATCAATAACGACTGATTCCTCTTTTTCAAACCATAATCTATCTAATTCTACAAATTCCATTTCATCAAACACGCAAGCAACTACACCTCCAGTATCTGATATTTCAAATCAAGCAACTTCTCAATCTTCAACCACAACAGTTGAAGATAAACCACTTTTAAAGCAAAATAAACCTTCAACGCCATCTGCTGCCGATGCTTCTAAAATTGATATCCAGGGACATTCCAAACAATCAACACCTGCATCAGCATCGGAAAACAGTAAAAACGATACGCCCTTACCAGCACCAACAAAGTCTGTTAAGGAACCCATTGCTCAAGCATCTTCTGAGCAAAGTGAGGTGATCCCAGACCAGCCATCAGAGCAAACTTCACTAGCTGCGTCACAACGTTCAATCGACGCCCTAAGTCCTATTTCGGGAAAGACCTCAGATTTAGCAACGACTTCCTCTGCTGATAGTATCTCCTGGCAAGGACTCCCTCTATTATCGCCAACCAGCAAAAGTCGCAAGCAGTTGTCAGGCCAATTTTATGTCGGTGCACATATCGGCCCGACCTATGGTTATCGGAAGGTAGTCAGCAATTCACGCCCGGTGCTACGCCGTCTGCTTAATCAGCAAGAAACGGCCGATTTCTCTTACAGTTCTGGCTTTAAAATTGGTTATCAGCTATCGAACAATTGGTTTGTCGAAAGTGGAATGGCTTATTTGAAATCCGCCGTGCAGTCAAAGCACGCGGCTCAAGTGCGCTACACGGCTGCTCAGGAACAGCTCAATAGTCTCGGGGAATGGCAAAGTAATTATGATCTGAATCTAGCGACCTCCTTTGGAGAAATTGGCACCGATGTCGCAGTGACACGAAGTACCGGAATTAATATTGCGGAGAATGATTTCATCCGACTGCGCGTACGCACCAGTCAGAAGTTGGAAACGCTAAGGGTTCCATTAATTGTGGGCTATCAATTTAATCGTGGTCGAATAGGCTGGCGTATTCAGACGGGAATCTCCGCTAATTTCCTTTTGGATGATGAAATTCTTGTACAATCTGTCAGCTCTCAGCGCAATGGCGTTCGCCATAAATCAACACGCATTCTCGAACGCCCTGAAGGATTAAGAGAACGTACTTATGACTACATCCTGGGCTTCGGCGCTAATATGGCCATCAATTCAAAGTTGCATTTTTATCTGGAGCCAACCCTTACCCATAGCATCACCCCTATTTATGATGCCAATAGTATCAAAACCTACACTCAGATATTCAGCATGAACACTGGGGTAGCATATTATTTCTAAGTCTTCTGGCTTAAGCCGCTTTCAAATGCTTTAGTACCTCGGAACTGCTCACGCATGGCTGGAAAGTAGTGCTCCACCAAACGCATCCCCAAGTAAGGGCTCAGCACAATGACGCCTCCTAGTACTGCATCAAGGAAAAAATGGTTACCGGTCATCACAATCACCCAAAGGACAAATACTGGGTAAAGCCAAGCGATAACTTTCCAAAAGCGACGCTTGCCGTATAGATAGACACCATAAGCGATAAGGAGTGAATTGCCAAAGTGCATAGAAGGCATAGCCGCAAATTGATTGAAGAGTTTTGAGTTGATCCCTTTATATAAGTTGACGCCACTGACCTCATAGAGGGTATCGACGAACCCGTTGCCTAAATTAATTCCCATGCCATTCAAGCTCTCCAAAACCGCTAGTCCCAACTGGCTGTATTGGTTCATCTCCATCCCGTTAATCATCCGCGGAGGCGCACACGGAAAGCCCATAAAAAAGAAAAGCGTGATGACGTTTGCGATCAAAAAACCATTGCGGATAAATAGGTAATGCTTACGCCGTTTATAAAACAGCCAAACAAAAAAGATAATGGTGGTTGGAATATGGAGTTTAATATAAATCCAATTGATCACCTTGACCAGCATTTCTTTATCTAGGAAAAATTGTTGGATAGGTAACTCGTACAAAATGCCCAGTTGATGTTCCCATACAATCACTTTTTGTGCATTCTCAAAAGCGGTTGTGGCATCTCCAATGGCTAATCCACGTGATAATTTATAGAATAGTAAAAAGACGAGAAAAAGCAGCAATTCTCGAAAGCCCGAATAACGTTTCAGTGACGGTCTGAAATGCTCCCAGGTAGAAGCTCCGCCTACACTGCTATTTCTGGATGCTTGCCAACTATATACCCCGATAATGACTAATAGCGTAATTAGACTTGTAAGATTCATATTACATCTTTTATCCGTAGATGACATTTTGGCTAATGCCCCTCGGATTTGGGATCCCCTTTTTTTTGGTCTCTTATGATTATTGGGACGAATCGATCTATTCCGTCCCGTACAAAAGTATTAATTCCTTGTTTAGATATAACTAAACCGGTTCGCTTAATAGCTCTGCAGATTATATCTTTCCATTACTCGCTACCCAGCTTTTTTCGCAAAAATGCGCGAGCCAGTTTATTGGCCTCAGTAGCCGCAGCTTCGTTATAACGAGGACTACTGGGGTTAGCAAAAGCGTGCTCCGCCGGAAATTGATGCACTGTAATCGGCTTTTTCAAGGCATCCATCTTGGTTTTAAATTCATTCACCACTTCGGGTGTGATCCACTTCTCCTTTTCCGCAAAAATGCCGAGCACCTCAGCCTGCAATGGCATCAATTGCTCCGCTTCTTTTACTGGCATTCCATAGTACATCACACAACCAGCGCCCTGCTCGCCGAGTAAAATCGAAGATTTCAGTGACCAGCCACCACCAAAACACCACCCGATAGTGGCTACTTTGGCTTCTGTGCCAGCCAGCGTAATAGCACCTTGAATAATAGCGTTAGCGCGTTCTTCTGTGACGCTTTGCATATACTTAGAAGCATCATCGCGATTATCAGCTACCTTTCCATCATAAATATCCAAAGCTAATACCTGAACGTCCTCCAATTCTCCAAATAAGCGATCTGCTTCTTGCTTGATGTGATCATTCAGGCCATACCATTCGTGGATGACAAAAAGATATTTATTACTGGGGGTTTCTGTTTGAACGGCATAGGCACTTCCTTTTTGCCCATCGGGCGTTGCAAAAGTGATCATTTTACCTTTCCCGGCGAAATCAATTTCCTCGGGCAGTTCGTGAGCATTTTTGAAAGATTCGTCATTAGTAAACTGCGCCATATTATCGCTCTGTTCGGCGGTCTCTGGGGTACCACCACAAGCCCATAGCATAGTCAAGATAAGGAAGAGTAGGGCATTCTTCATTGTTAATTGGTTTTGATTGTTAGCTGTGTGCTCTAAAATAAGAACCTTCTTTGACAATTTATTGGCATAACCCAAAGATTGACTCTTACTTCCTCCAATTGCTCAAATAATATGGGTCGAAATGGAGGTTAATGTATTGCTGAAACAAACGACAGCAATAAATTGCTCTGTTCTATGTTTAATTTTTCAAAAATTACTTTTCAAAACTCATTGCAGTTTGCCAGAATTAGACGAGCATCGTAAAGCTTTTTCACCTAACTTTGGGGCGCATTTTTCAAACTGGTGTTTCTATTAAACTTTAAACCCTTCAGAACACTCCATTTACCAAGAAATAATTGCAAAATATGCCATCGAGTAAAACCAAATCGGCCATCACTTTCAAAAAAGGCCGCCTTAGTCGCAACTTGCTCAAACAGCTCTATCGACAACTTCTCAAACCCCGCATGATCGAAGAAAAAATGCTGATCCTGCTTCGACAGGGCAAAATCAGTAAATGGTTTTCGGGAATCGGACAAGAAGCGATCTCGGTAGGTGCCGCTGCCGCTCTGGAAACTGATGAGTTACTCTTCACTATGCACCGCAACCTAGGCGTGTTTACGACCCGTGAAGTTCCTCTCGAACGCCTATTCTGCCAATGGCAAGGTAAAGCCCGTGGTTTCACCAAAGGTCGAGACCGTTCTTTCCATTTTGGTACGATGGACTATAATATTGTGGGCATGATCTCTCATCTTGGTCCACAACTATCACTCGCCGCTGGTGTAGCCCTGGCCCATAAACTCGCCGAAGAACAAAAAGTAGCACTGGCATTCACCGGTGAAGGCGGTACCAGTCAAGGCGAATTCCACGAAGCACTCAACGTGGCTTCCGTTTGGCAGTTGCCGGTCATTTTTGTAGTTGAAAACAATGGCTATGGTCTTTCAACTCCCGTACAAGAGCAGTACCGCTGCGCTCAACTATCGGATCGGGGGAAAGGTTACGGTATGCGGGCTTTAACTATTGATGGCAATAATATTCTGGAAGTCTATCAAACGATCCAAAAGTTAGCGAAAGAACTGCGCAAAAAACCAGAGCCGATTTTACTGGAATGTCAAACCTTCCGCATGCGTGGACACGAGGAAGCATCAGGCACAAAGTATGTTCCCAAAGCACTGATGGATGAGTGGGCCGTCAAGGACCCCATCAGTAATTACGAGCAATATTTGATTGAAGAAGGTTTGCTGACTGAGGCAGAGATTGAACAGTTTCGCGCAGAAATCAAAGCGGAAATCGAGCAGGGCCTAGAAATTGCCTTCAACGAACCGGCCATCCCGGCTGATCAAACGAATGAACTCGCTGATGTTTATGCTCCGACCGAAGTTTCCGCTCAATTACCCACTGCCTCAACACAAACTGATAAGCGTTTGGTCGATGCCGTATCCGATGGATTGCGGCAAGCCATGGAACGCCACGAACGCCTCGTATTGATGGGACAAGATATTGCCGACTACGGCGGCGTCTTCAAAATCACCCAAGGTTTCACGGATTTATTCGGGAAAGAGCGCGTACGCAATACTCCACTTTGTGAAAGCGCAATCATTGGTATTAGCCTCGGGCTGAGCCTGAAAGGCTTTAAGGCTATGGTCGAGATGCAATTTGCGGATTTCGTTTCGTGCGGTTTCAACCAAATTGTCAACAACCTTGGTAAGCTCCACTATCGTTGGGGGCAAAATGCCGATGTGGTCATCCGTATGCCGACTGGAGGAAGCGTTGGAGCCGGGCCGTTCCACTCTCAGAGCAATGAAGCATGGTTTACGCACGTCCCGGGTCTCAAAGTAGTCTACCCATCCACTCCAGAGGACGCCAAGGGATTGCTCTTAGCTGCTTTTGAGGATCCTAATCCAGTCATGTTTTTCGAGCACAAAGCACTGTACCGTAGCTTGACGGCTGAAGTACCGGATGATTATTACACCATCGAAATTGGGAAAGCACGTACAGTACGCACTGGTACCGCCGCAACAATTATCACTTATGGTCTCGGTGTACATTGGGCCAATCAAGTCGCCACCGAGGAAAACGTGGACGTTGAAATCATTGATTTACGTAGCCTTCTACCTTTGGATTACGATGCGATTGCTACCTCCGTTCAGAAAACAAATCGCGTAATTATTCTGCATGAGGATACGCTTTTTGGTGGATTGGGAGGTGAAATTGCGGCCCATATTTCGGAGCATCACTTCGAGCACTTAGATGCCCCAGTCATGCGTTGTGCTAGCCTGGACACACCTGTTCCTTTTGCGAGTAATTTGGAGCAGCAATTTTTACCGGTAGAACGTTTTCGAGAAAAATTGCGTCAACTACTGACTTATTAATGAAGTTATCAAACAACTTCGAGGTGCGCTCATCAAATAATTTGTAGTTTTGGGCCGCATTTTTATAATCAACTGACTTATGAAACTAGAAGACTTTGTAGCTGTAAGTGGTTTACCCGGATTGTTTCGCATGGTAGCCAACCGTAGCAACGGATTGATCGTTGAAGACCTTGATTCCGGGAAGCGTCGCTTCGCTTCCGCCCGAAAACATCAATTCACCCCGCTCGCGTCCATTGGTATCTATACTGATGACGACACGGCTGAATTATCCACCGTTTTTCAAAACATGAAGGATCAATTGGAGACCAACCCTCCGGTACCAACGAATTCGTCCTCAGATGATCTGGCAGATTACTTCGCCTCAATTTTGCCGGAATACGATCGCGATCGCGTCCACAATAGCGATATCAAGAAAGTGATCAAATGGTTTAACTTCTTACATTCACGTGATTTACTCCTGGCTGCCGTAGCAACGGACGAAGAAGAATAAATCACAGAATCGTCTAAAATATAAAACGGGTTGCAAGCACAATGGCTTGCAACCCGTTATTATTTTCGGATGTTAGTCTATACTCTTTTGATTAGTTCATATCTGTTCGGCCTTCACGACGTTCCCGTCGATCATCCCTCCGCTCACGGCGATCTTCCCGGCGCTCGCGCTTATCTTCCTTCAATTCAGTCTTCGTGGCTACTAAATCAGCCTCTAGCGTTTGCTCAAATTGACCAAGGAGCTCTAAACTTTTGAGGTAATTCTGCCAGCCACTATCGTCAGCATGGATGGCCATCGTACTCACGCTACTCAGGATATTCTGTTGAGCATCCAGACGTGTATCCAATTTGGCGTAGTCTCGCTGATCATCGCGTTTATCACGACGGTCATCACGCTTATTGGCGCGGTCACGACGCGCATCGCGGCGATCATCTTTGGCATCAGCAGTTGAATTGCGGCTATCACGGCGATTGCGGCGAATTTCACGACGATCCGAGCGAATCTCTTGCTTGCTTTGCTGTACTTCGCGTTGCGCTTGCGTCAACTTTTGTTGGCTCTGCTCTACTTCGCGGCGCATCTCATTTTCCAGCATCGTTTTCAATTGATGCATTTTATCCCATTCTTTAGCATCGCCAGCCTTTTGATAAGCCGCTACTAAGGAAGAAAAAGCCTTCTTTTCTTTCGTATCACGCTTCAACTGCTCTTTGCCAGCTTTAATCTGCGCTTCATTATTAATCGCTTCCTTAGTGTTTTGCAAAACCTGGGCAAAGACAGTCGAGCCCAAAAGCAAACTTGCAATCAAACAAACAACGAATCTTTTTATCATGATCTATTGATTTTGGTGTCTTCGATCATCAATTTGGATTTAAATAGAATGACCGAAGTAAAAAAGTTTTATTATTAAAGTAAGAAGATAAGAGGTATTAAAGTTTTTCATATCTCCTACCTTCTCACTTCTTTACAAAAAACCGTCCAGTTTTAGCTCTTGAATGGGCAATCCGTTAGAGCGTATGGGCCGCCTTTAAACCTAAAACACAAACATTATCTTAATTACCAACTAATCTCATAAGTGTTCCCGTTGACTTCTATCGTAGCGGTCTTATTACCGGTATAGGTAATCGTACCTTCAAAGGTGTAGGTTGCCCCATCTTCTACCGTTCCGACAAAAGAAAAGGTAGTTGTTCCGCTATCAACCATCTTTGTGTCTTTATTGAACATCAAATTCGAAGTGTTGAAAGTCGTTACACTGCTAAATGATCTTTGTTGACGGACTTTTGAGACTTGGGTACCGTTGCGCACATAACTGCCATTGTAAGTATAATGACTCTGACTGGGCAATAGATTAGTCAAGACAAAATTATACTCTGCGTTATCATCGGAAGACATCCGTGGTGTGTCATATACGCCGGTCATATTATAATTAAAACTAAACTCTTCCGGGACGAAATTATTACAAACTAAATTCCAATTCCAGTTGAAAACATAGTTAAAAGTGCGTACAGCATTGGGCAGATTAGTACGGGTAATCGTTGAATCAAAACTCAAACCGCAATCTGTAGCATGAGTAGCCGACAAGACCGCCACTTCCTCCACTTGAGCAATCATACCTCCATCATCACCTACTAATGCCATTTCAACCACTTCCAAAGCTTCGTCTTCCTCGATAGGCAACGCATTTTCCGTCTCCTTATCTTTTTGACATGCTGTAAATACGAGTAATGACATGAGAAACAGGACAGGTTTTAACATTTGACTTTTCATAATTTTTTTGATTTTAAAAACAGGTGGATAAATAATTAAACACTGTACAAAAAAAAGAAGCGGGGAGTGGTAAATCAATTATTTTCAACCAATGGTTAACAGGTTTCAACGATTGGTAGGACGGCCTTTTGTAGATAAAGTTTAACCGGTCATTGAAAAAAAGTAACCTTTGATTTAAAGCATTTTTATTCAAAGACGGATTCGGTTATTTTTGAAGAGATGAAAAAAGCGAACCTCAGCCACATTGCGCACTTTACTTTTTGGCTTAGTTATTTTGCTATCAATGCTATTGGTCAGGCTAATTTTATTCCACTCGATCGAGCGATTTTACACGCCGGATTAGTGGTGAGTCTCTTAGCTGGATTGTTTTATCTCAATGCCTTTTGGTTGGTTAATCGATATTTTGAGAAGAAGCAATATTGGCGCTTTGCAGGTTGGTCTCTTGTCATTTTTGTAATCTTCTATTCCATTCGATATCGAGTTGAAGTACCTTATTTCGAAGATTTTTTTGAGGCCTACAGCCGGGGGAATGAACGACAAGTGAAAGGATTAGTTCTTTTCACCGTTTTGCTCACCATGTTGTTAAGCACTTTGATCCAGTTACTGGCTAATCGTATGCGCAAAGAACGCCTTAATCAAGAGCTACTTAATCAGCACCAAGAAGCGCAACTTCAGTTTTTAAAAGCCCAGATCAATCCCCACTTTCTATTTAACACCCTAAATAACATCTATGCGCTGGCCATCACACGCTCTACCCAGACATCAGCTATGATTCTAAAACTTTCTGATCTCTTGCGCTATGTCATCTACGAGAGTAAGAAACAAGAAGTCCTATTAAGTGGCGAAATCGAGCAAATCCAACAGTACATTGAGTTATTTCAAATGAAAAGTGAGTCACCCTTACAAGTAAATTTCACCGTAGAAGGGACGATCAATAATGTATTCATTGAACCGATGATCCTCATTCCTCTAGTGGAAAATTGTTTTAAGCATTGCGATTTTGATTCTAATCCTAATGCTTTTGTGGAGATCCGGCTCAAGATGGACACACAACAACTAACCTTTAGTACGCAGAATAGTAAGAACAACGCTAATCAACAAAAGGATAAAACGGGTGGGGTAGGCTTAGATAATATTCGAAAGCGGCTGGAATTGAATCGACCAGGACAGCATACCCTGACGATTGATCAGGAAGCACAACTTTTTAATGTAAAATTGGAATTGATTTATGGAAAAGATTAAAGTTCTGCTGGTTGACGATGAATATCTGGCACTTAACCTTTTAGAAGATTTTGTGCAGCAACTACCTGATCTTGAAATCGTAGCACGCTTAAAATCTCCGTTACAGGCCGTTGAATTGCTACAACGCGAGACTATTGACCTCCTGTTTCTAGATATCCAGATGCCAACGCTCAGTGGAACCAACTTGCTCAAAACATTACAACATCCTCCCGTGACCATATTCACCACCGCTTACACTGAATATGCATTAGACGCTTTCGAGCTTAACGCTATCGACTATTTGCTCAAACCCTATGCTTTTGAACGCTTTGTGCAGGCCGTCAATAAAGCAAGGGAACATATCCAGCTGCGCCGCCAGGTCTCCGTCACACCAACAAGTTCTCCGAATAAGATGGTAGCTAGTTCCGATTTCATCGTCGTCAAAGCCGATCACCGACGGCTTAAGATCCAGTTAGATGATATTCTTTACATCGAAGGCTTGAGAGAATATGTCAGGATTGTTTGCCCCAAAGAAAAGATCGTCATTTTAGAAAGTCTAAAGCAACTTACCGAACAGCTACCATCGGATCGTTTCGCCCGCGTGCACAAGTCTTATATCGTGGCCATTCAAAAAGTACAGGCGATGGAAGGCAACTTATTACATCTTGGTACTCATCGAATCCCAGTCAGCCGAGACAAGAAGGAGCAAATCACGCAACTTATTTTTGGTGATCATTAATTCCCGATCAATTTGCAATTGGTGCAAAAGGATCATCAGTGAGTCCAAAACCAGCCAAATCACGAGCTGCTTTCAGATTTGAAATATCTAAGTCCAGAATAGAGCTTTTATGGAAGGTCGATATCTTAGCACCCGTCGGAAGTGTTTCCCAGGCTTCCCAGCTAAAGGCGACGCCACCAATGGGAATAATCGACACCCACATTTTCCAACTTTGTGGCAACCCTTGCTCGTCGAGTATCCATAGATATTGATCACCCGGAGTCACGCCACCCGAAGTATAGACTACCAACAGCGCCTCGCGCCCATCCTCCATTTTTACCACCCGCCGCTCGGTACCTGGATCAAACACCTTTGCCGGGGCGTTGAGCCAAAAAGAATCATTGCAGAAAAACGACCAAGCCTTTTGAATGAGCTCATCGGCCGCTGCACCACTCAATTCTTGCTCACCTTCCCAAGCTTTCCCGTCGACCTGCTTTGTGTTCAAAAGCACCCTTTGGTTATCCCATTTCACCTCTACCAAGTGCCGATCTTTATCCCACAAGAAAGTATGCATGCCTTTGAACGTCCACTGGATGATGGCGGTACTATCCCAAGCCGGTTTATCAATCGCCGTCAGCATTTTCTGGGCCAGCGCATCCGCTGCAGGACCCGGCTCTCCTTTGGGCGCAGGCTCATTGAATACAAAATAAAGTACGGCTAAACTCAGAACGATTACTCCGACAATAATACTTAACCAACGTAGCCAACGACGAGACCGACGGGAAGGGGTAGACTGGGTCATAGTTTTGTTTTTTGATCCTATTATTTTAGGTATCCTTCTTGCTTACTCTATAAAGAAGCAGCTACCTACTTTGCTTGCAAAATTAACTTGTGCTTAATCAAAGCTAAGCCATTTTGTTGTAGGTATAAATTTTATCTTTGCCAAAATTATGGGCACGCCCAAAAACTAATTCTATTCGTCATGTATAATGGCAAAAAAGTAATTGTTGTATTGCCCGCTTACAACGCGGCGCTGACCTTAGAAAAAACGTATCGCGAGATTCCTTTCGACCTGGTCGATGAAGTCATCCTTTGTGATGATGCCAGCCGGGATAACACCTCCGATCTGGCGCGCGAGATTGGGATCAATCACGTCATTAAGCACGAGCGCAATAAGGGCTACGGCGGCAATCAAAAAACGCTATACAATAAAGCATTGGAACTCGGCGGCGATATCGTTATTATGCTCCACCCCGATTATCAGTATACGCCAAAGCTCATTCCGGCGATGGTTAACATTATCGGAGATGAACTTTATCCCGTTGTTCTGGGATCGCGAATCCTGGGTAAGGGAGCGCTCAAAGGCGGCATGCCGTTGTATAAATATATCGCAAATCGCCTGTTGACCTTCACCCAAAATCTACTCATTAATTATAAGCTCTCGGAATACCACACGGGCTATCGTTCCTTCAGCCGGGAAGTGCTGCAAGGCGTCGACTTCAATCAGAATTCGGATGATTTTGTGTTTGACAATGAGATGCTTTCACAAATTGTGTATGCGGGATACGAGATTGCGGAGGTAACTTGTCCTACCAAATATTTTGAAGAAGCCTCTTCCATTAACTTTCGACGCAGTGCCAAATACGGAATGGGGGTATTGCGCGTATCACTTTGCCACTTTTTGCAGCGTCTAGGATTAGCTAAATTTAGAATGTACGGGAAACCTGCAGACCGGGGGAACAGTCAGAAGGGGTAACGCATAAGAGTGGAAATCGGTTAAGCGGTTATTATGCTTCGTCGATCAGGTTAATTGCTTTTCGACCTAAATAAATTGCCGCTAAGACCAGGGTGTATGTTAAAGTTGCCGTCATAATTCCAATGCCAAAGATAGGTATCTTTTTTATTTTACAAATACCCTCTTTCAACAAACTTAACGAAATTTAGAGCAGCCCTGCTGCTATGCTTCGCAAGAAATATGACATCATTTGACAAAACACGATTTCTCGGCGGAAAAAATCTAAAGGCCTTTTTGGATGAAAAAGTAGCTGCTTACAATACGCCTGGCTTCATTAAGGATGACCCCATCTCTATTCCCCATCAATTTAGTAGATTACAAGACATTGAAATTATGGGCTTTTGGGTAGCAATGCTCGCCTGGGGTCAGCGCAAAACGATTATCAATAAAGCCAACGAACTTATCCAGCTCATGGATGGTCAGCCCTACGATTTCATACTCAACCATCAAGAGTCTGATCGTCAGGCCTTCCTCAATTTCAAGCATCGCACTTTTAACACCACTGATACTTTATATTTCCTGGATTTCTTTCAACGCTACTATCGTGAGTTCGACTCTCTTGAGACGGCTTTCCTACGTGGATTACAACCCAACGATCAAGATACTAAAGGTGCATTGATTGCCTTCCACGATTTCTTTTTCAATCACCCCAATGCGCCGCATCGCACCCGCAAGCATATCGCCACGCCGGCCCGGAAATCGAGCTGTAAGCGGCTAAACATGTTTTTACGTTGGATGGTCCGCCAAGATAATTGTGGGGTAGACTTTGGGCTCTGGCGCGGCATCCGCCCGGATCAATTGATGATGCCTCTCGATGTGCACGTGGAGCGTTGGGCGAGGCGCCTAGGTCTACTTAACCGCCAACAACGCGATTGGCGAGCCGTAGAAGAACTCACCAGTCAACTTCGCCAATTCGACCCTGTAGACCCCGTCAAGTACGATTTTGCTTTATTTGGCTTGGGTGTACTTGAGCGTGCTGGTCTATAGAGTGTTTCGATAATTTTTGCCTTCCATTCCTTCTATTCCCCCAGACCTCTTATCTTTAGTTATCAGCATAGCAAACAGGGGGTATCCTACAAGCTAGGCTCAACAAAACGAAAACTAACCTACGCATGAGCAAACAAAAAATTTTCTCGTGGTCCATCACCGTGGCCCTCGCCGGTTTCCTCTTTGGCTTTGATACTGCCGTAATCTCCGGGGCCGACCAGCCCATTCAAAACTTATGGAATACTAGTCCACTTTTTCACGGTGCTTTCATTATGTCGATGGCACTTTGGGGGACAGTGTTTGGAGCCTTGTTTGGAGGCATTCCGTGTGACCGTTTCGGGCGTAAGAAGACATTGATTTGGATTGGGGTATTGTATCTCATTTCGGCCTTGGGCTCTGCCATAGCCCCCGAGCCCTTTACCTTTGCCTTCTTCCGCTTCATCGGCGGTTTGGGCGTAGGTGCCTCTTCCGTTGCCGCCCCGATTTATATTTCAGAGATTGCGCCAGCGGAGCGTCGTGGCCAATTAGTTGCTCTTTACCAATTTAATATCGTCTTTGGTATTTTGATTGCCTTTTTATCTAACTTCCTAGTAGGGCAATGGCTTGGCACCGATAATTGGCGGTTAATGCTCGGGATTGAAGCCCTTCCCGCGGCAGCTTATCTTCTGATGGTGCTTAGGGTACCGAATAGCCCACGCTGGTTAATTTTACGTAAAGGTGATGAGTCTACTGCAAAACGCTTATTACAAACCCTCAATCCTGGAAAATCTGTTGACCAATTAATCAAGGAAATTAAGGGCTCCGTTGTAAACAAAACCCAAGATGTATTTTTCTCAGCCAAATTTTTCTTTCCCATCCTCTTGGCTTTTCTTTTAGCTTTTTTCAATCAGCTATCAGGAATCAACTTTGTATTATACTATGCACCGCGACTTTTCAAAGCGGCAGGTTTGGCCGATAGTGCTTCCTTACTTTCGTCAGTAGGCTTGGGTGTTGTGAATTTGATTTTCACCCTCCTGGGGATGTATCTCATTGACCGCACCGGCCGTCGGAAACTAATGCTCTACGGCTCGGTAGGTTATATTCTAACCTTGCTCGGAGTGGCCTGGGCATTCTACACTGAGGCCGGAGGCTTGCCAGTCGTTTTCTTTATTTGCGGTTTCATTGCTTCCCATGCCATCGGACAAGGAGCCGTCATCTGGGTATTTATCTCCGAAATCTTCCCGAATACTGTCCGCGCAAACGGCATGTCTTTAGGTTCCGGAACACACTGGGTATTTGCCGCCCTCATCACTCTGGTTACCTTATTCTTTATGAACCTATTTGGGAATCAGCCGTGGCCACTTTTTGCTTTTTTCGCTTTTATGATGGTATTACAACTGTTGTTCGTCATTTTCATTATGCCGGAGACCAAGGGGGTACCTTTAGAAGAGTTACAAGAAAAATTAAATCGTACTTCCAAGAAGTCTATCCCTTAGCAGTTCTTGGAGATGATTTAATAAAAAAGCGGCCCGTTCATTGGAACGGGCCGCTTTTCAGTTTACTTATTTTTTAGATTAGAACTTAGTCCTCGTCGATTTGGAGTTCTTCGACAACATAAGTTCCATTCTCAACTTTCATCTGAAGGTACAAACGGTAGGATTCGTCTTGAGTTACTAAATCACCGATGATGTACTCTGAGCTTTTGCCTTTGGACACGCCTTTGTGCTTAGTATCAAACTTTTGCGGCTTATGCTGCTTAAAGAAGCGTTGTAGTGCCGCCTTTGCATCAGACTTGTCGTAGACATCACCCATGATGGCAATTTCTACATTGTCATCAAAGTAACGAGCCAATTGCTCTACGTTACCAGTTTTAATTGCCTTTGTGATGGAGTCAACGTTTGCGGGTTGAACCATAGCTACACTTGGCAGGATCAACAAAATGAACAATAAATTCCTCATGGTTTCTTGATTTTTTTTAAAATCGTCCAATTTCATGCCATAGCATTCATTGGAATTGTAAAACTAACGCTTATCAAGCGGTCTGTCAAGATCAAATTGATCAGAAGACACCTTTTCGACGCAATCGTTTTACAGAAGTTACAATTTTTCGTTGAACATATTTTATAAACGACTGAAAATCAGGGAACATTAACCAGTCCAAATTTTTAACCCCCTCATTTTCAAGACCTTAAAGAAACGTCTTAAAACAACGTTAAAGTATGAGTAGAATGTTAAAATACCTTATTTTAGCGGCGTTTTGCTCCATCGACTATTCAATACCGCAATATGAATCGTAAAAATGCAATGCTGATTATCCTCGACGGCTGGGGGCATGGTCCCAAACCAGCCGTGAGCGCAATTACTCAAGCCAAAACCCCTTTCGTTGACAACCTTTATCAACAATACCCTAATTCAGAACTTGTCACCTATGGAGAGGATGTCGGTTTGCCGGCCGGACAGATGGGGAATTCTGAAGTTGGCCATCTCAATATTGGAGCAGGACGTGTAGTTTATCAAGAACTTGCGCGTATCAATAAAGCTATTAGCGATCGCCAACTTCACCAAAATGAGGTACTTGTCAAAGCTCTGCAATACGCTAAAGAGCAAAATGTAGCGGTTCACCTCATTGGCTTAGTATCTGATGGCGGGGTGCATTCTCATATCAACCATTTAAAAGCACTCTGCGATATTACCCAAGAGCAGGCTTGTGATAAAGTCTTCGTCCATGCCTTTACTGATGGCCGCGACACCGCGCCGACAAGTGGTTTGGGCTTTCTACAAGAGCTGGAAGCACACATCAAGAAGCAGGACGTTCAATTGGCTAGTATCATTGGACGCTATTATGCCATGGATCGCGACAAGCGCTGGGAACGTGTCAAGCTGGCTTATGATTTATTAGTAAGAGGGGAGGGGCAACTTACTCAAGATTTTGAGCAGGCAGTCCGCGACAACTATGCACAGGACATTACCGATGAGTTTTTAAAGCCAATTATCCTGAGCAAGGCAGATGGCACACCACGTGCAACAATTCGTGAAAATGACGTTGTTATTTGCTTCAACTATCGTACAGATCGTCCCCGTGAAATTACCGAAGTACTGACGCAAAACAATATGCCGGAGTTTGATATGCAGAAATTGTCATTGCGGTATTTGACGATGACACGCTACGATGAGGCATTCAAAGGAATCGAAGTCTTATTTACAAAAGACGATATCCGCAATACACTCGGAGAAGTCCTTGCCAACCAGCAATATACCCAGCTCCGCATCGCCGAAACGGAGAAGTATCCACACGTCACTTTCTTTTTCTCAGGGGGACGCGAAGCGGCTTTTGAAGGTGAAGAGCGAATATTGATCCCTTCTCCCAAAGTGGCAACCTACGATCTGCAGCCCGAGATGAGTGCCGTTGAAATGACCGATGCCTTGCTAAATCGGCTAGAGCAAACTGATCCTCCTAATTTTGTATGTCTCAATTATGCTAATACAGATATGGTAGGGCATACAGGTGTTTTTTCCGCAGCAATAAAAGCTGCAGAAACGGTTGATACTTGCCTACAGCGTTTGGTCCCGGTCGCCTTAGAAAAAGGATATGAATTATTAGTCATCGCAGATCATGGCAACTCGGATTATATGATCAATGATGACGGAAGTCCACATACTGCACATACTTTAAACCCCGTACCTTGTATCTACGTTAGTAAGAATAATAATAGCACACTCCATGACGGACGGCTAGCCGATGTTGCACCCACCTTAATGGAAATGATGCAAATTGAGCCAAGTCCAGAAATGGATGGTCAATCTCTAATCGTAGCGACTACATGATTCGAACGGTAATTTTTATTCTATTAATGGTCTTCACTATATCATCTTGTCAAAATGATAATACTAGTGCGACTGATGCAGTAAAACCTCAAGCTGCTTTTTTTGATCTTAAAGCTTACTTTCAACAAGAAGAGGAGCGACTGTCTTCTCTTGCTCAAATCCGTAAGCAAACTCAAGTTGGCGAAGAGCAAGAAGTCCAGACGATTGATCAGCCGGATTTGAAAGCAGAGTTAGATATCTTTACCCAGTCCGATATTAATAAAATAGCCTGGCTGGATAAATATCAAGTTGACACAACCTGGTACCAAGTCGGACAAATGAAACAACTCACCTATCAAGCTATCGATGAAAAGCTAAAGACTAAGCGTCTTCACATTGACTTTCAGCCTGATGGCCAAGTCATCCAAATTGATATCTTACGAAGCAATACCAGTCTGATTGCCTCCTTAGAACAGCGGCTTAATTATCGTCCTCAGGAAGGCTATCGCATCGAAAGCCGGCAGCAGACATCCATTAGCGACGAGAGCGCACTAGTCGTGGATGTTCAGTTTCTAATGACTCCGACTGATCCGCGCTAACGATTTCACCTCGATCATTATATAAGGCAATTACGACTCTGCGGTTGAACCGACGAGATTCGGGATTATCTACTCCCTTTTCATTTTTATTGGCCAACGCTGGTGCGGACTCCCCAAATACGATAGCATCGATTCGGGTAATGGGTATGCCTTTCCCGATCAAATAATTACGTACTGCTCGCGCTCTACGCTTAGACAGTCTGACATTATATTCAGCGGTTCCAAGCGCATCCGTATGCCCCCAAATCCGAGCTTTAAGATTTGGAATGCTGTTCATCATTACAATTAGCTCATCAAGCATTTGCTTATCCGCATAGCGGAGAGCAGAACGATCGAACCCAAAGTATATCTTCTCCATTAATAGATGCTCGGTTTCATCACTGGCAAAAGTGGTGGTCTCACTAAGGTAAGGACAAGGCTCACCACACAAATAAGTCTCTTGGGCCACATCCACAACACGCGCATGACAAAATCCACGGTCAATCAGGTTCAAACAGGCTTGTTCAGCACTATTTTTATCCAGGTAGGCTGTTCGTAAATAATAACGATAGATGTTGTTTTGATCTACATTAAGGTAGACATTATTGACGCCGGCAAATGCAAAATGGGTAAAGGGTACCTTTTGGACAAATGCAGCGAGTTGAATGCGGAAGTTGCTGGAATGTAAAGCATTAGGGCTAATGGTGCACCATAGCCATACTGCGAGTATAGTGTAAGTATAGCGCATGAGGGGCGATTTAGGTTAAAAAATCGATATGATCCGAAGGCTGATGCCTTTGATTCCAAGCAAATAGAAAGTAATGATGGGAACGGTGAAACGTCCTCTCTCTAAGTTTGTTGAGCCGAAATGAATAAGGGAAATGACTATGAATTAAATTTAATGTTTTTTACGCATTAAAAACAAGTATAATGTGTGTTTTTTTGAGGTTTTAACTAAAATGAGAATGTGCGCTATGTTATTCTACCTTAATTTATTCGATACCTATTATCCTACAAAACAGAAGCCCGAAAGTGCGTCACCTCCGGGCTTCTGTTTTGCATAGTTTACACTAGCAGCAACTCATGCTACTACCTTCTCTGTCTTTCCACTGCATCATCTTTTTTCTACCTCATGCCTAAAACGAGAGAAGCCCGTTGGAGTTAACCAACGAGCTTCTGCTAAGTTAATTTGAGTTGGCAGCGACCTACTCTCCCACCTGACGGCAGTACCATCGG
>JANQQI010000056.1 GCA_028285085.1 Saprospiraceae bacterium | reverse complement strand
CTTGCCGGTAGTCCCGTAATTGTAGCAAACAGCTACCGGCCCGATAGGCTAATTCGGGTTTACTTTTCTTTTGCTGCCAAGCACTCTGGAAGTGTTGAGCGGCGCGTTCAAGTGCGCCATCTTTGAGTGCTTCCTCAGCAACTTTGAGATGTTTTTTCCAACTCATCTTTTGAGCAGCGGCGCTACTCACAAAGCAGCATGCCAGCACGAGCATTAACCATCGGCAATTCATATATCCATTTGATATTTTCAAAATAAAAACGGCAACTGGCAAGCGTTGACTGGTTAGCACTATTTTGCCAGTACTTGTTCGATAACTGGTGCAAAATGATGGTGTTCTAATGCCAATACCTTAGCAGCAATTTGCTCGGCATCGTCTTTCGGGCTTAGCGCGCAGCGCGCCTGAAAAATGACTGCTCCTTCATCGTAGTGTTCGTTGACAAAGTGGATGGTCATACCACTCTCAGCTTCTCCTGCTGCTTTCACCGCTCGATGGACATGCATGCCGTACATGCCTTTTCCACCGTATTTGGGAAGTAGAGCAGGGTGGACGTTCACAATCCGATTGGGATAAGCCTGCACCAGATATCCTGGAATTAACCACAAAAAACCCGCCAATACCAATAAATCAACGGGATACGCAGCTAATTTTTTTAGAATATCTTCACTTTCGTAGAAAAATGGGCGATCGATGACTAAAGTGTCTATGCCCGCTTGGCGGGCCATTTCCAATACAGGGGCCGAAGCTTTATTGGAAATAATGAGAGCCACCGAAATGGATGGATGTTGCTCAAAATATTTTACGATCTGCCGGGCATTGCTACCAGTGCCCGACGCAAAAATCGCAAGGTGTTGGTTTTGTTTTGACATTGTATTTTCACAGATTACACTAAACGATGCAGAGATGTGTCGCTACAAAATCGATGAAATTCCACAATTTTTCTGCATCGCGCCTGGATCTAATCAAAAGTAATACTACCAAATCGATAGCGGCGACCGCGTTCACCGTAGACTAACATTTCTTGTCGGCCGATCTGTTTGCTGACTTTCGGCCGCGAAATGATATCCAAATCCTCATTGTTGAACAGAGGATAAGTATTCACCTGACCATCGCGGCGGACTTCGGCCAAGACAATAATAGAATTACTACCATTGTAGCTGTACCAACGATTGGATTTTCGATCGGAACGGTAATTCCTTGCGTTGTCATTGTAAATGAAAAACAAGCGATCCCGAACAATAGTCATGGCATAGGATGAAAAATAGCCATTATCGTCAATGGTCATCTGATGCTTGGGGATACGCGCCGACCACTCAATTTCTCCATTCGGTCGAATATTTACCACAATAATATCATCGTAAATAAAGACTTGCTGCATCAGATTATTATTGCCGTACATCCGGGTGTAGTAATCAATGCCAGCTTGGCGCTGGAATTCATCATATTGCTCGGCGATGAGCAAAGCGCCACCATCACTACGCAAAATGAGCCGATCCAATTCGTAGTTGGTCAGTTCAGCGCCTTTTTCGTCATCTCCTCTACTCTCCGCCTTAGCTGCCTTGGCTCTGCGGCGGTTAGAAAGATCTTCGGAGCGGAAGTTGAACTCAAATTCGTGGAGATTTTTATTATATACCTTTTTCGTTTCGGCATCAAGGCGGAAAAAGTAGGTGCCCCGAACCCCAGAACTATTTCTCTCCGAATAGAATCCAGAGCAGACCAGGTTACCATCATCGGCAACTCGAAAGGTCAGATCGGTAATAAACTTGTCGCGAAATTTGATTGGGTATTCTTCGAAATCCGTTCCTCCTTCGGTATAAGCCAGAATCGTGTACTGATAAGTTGGGGCCCCACGGTATCGGGAACGCAGTCGATCTCTGGAGTTCACACCGAGCAAATACACATTTCCTTTATTGTCCACACGGTATTCTTCTACAGTGAAATTTTCATCATCGTAGGGGAGAGCAATCTCTTTGTCCCAAAGTAGCTCAAATTGGTTATTATAAACTTGGAGGTCAAAGCGTTCAGGGGTCCCTTTTTTGTAGGGCAGTTTACTGTAAATGAGTAGCTTGGAGCTATCCCGCGAGATATGTAAGTCAAAAAAGCCATCCCGGTTTTGACTACGCGTGGGTATATCAGATATCTTGGTGTACTTCTTATTGATGTTTAGGGAGCGTTTATTAATCTGTTGGTAAAACAAATAATTGATCTTTTTACTCTTGTTGTGATAAGAGGTAAGCAGATATAAATTGCCACCAAGACGGATCAAATCCTCAAACTCCAGATTTTTGCCTTTGTATTTGAGTTTATACTCTTTAGACTTCTTTAATCGAAGATTTTTATCGTAACGCTCCAAGTAGATTTTCTTGGTATCAACGTTAAACATGGTACCTGTGGCGCGTTCTCGAATCGCAAAGATGTGTTCGCCATCTTCAATCGTTTTTTGAATGACGGTACTACCTGCTTCGGAGTATTCTTGTCCCCAACTGATCTTTGCCGGAGCTCCTTTTGATAAGACCTGTGCCATCATATTGAGTGGTAAGAAGCATCCCACTAAGGCTACAATCCAAATTAATTTTTTCATAATCCCTTTTCTTCTAAAAAAAATGACTGCTGGAAATGTTCTAACTTTATCACATATCTTGTTCTCAGCCAGCATTTTGTCTCTATTTATGAAATGCTCAAAATCAGAAAAAAGTGTAAGCAACCAGCAGGGCCTACACTTTTTTAGGATTCTGTTAACAAAAGTAGCTGCGCGCAGAGCGCTTATCGGCCAATTGCCCGATATTTCGAAGCATTAGCCGCATCTATCTTTTGCATTATATTTTTAACCTTGGTTTTTTCGTCTCGGGTGCCTTCCTTGAAAATTTCAACTACCTCGTTCCCTTTACAATTAGAAAACACCTGTATCATCATCGAGTTAGGATAAGCACGATTGACTTTCGAAACCTTATCTAGCGCCTGTACCATTAAAGCCCGTCCCGTGTTGGCATCCTCGTGCATCAAATCCAGGCTTTGGCGATGGTATTCGTAGTTGGCCTCACGGAAGGGACGGAAACGCGGACTAAGAATATTTTCGATCAACCAGTAGCGGTTATTTTGATTTCCATCCAGTGAGCGCCAGCCTCCAAATTGGGATGCAACACCAGGTGGGATCGTATTCAGGATGTCATTCGCAATCTGAAAATAAGGCTCACCTCCAAAAGGTGAAAAAGAATCGTAATCCATGCCAAGAATCAGATAAACATAAAATGAGAGGATAGACGCAAAGTTGTCATTGAAGGTGTTTCGGCTAAATTCCAGTGGTTGGAACTGCTCGTATAAAAAGGTGACATCTTTGTCGACGTGCGTGAAAATCACCGTTTCCGATGAGCTGCCAAAAATCGGACGAACCGCTTGAATGGCCATATCGGCGCTGAACGTATTATTAGAAAGCTCTTCGGTGATGGTCAATTGGATATTGCAACGAATGCGCTCTTCCGGCGCGAAATTATCGTCCGTCCAGCGTGTATTGTTTAAAAATTGCAGCATGGTCTCCCGTAGGGTTTCAAACACTCGGGGATCGGTCGTCTGCAATTTCGGAGTATTGATGTTCACCTGATAGCTGAACTCTTGCGCTTGTAAATACAAGCTGCTGATCAAAAGCGAAAAGAGTAAAAAATATTTCTTCATGTTTCTAAAACGATCTTTAACTTATGATTGCTGCAAGCCCACAATTTGATCCACAATATCGGTCGCAACGGCCCGCTTAGACTTTAACTCAAAATATAACGGCTTATTGCCATTACGGTGTAAGATTGTGATTTTATTAGTATTGTGGGCAAAGCCCGCGCCATGATCACGCAGCGAATTAAGGACGATAAAATCGAAGTTTTTGCGCTCTAATTTACCTTTGGCGTGTTCTAATTCATTATTGGTTTCTAAGGCAAACCCAATGAGGGTTTGGCCTGCTTGTTTTTGCTGGCCAAGGGTCGCGGCAATATCTACCGTACGTTCCAGCTCAATATGTAAGTCGCCGCCTTTTTTCTTCATTTTTTGTTCAGCCACGACCTTCGGGCGGTAATCCGCAACGGCGGCTGCTAAAACGGCAATGTTACAACTCGGAAAGTGTTGAGCCGCTGCTTCGTACATCTCTGCGGCGGTTTGGACGCGGATTAATTCAATGCCGGCCTGTTCTGGGGGAGGGCTGGCTGGGCCGAGGATTAACTTTACACTAGCACCTCGATGTGCCAGCTCTTGTGCCAGAGCGATACCCATTTTCCCTGTGGAGCGATTACCGATGAAGCGAACTGGGTCGAGTGGCTCGTAGGTTGGTCCGGCCGTGACTAAAGCCTGTTGCCCTTCCAAATCCTGTGCATTAGAGAACCACTGCTCGAGTAGGCTGACGATATGCTCCGGTTCGGCCATTCGGCCATTACCAACGAGGCCGCTGGCTAATTCACCGTGCTCTACGGGAATCAGATGATTACCAAAGCTTTGCAGGCGTTGTACATTATCCAGCGTAGCGGGATGTTGCCACATATCGAGATCCATCGCCGGGGCGAAGAAAACGGGGCAACGCGCGGATAGATAAGTAGCCACGATGACGTTATCGCAGATGCCGTGCGCCAGTTTGGCCAAAGTGGTTGCCGTGGTTGGGGCAATAATCATCGCATCGGCCCAGAGGCCTAATTCAACGTGATTATTCCAGCTCTCTTCGGAGCTTACTTCACTGTGGACGGGACGCTTGGATAAAGTCGATAAAGTCAGTGGGCTGATAAATGAAGTGGCCGTAGGTGTCATTAACACTTGGACTTCAGCGCCGGCTTTGATGAGGAGTCGGGTGAGGAAAGCGGCTTTGTAGGCAGCGATGCTGCCGCAGATACCAAGTAAGATTTTTTTGCCAGCCAGCCTCATAAGAATAGACAAAAGCCACGGCGAACCAGCAAGTGGCGTAATTTATTACGAACCTGATGGTTGGCCGTGGCCATGAAAGAATATCGTTGATTAAGCTTCGTCGCCGAAGTTTTCACGTTTTTGATCACGATAATGGTGGTGAATCTCATCCTGCAGATAATCATCCGTAGCAATCAATACCGGATTAGGGAGTCGTTCGTAGAATTTTGAAATCTCGATTTGCTCCTTGTTTTCGTGAATCTCTTCGATCGTATCCGAATTGACGGCAAACTCTTCGAGCTTGTTGTGCAATTCGTGCTTGAGGTCCACAGAAATTTGACGTGCACGTATCGAAATGATCGCCAACGACTCATAAATATTGCCGGTGTCTTTGATCATTTGCTGGATGTTACGTGCCTGGACGTTAGGTTCCAGTCCCTGGACTTTTGATTTGATATCACTCATTATAATAACTCTTTTACTTTTTTAGATGAACTTTCGTTGATCGACAGCACCTCCTTCAGATATTTGCTATCAGGAAATTTACGAACAAAAACTTCAGCGTATTGAATTGCTTCGGTATAACGTTCTTCCATCTTAGCATAAACGCTGTTTTCAGCCAGTAAGAAAGTGGCTTTGACCATTAAATAACGAATGCGCTCGGCTTCTTTAGTATCCGGGAAGTCCTTCAGGATATTTTCCAGGCTACGGGTTGCCGATTGATATTGACGTAAGTCGAAGTAGAGCTTCGCTTCGGCGAAGGCTTTAGTTTCTTGTTTAGCACGCATCTCCTCGATCAGAGCATTTACCCTTACTAGTCGACTACTATTGGGATAGGTATTAGCAAAAATCTGGAATTCGTCGATGGCCTTTTCCGTGAAAGTCTGATCCAGTCGATAACTGGGTGACATCTCATAATGCGAGTAAGCCGCCATAAAATCCGCTTCTTCCCGATATTCACTGTTGGGGAAGGTATTAGCAAAATTTTTGAAATAGTAATTCGCCAGAATAAAGCGATTCAGATGATAATGCGTGTACGCGTAGTAGAAGTAAACTTTCTCTGCTTCCACTTTACCACGTAAGTTGTTAATGATCAGTTCAAAAAGCGTTTGAGCCTTCAGGTACTCTTCCTCTTCGTAATACTCAAATGCTTTCTGATAGAGGGTCTCCTCGTCGCCGGTTGCACGCAAGCGCTCGAACTCGTTTTTACAACTATTCAGCACTGCTATCGAACCCAATAAAAGAAATAGAAAAAACCTACTTTTCATAAGGCTGCAAAAATACAATTTTTTGGTGATATAATCTAGCGCCCTGCTGGATTTCAAAGTCAAACGCAGGGAATGGAAGTCTATTTTGTATAAAAGTGTGAAATTGAGGGAAAAAGGTTGTAGGAGCGAAAAAACAAGAGCCAGATTTGTACAAATCTGGCTCTTCAGTTGATCTGGCTTTAATGAGACCAGATCAGCTTGGTATTATCTGTTAAGATCGAATTAGCGTACGATCAATTTCTCAGTACCTTGCTCACCTTTTTCGTTAGTGAAAGTGATGAAGTACATACCCGCTGAGTAAGCAGAAGTATTGATCTCAAGGTTGTTACCGTTTACGCTGTAGAATTGATCAACAACTTGACCAGTCAAAGACGTTACAACAACATTGTGATCAACGTTATTCAAGTTAGTGAATAATACAGTTGCCTTCTCAGTAGCTGGGTTAGGAACGATAGAGATGTCAGTGATTGTAGACAAGTTCTTCACATCAACAGTAATATTGCAAGAGTTGAAAGAGAAGAGATCCAACGTGTAAGATTCTTGATCTGGGATAGTCACTGTACGGTTGTATCCACCATAGCCATTATCCTGACCATCGCAGCCAGACAAATCAGCCTGATAGTTATCACCACCGCCACCAGCTTCGGCATTTGGCCAGCCTGTACCGTTAGAGTACTTGTAGAAGTAGTCACCAGCAGCCATGGTAACAGTCAAGGTAAAGATACCATCACCGTCATCATCGGTCAACTGAGCATCAGTATTTGAACCTGGCTCTTGCCAGTCACCACCGAGGCCTGCAGCAGCCATCCAGCTACCTGTAACGAAAATACCATCAGCAGAAGCACCCTCAGCGTTCATATCGACGTTGAAAGTTACCTCAACCTGAGCAGTTGCAAGACTAGCGCATAGCGCGAAAGCTAAAAACATGTAGATTTTTTTCATAAGTTCATACACTTTATAGATTAAAAAATAATTTCTGAGTTAAAATTAGTAAAAGTGTGGAACGTACACTAAGAATGGTACTGTTTTTTCACTATTACTTACATATTTAACAAAATTTAACATATTGTTAAATCTTAATGCGTTTTTTGCTGAATTATCCACCGACTTGTCCGTTTTTCGCATTAAACGGCGTATAGTAATTTAAATAGCTGGCAAAAGTACCTTTGGGTGGTACCTTGACGCTTATACATTCGTGGTATTTGGAAATATAATGATCTATATATGCAACCGAGTGGGTGCATTTGTATCACTTAATAATAGAAAACAATAGATCTTCAAAGGATTTACAATATTAAGCATTAATTTCGATTTTACCGCCTTTAAACTGTCAAAAATCTGATGAAAACCTTGTATACCTTATTAGCTTTCGTATTCTTCGGAAGCTTCCTGCCACTTCACAGCCAATCTACACTGTTGGATGTCTATCAAATTTTCAACCAAAAATGCATAAGTTGCCATAGCCACGATGCCCCTGAGGCCGGCCTCGATTTGGAGGGAAGTGGAGCTACTGATTTGCAAAAAGCACAGGCCGTTTTTAATAGCATTGTTGAGGTAACACCAGCAAATACGACGGCCGCCACCAAAGAGGATCAGTATATTTATCCGGGGCGTCCTGACCGAAGTTTTCTCTTCCGAAAGATCAATCATAGCTTTGAGCCAACGGTTGCTCTGGAAGCAGGAGAGGGAGACCCGATGCCCAAAGATCAGGCTGAATTGACCAACGAAGAAAAAGAACTTATCCGCCAATGGATTCTCTTTGGTGCACCCGCCAACGGCAATGTTGTAGACCAGGATTTGATTAGCGACTATTACAATCTGAATGGCTTGGCCAGCTTCCCGGACGGACCGCCACCAGCACCAGCCCCTTCCGAAGGATTTCAGCTCAAAATGGGGCCTTTCTACTTGCCACCCGGAGGGCAACCCGGTGCTGAAATAGAATATTTTCTAAAATATGAATTGAATCTGCCTGAAGATGTAGAAGTTGATCACATTGAATTCGAGATTTCTAACTTTTCCCATCATTTTATCCTATACAACTTCCCGAGTCAGGCCGGTGCCGCTTTGGTAGAACCTGGTTATCGCACCGATCCGAACCACTTTGATATCAGCATTGTCGCAGCGGTACAAGAGGCGACCAGTCTGGAGCTGCCAACAGGAACGGCTTTTTTCTGGGATAATAATATCACCTTGGATCTCAATGCGCATTACATTAATTACTCTCCAACACATACCTATCAGGCCGAAGCTTATGTTAACGTGTATACCAAACCAAGCGGGACGGCTTTACACGAAATGAAAACAGAATTGCTGATCAAAGACAACATTTACATCAACAATAATGGTAATGAAGATATAGAAACACAGGTGGTGAACTACAACGCCGGTGAAGTATTCGTTTGGGGGATTATGGGCCATACCCACCAATGGGGGACTGGCTACAAGGTTTACGAACGAGAGAATGGACAAACTGGCGATTTGATCTACGATGCAGCTTGTCCCGGTGGTATCCCCGGTTGTATGAATCCTTATTTTGATTATCAGCATATTCCGCTGAGATATATGGATCCCTTGTATCCGTTGACCTTCAGTTCTTCTCGTGGGATTATGCACGAAGCGACTTACGTTAATAATGGTCCTAATCCTGTATGGTTCGGCCCCACCTCCGACGACGAGATGATGGTGTTAGTCCTGATGTACACGGATGATACTACAGGATTGGTGACGTCTCTACCAACCCCATCCAACCCCTTGTCCGAGATTATCGTGGGACCCAATCCAATGTCAGAGCGAACTTCATTTTGGCTGCCAGCCGAACTGGGAGAACTAGACTTCACACTCTACGACTTATTGGGAAGAGCGATTCGGCGGAAAAAAGGGATTAATGCTTCCGTTTTTGATTTAGAACGTGATGGCTTATTGTCTGGAACTTACATTTACCAGTTTCGGGACCAAACAGGGAGACAGATTAGTGGGAAGTTGTTTGTAGAATAGACGATATCATCATACAAATTAAAAGGAAAGCCGTCCCAGAGGTTTTGGGACGGCTTTTTTACACTCAACCTCCATGGTTAGAGAAATGTGTAGTTCCTCTCTCTTTATCTTATGCCGATGGCTATAGGTGTCTTGTCCGATTGAATATTTCAATCGAAAACAATCATGTGTTAATGGGAAAATGTAGGATTAAATAATGTTGGAAATAGCATCAATACTATCCAGAATATGTGGATACGACTGATCTATGCAGTAGATAGGAAAACGGTAAGCAATGGTTAATACGTTTCCTTGAAATGAAACTAAGTAATCTCTGGAGATGAAATATGATTAAAAATAACAATATGTGACATTGTAAAACAAACGTTTTGCAGAAAAGGGTAATGAGAGCACAGGTCAGAAAGTCTTGGTCTATGGCTTTTTACAAGCAGTTTTGAGGGAAGCGTAAAACTCTTGTAATGAATATTTGTGATAATTATCCAGAAAATATAGACTTTGGTTAAGGTGTAGGCGATCCATATAAGATCGTAAGAAAGTCAATTTATTGATGGTCTCAGTGCATTCTGCAATGACTTCTTGGGCTTGATCATTGGGTAATTCAACAGATGTCGTTGTGGGGGAGTTGACTAATTCGACTTGTTGAGTGTTAAGGGATATTCTCAATTCAATCGAGCAGATTACCTCATTGATGCGTTGTGTAAGTAGTTTTTTTAGTGGTAAAGTATAGCTCATATTACAAAAGGTCAATCAACTGGCTAGATAGCCAAAACAGCAATCTATTGCCAGCTGGGTTAATTATTACGGGAATCTTATTGTCTTGTGTTATATGCTTGAGCTGCTATGGGCAAATTAGATAGAACTAGGCTGTTGAAACAATAAAAATACGACAAGCTGTGACAGGGGATTTTATCGCTTTAGCATATTTTTAATGCAAGTTAGGATAGAAAGGCCTTGTTTAACAGGAGATTATGCGCTATTAGTGAGAAAGCATTTCAAACAGTGCAATTAATTTTGTGGCTTTACTGACAAGCTTCCCTAAACCATACTTTAGCTCTTTTCTAAGCGAATACGGACGTGTTTCGATACCGGTGTACGACTTTTTTCTGCATAATGCTGTAAGGGGACCAAGACATTTGCCTCCGGAAAGTAAGTTGCTACACAACCTCTTGCAATAGGATATTTTACGATCATAAATTTAGGAGCACGACGGATCTGACCATCGTACTCACTGGTGAGGTCAACATAGTCGCCCGGGCGGAATCCCTGAGCCTGAATATCCGATGTATGCATCAGAATAACGCGTCGGCCATTGAAAATACCCCGATAGCGATCGTCCAAGCCGTAGATCGTGGTATTAAACTGATCGTGACTTCGGATGGTCATCATGATGAGCTCTCCATCTTTAATATCGTGCTTTGGAACCGGGTTCAGAGTGAAATTGGCTTTACCATTTTGGGTATGGAAAGCGCCATCGCGCGCGCCATTAGGCAAGTAGAAGCCGCCGTGGTTACGCACGCGCTCATTGTAGCGTTCAAAGCCCGGGATGGATTGCTCGATGGCATCTCGGATGAGATCGTAATTATCAATCCACTTTTGCCACGGCACCTTACTACGTTTTTTCAGCGTCGCCTGGGCTAAACTAGCAATAATCGCGGGCTCGCTCAATAGCTGAGGAGATGCGGGGGGTAAACCGCCACGCGAAGCGTGCACCACGCCCATGGAGTTTTCGACGCTCACGAATTGCGGGCCGGAAGCCTGTTGATCTCGCTCGGTCCGGCCCAGGCAAGGAAGAATAATGGCCGTTTTTCCCGTGACGAGATGGCTCCGATTGAGCTTAGTGGACACTTGTACCGTCAAATTACAATTTTGCAATGCCCGAGCAGTATATTCCGTATCCGGAGTGGCCGAGAGGAAATTGCCGCCCATCGCAAAAAATACTTTACCCTGGCCATTCGCCATGGCCTCGATGGCACCGACGGTATCGTGGCCGTGCTCACGGGGAGGCGAAAAATCAAAATTCGCCGCTAGTTTATCGAGGAAAGCAGGTTTAGGTTTCTCCCAGATACCCATGGTCCGATCACCCTGTACATTGCTATGTCCGCGCACCGGGCAAGTACCGGCACCGGGCTTACCGATGCTTCCACGAAGGAGTAATAAGTTGACCACTTCGCGAATATTTTGCACCCCATTGCGATGTTGTGTCAGGCCCATGGCCCAGCAAACAATCATCTTCGGGCCAGCGAGAATCATCTCTACCGCTTTTCGAATCTCTGCCAATGACACCCCACTGGCTTGAGCCAGCGCTTCGACATCTTGTTGCTCGAGGTCAGCAATCAAAGCGTCGTAGCCGTCCGTATGAGCGTCAATGAAGTCACGATCAAATACACTGCCCGCTTGTTGACGCTCGGCCTCCAGCAAAAGGCACATGATGGCTTTCAATAAAGGCACATCTCCATTGATGGTGACCTGAAGAAACAGATCATTCAGTGGGGTAGAACTACCGAGTAAGCCACTGATTTCCTGTGGATTGCGAAACCTTTCTAAGCCAGCTTCGGGTAATGGGTTGATAGAGATGATCTTAGCTCCCGCTCGCTTGGCTTTTTGTAATGCAGTGAGCATGCGGGGATGATTTGTCCCTGGATTTTGACCAATAACGATAATGAGATCGGTCAGATAGAAATCTTCGAGGCGTACCGAGCCTTTTCCGATGCCTACCGTTTGAGATAGGGCGGTACCACTGGATTCGTGGCACATATTGGAACAATCGGGCAAATTGTTAGTACCAAATTGCCGGACGAAGAGTTGATACATGAAGGCCGCCTCGTTGCTGGTACGACCGGAGGTATAAAAAATGGCTTCGTCAGGATGAGCTAAGCCGTTAAGTTCTTGAGCAATCCGTTGAAAAGCAGCTTCCCAACTGATAGGTTGATAGTGTTCTTGTCCAGCTTCCAGAATCATGGGATGAGTGAGACGCCCGCTTTTCCCTAATTTGTAATCCGACCACTGTGACAGCTCATAAATACTGTGCTTAGCAAAAAAATCGGGCTCAACTCGCTTAGAAGTTGCCTCTTCGGCAATTGCTTTGGCGCCATTTTCACAATATTCTCCCAACGAAGAACGGTGATCGTCGGGGTCGGGCCAGGCACAACCCGGGCAATCGAAGCCCTCCATTTGGTTGACACTAAAAAGGGTGCTGACGCACTGGCGGAGCTTCATCTCTCGGAATACGTGCTGCATGGCGGAGACGACTGCCGGGATACCCGCCGCTATGGTATCGGGTCGGGTGATTTTGATTTTTTCATCTTCTAAGGGAGGCGTCACACAGAGCCGATCGGATGTAGACATAAATTAGCGAATTTGGCGCAAGGTCCCGGGGGGATGTTCATCCCTGCCCGAGCCCATTTCCTGACCCCGTAAGCATTGATAATCCTTTTCCATACGGATATGCATAGCATGGGGAGAGGCCGGTTGTTCAATATTGGTTAAGGGTGAATTAACCCAGCGGCGTGCCAGTTCATCAGGTACAAAGATGCGTAGTTGATTGGGGCCGTAGCTGGTTTGGATATCACTGTAAGCACCACGTTCGATGGAGTAACGAAGGGATTCTGCTGGGGTGCGGCCATGCTGGATGGACGCTTCTACTTTGCCAGTAGCATCGAAAGTATCTACTTCAGCTCTGGACAAACGAATACGCAGAAGGTTACCTCTGATCTTAAGTTTCATGCTAGTGTAGTTTGGTGTTCCGTGCGTGGTTCAGCATTCCGGGATAACCAGAATCCTTTTTTAAACGCAGCAAATAGTCCCTTCTGTATGAAAAGGACTTTATTCCAGATAAAAGTGACTGATGGCTTACTTCTGTGACCTTGATAGTGGACTAATGATATTTCTTAGGCCGTAAAACCAAGGTAGATTAGCCCGAATGGGAGAACAAGTTTAGCCTTTTTATCTCAAAATCGTGGTCCAAAGTCCGGTAGTGGTACGCTAATTTAAACCTTTTTTGGTGGATTATGCAAGGATTCTTTCGGCCCCACAATAAATATTAAATTGTTGGTGGCGGGCGAAGCCGACGATGGTCATATTCGCTTCATTGGCTAGTTCAATGGCTAGGCTAGACGGGGCACCGACGGCCACCAGAATGGGAATGCCAGCCATCGCGGCCTTTTGTACTAATTCGAAACTAGCGCGACCGCTGACCATGATGAGGTGCTGATGGAGTGGGAGCCACCCCGCGGAAAAGGCTTGGCCGATCAATTTATCTACGGCATTGTGGCGGCCGACGTCTTCCTGAAGCGCCATTAATTGACCTTGGTGATTGAATAAACCGGCAGCGTGAATGCCTCCGGTTTGTGCAAACACTTGCTGCTGCTGGCGAAGCTTATCAGATAGCCCGGTGATGAGCGCGGCGGCAATACCGGGCTCACCGGGCGGGATAGTTGGCAGCGATTGTGTCCGTACTGCTTCGATGGATGTTTTGCCGCAAACACCACAACTGGAAGAGGTATAAAAATGACGTTCTAAACGTTGGGTATCCACGGTGACCCCCTCGGCCAAGTACACCTGAATGACATTTTCGTCAGTCATCTGGACACGCTCGATTTGGCTAGGCTCGTGCAGAATACCTTCGGTAAATAAAAAACCTACGGCCAAATGCTCATCTTGTCCGGGCGTGCGCATGGTAATTGAAATACTACGCGGCAACTGGCCGGAGCTAGCCAGCTGAATCTCCAAAGGCTCTTCGATCGCCAGCAAGTCATCAGTCGTGGTTAATTGATTTTGCTGGTAGCGATGGATGGTGAAACTTGTGGTACTTTTCATAAGTAGCTACGATATGATCGATCTATATTCAAAATAACAGAATTTTCGCCACCCAGGTTGTATCTCCGAGCAGCAAATAAAAAAGCGCTACCGTGATCGGTAAGCGCTTTCATAAATAGTATCTTATGAGTTGATTATAACCTTAGGTCTTCTATCTTAACATCTTTTTCTAGTGTTTTCGTATCCAAAACGAAAGTAGATGTTGCAAAATCTTGATTTGGCTTGGTATTATTGATCGTCAAAGTATAGCGGGTCCCATCTCGGCTGAATATTTTCAAGCGCATGATCTGAGATGTTTTCTTGTTGATCGTCACGCGCATTTTGGAATATTCTGAATCAGGATCTTTCGGCTTAAACTCAACTTGCTGTATCGGCGTCTTCCCCTCGTAAGACTCGTTCATGAGCACATAATAGTAATCTCCACTTTCGTAAGCCTTCAGTAAATCCTGGGGAGAGAGGAATTCTTCGCTGTCTTCGACCTCTTCGAAGTCATTGATTTGCACTTGCTTGTTCTTTTTGATGTGTGTCCAGACGAACTCACCGTTGCAATAAATCGCGAGGTCGGATAACTCTAGTTTAAACTTATCGCCGAGCTGTTTCATATTGCCGTTTTGCTCTTCCTTCGGCTCTTCTGGTACTTCGATGGCCAGTTTGAAACTAATCTCTAAGCTTTTATAACTATCGTAAGTGCTTTTAACTTTATCTAGGATCACTTTCGCTTCGGGATCGGATTTATCCTGAAAGCCAGAACCCGGAGGATTTTGAGCGTAAGCGGCAACTGTCAATAATAACAGAACGAAGGACATCAAGTATTTTTGCATTGCTTGTATTTCTTTTTGTAGTATGTTTGGAATAATAAAACGACTCTAAGTTTCAAATCGTCTATTATAAACAAAAATAAAGGGTTAAAGATCATTTAAAAAGGCGCGCAAAGTTAAACTATTGTTAATCAAGAACTAGCGTTCATCAGATGAAAAATCAATATCCATTGCTACAATTTTTGGGCTTTCGCTGGCGACAATGTGGCCGGATGCTGAAGGCCATAGGGATTGGCTATCTGATATTCGCTTTGGTGTTGTGTTTGGGGTTGATCTTGGCGACTATTAATTCATTGATGCAAAGCCAAGAAGCAAGTATAGGTTTGTTGGGCGTTTTGGGCATAGGATATTTGCATTTACAGCGTCGGGATGGTCATTTTTTACAGCAAATGATGATCCCGATTCGAAGAGTTTACATTGCGGAGTATCTCTTGCTGAGCATACCTTGGTTCATGATTTTTACGGCGGCGGGTAACGCTGGCGCTTTCGTAGTACAAGCCATCGGCGCCGTCGGCCTGGCTTGGTTACCCAACGGGCAACGTACTTCCACCGGTTGGCAACAGCGTTTGGGCTTGTCTTGGATTCCGCTAGCGTGGTTTGAATGGCGTGCCTATTTGCGCCGCTCGTTTTTGGCCGCGACACTTTTATATATTCTTTGCTTGGCCTTAAGCCCATTCATTGCGGCGCCATTGCTACTGGTTTTAGCTATCGGCATTTATTTCATGGGCGTTTTTGATGGTTGTGAAAACAAAGAGTTATTCGAATCCTTTCACCTTCGATCAGGGATCATCCACCGAAAGGTAGCCATTTATCTGAGTTGCTTTAGTGTTCTAGTAACCCCTCCGAGTATCCTGTTTTTGCTTTTTCATTTCGATTATTGGTACTTATTGCTGGTCGCGCTGGTGTTGAGTAGTTCGACCATCATTTTTAATATTCTTTATAAGTACGCGCATTATACACCCTATCGACGGCGCATATATAATTCTACCGTCAATTCTGTTTTTATTTTCTCTATTTTGGTGCCTTTCTTTTTCCCCGTAACGGTTTTGTATATCCTCTATTATTGGCGTAAAGCCCGTAAAAACATTCAATATTACTATGCTCGAAATTGATGGTCTGACGGTTGCATTTGGTGAAAAAGTGGTACTGCAAGACCTCAACTTGCGGTGCCAGCCTAATACTGTACACGGTATCTTAGGCTTCAACGGTGCGGGAAAGACAACTTTATTTAGAACGATTTATGGTTTTAAAAAGCGGGACAAAGGGCGCTGTTACTTTCAAGGTCGAAAAGTGCGTGCTGAGGATATCGCGTTTATGGAAACGGATACGTTCTTTTATGACTACATGCGAGGCCGGGAATATCTCGAACTTTTATCGATGCACCGAACTGATTTTGCCATCGATCGTTGGAATGCGGTATTTGAATTACCATTAGATACCTTAATCGATACTTATTCTACCGGGATGAAAAAGAAGCTGGCTTTTTTGGGACTTTTAGCGCTAGATCGTCCCATCTGGATACTCGATGAGCCTTTCAGTGGAGTCGATGTCGAAGGCAACGAGCAAATTTTTCAAATCCTACAGCGGGTAAAACAAGATCGGACAATTCTTATCTCTTCTCATATTTTGGCCTCCTTCACGACGGTGTGCGACCAAATCAGTGTCTTGAAAAGTGGTGGGATTGCGGGAACCTATACGCGTGAACAGTTCCCTGAACTAGAGAATAGTTTACGGCTGGAAATTCAAGATCGCATCGGAGATGCGCTAGACGGTTTAGTATAAGGGATAGATGGTTAAAATGAACATTTTCTAAAAAAACAAAACCTAACGAAGAAACTCCGTTAGGTTTTTAATGCCTTGTGAAATCGCTCACAAGGTTGCCTCCTATTTCCTATTTTGGATATTCTCCAAATATCGTTCCAATTCTACTTCATCGTAAACTAAAACTTCACGGGCTTTACTTCCTTCGCTCGGTCCGACAATGCCGAGCGCTTCGAGTTGGTCCATAATTCGGCCGGCGCGATTGTAGCCGAGCTTGAGGCGGCGCTGAATCATGGACGTCGAGCCATGTTGATTTTGGACGACTAAACGAGCAGCGTCGTTGAGCATGTCGTCCAGATCGTTGAAGTTGACGGCACCGGGCTTGGTATCGTCTTCATCTCCGTGGAACTCAGGGAGAAAATAGGGCATGGGGTAACCTTGCTGGTCACCTATAAAGGTGAGGACTTTTTCTACTTCGGGGGTATCGACAAAGGCGCACTGCAAGCGGACAATGTCACTACCAAAGGATAAGAGCATATCCCCGCGACCGATCAGACGATCCGCACCACCCGTATCAAGGATGGTTCTTGAATCTACCTTGGCGGTTACCTTAAAGGCGATTCGGGCGGGGAAGTTGGCTTTGATAACCCCGGTAATGATATTGACCGAGGGGCGTTGGGTCGCGATGATGAGGTGAATACCGACGGCTCGCGACAATTGAGCGAGACGACCGATTGGCAATTCAATTTCTTTGCCGGCCGTCATAATCAAATCCGCAAACTCATCAATGATGAGTACAATGAACGGCAAGAACTTGTGTCCATTGTTCGGATTCAGGCGCCGAGCGACGAATTTATCATTGTACTCGCGAATATTTCGCGCTTGTGCTTTTTTCAGTAGATCGTAGCGCGTTTCCATCTCAATGATCAGAGAGTTGAGCGTATGTACGACCTTCGTAATATCGGTAACGATGGGTTCATCCAATCCCGGTAGATAAGCCAAGAAGTGATTTTCGATTCGGCTATAAGGGAAAAGCTCCACTTTTTTAGGATCGATCAGCACCAACTTCAACTGCGAAGGGTGCTTTTTGTAGAGCAAAGACATCAAGATAACGTTGATCCCCACCGATTTACCTTGACCGGTAGCACCGGCAATGAGCAAGTGCGGCATCTTCGCCAAATCGGCGACGAAGACTTCATTGGAAATTGTTTTACCAAGCGCGACCGGTAGGTCCATCTTGGCGCGCTTGAACTTATCGCTGATCAATACTTCTTTGAGCGAAACGATTTGCTTGTTCTTATTAGGGACCTCGATACCGATCGTTCCTTTGCCCGGAATTGGTGCAATGATCCGAATTCCCAACGCTGCGAGACTCAATGCAATGTCATCTTCCAGGTTTTTGATTTTGGAAATTCGTACACCTGGTGCCGGTACAATCTCGTAAAGGGTAACGGTAGGACCGATGGTTGCCTTGATCTTGACAATCTCGATCTTGTAATTGAGCAAGGTCTCGATAATCTGATCCTTATTTTGCTCCAGTTCAGCCCGGTCGATTTCCACCTTTGTCTCGGCGTAATCTTCAAGCATCGCTAGGACAGGATGCTCGTAGGATGACAACTCAAGAGTTGGATCGTACGGCTCGCTATGATTTTGATTGTCAGATTGCAGGCTGGAGGCCATCGTATCCGGCGGCTCGACATTGGACGGTTGATTTGAAGCAATTTCCAAATCACCTTCTCCGATCTTGAGGCTTTGGGGACGTTCTTTTTTAGCGCGCGCAGCCAAGTCGAATGCCAGCTGGCCGTCTTCGTCCACGGTTACAGAAGAATCCTTCGAGGGCGCTTCACTATCCGTTTTTGCGGCTTGATTTTGTCGATCAAGAATGGCTTGTCGTTCTTCTTCACTACGCGGGCGAAGTGTATTCGCTGGTACCTCTTCCGTGGATTGATTGGTAGCTGCAGCTGGTCGATTACTCGTCGCTGCGGGCTGACTACGTGGTAGTGGTCGCGGTTTGGTGCGCTGCGGGCGACTATTAAGCAGATTATTGAAATAGGCTTTAATATCCCGCAAAGCGCTATCGAAAGTCATGTCGTTGAAATTGGGATTAAACGACCAGATTAAACCACCAGCGGCTATGAAAAGGAACAAGAAGATGAGACCAATATTACCAAGGAAACTCGTCAGCCAGTTACACATCTCTTCGCCAAAAGTCCCTCCCCAAAGGAAGGCGGAATTACGAAAGACAAATTCGAGAAAGACCGAAGAGACCAACAATATCCAAAAGCTATTCCACAGCATTGGAATGTGTTGGCGAAAGGGCACCCGACGAATACGGCCCAGACCGAGTTTGACCAAAATATAGACGAAGATAAAAGCGGGTAATCCGAAGCCCCAATGCATGAACATATTGGAAACAATTGCACCGAGTCGTCCCAGCCAATTGGCCATTTCTAGCTCACCTTTAAAAAGTAAACCCCACGAATGTTGAAATACAAAATTTTGATCAATCTTCCAGGTGAACAGGTAGGAGGTAAAGGCTATGAACAGATAGAGTGCTAGCAGGAGGCATAGGATGCCAATCAATTTAGGAATACGCTCGTCATTTACACCGACCTTGAGGGCTAGCTGCTTCTTTCCCGAACTCCTTTTTTTTGCGGCCATTGTTTTTGTTTGTTGCGGACGCTGTAACGATTCACTGCGCCAATTCGTGTTTCTATAGCGTGTTTATACGGACAATTTATAAAAAATGCCGTAAAATAGACCCCACAAAATTAGGGATTCTAGGTCGGTTTTGAAATCCATCACGGTTTTTTCTTGTCTCTAATTCTGGATTTAAACTAAATTTTAACGTTAAGAATCAGGGCAGATTAGGACTTAAGTCCTTATTTTTGCTCATTGTCCCAATAGTAGATTTGAACTATTAAACAATTTGAAAATTGGCTAATTAAGGGTTGGACAAAGGATTTAATGACTTGGTTTTTCCTGGTGTTGAATCGTAAAAAATCCGACTTAGTGCGACTTAAAAGGTTGATTTTCAAAAGGCAAAAATTGTAACACACTCTAAATCTGTTAACCAAAAGTTGAAAGCTATGCTGAATTTGAAGCCAGTAGACAGAAGGTCAGGATTAACCCGAGAACAGTTTGCGGAGGAATACCTCAAGGAGATGAAGCCCGTCATTTTTACGGATTTGATGGACACTTGGCCTGCAAAGAACAAATGGACGATTGACTTTTTCAAAACAGAATACGGTGACTTAGAAGTGCCAGTATATTCTGCAGATGTTTCTAAATCTGGTAAATCTTACATGTCACCAGACCGTCACGTTCCATTTCGGGAGTATCTGGAAATCTTGGAAAAAGGACCGACTGACCTACGGATGTTCCTGTTTAATATTTTCCGCCACGCACCGGAATTACTAGAAGATTATCGCACCCCTGAGATTATGGATGGCTTTATCGATAGTTTCCCTTTTATGTTCTTCGGAGGAGAGGGATCTTCGGTAGCCTTGCATTTTGATATTGATTTATCTCACGTCTTTCTGAATCAACTACACGGACGTAAACGCGTGGTCTTGTTCCCTCCTGAGCAATCGACCAATATTTATCACCATCCCTTCACGGTTGCTAGTTATATTGATGTAAATAATCCGGACTTTGGTCGTTACCCGGCCCTACGTAAGGCTTGGGGATATGATTGTATTGTTTATCCAGGAGAAACCCTCTTTATGCCGAGTGGTCACTGGCATTACATTGAATATACTGATAGTGGCTATTCGATTAGCTTGCGTTCCAACGAATCCTACGTTCGTCGCGCCAAGGGATTATTCAATATTGCTCGGCACTATGTCGTCGATAAAGGCATGAATCGTCTGATGGGAGAGAATTGGCGTAAGATGAAAGCGGGAATGGCCAAGCGACGTGCGCGTGAGCAAGATCAGATCCCCGTTTAACTATCTATGGCTTAACGCTGTAGAGCAAATGAAAAAGCGTCATGGGAATTGATCCGATGACGCTTTTTTCATATGGGGCATTTGGCGGCCTACACTTCAACCCCCAGCACCGTATCGCGAGCTGCGTCTAGAATAGTGCGTACCCTCTCGGCACTTGGCGCCTGGGCGTACACTCGTAGAACTGGCTCGGTACCCGAAGGGCGAATCATTATCCACTCGTTCTCGTTTAAATAGAACTTAAAGCCATCAATCGTTTCCGTTTTTTGGATTGGGTATTCGCCGAAAGATTGGTAAGCATTGGCTTTGCAAGCGGCAATAATCGACTGCTTTTGCTCTTCTTTGATGTGTAAATCGTCGCGATCAAAAGCAAAAGGACCAACAAGATCATAAACGTCCTGGATTAAAGCTTTGACTGATTTGCCGGTTTTAGCCATGAACTCCAGGATCAATAAACCAATCCAAATACCATCCCGCTCGGGAATGTGGCCTTTGACTGCTAATCCACCGGATTCTTCACCACCTACCAGTACATCTTCCTTGGTCATAATTTCTGCGATGTATTTGAAGCCGATCTTGGTGACTTCGCATTCTAAGCCAAATTGTTCGGCCAGTCGCTTCATTTTATCCGTGACGGAGAAGGTGATGACGACTTTACCGTTGAGCGACTTGTATTTGTACATATACAATAACAAGAGGAGCAGAATGTGGTGGGAATCAACAAAATTGCCATCTTCATCGTACATACCAATCCGATCAGCATCACCATCATTGGCAATACCAAGATGGATATCGGGACTTTGCTTGATCAAATCTGATAGTTCACCCAAATTGCGGTGAATAGGTTCGGGAGCCTGGCCCATGAAGGACGGGTTATCTTCGCAATGTAGCAAAACCGCATTGGGCAGAATCCGCGCCATGGCCCGTTGGCCAGCTCCGTACATAGCATCATAAGCGACTTTAAAGTCCGCATTTTTAATGACATCCAGATCAAAATTGGCCCGGACATGATCGATATAAATATTCTCGAGATCAATATAGTTTAATAATCCCTGATCGAACATATCGCTCAACTCAGGTAAGTCCGTCTTCACAGCTTCCGGGATCATGTTTTCTACAGCGGCAATATCCGAAGGAATGGTTGGGCCACCGAAGGCTGATTTGAGTTTGAAACCATTATAAGAAGGCGGGTTGTGGCTAGCCGTAATCACAACGCCAAGATCGGATTTGGTTTTAACAACACCGAGTGAAACCATTGGCGTAGACACGAAGCCTTTAGCAAGATTAACGCGAATGTTGTAAGCACCAAACACTCGAGTGGCGGTTTCGGCAAATAGCTGTCCAGCAAAGCGGCAATCGTGGCCAATAACGACCTTATTGTAGTTGTGCTTTTGCATCCAAAGGGCCGTGCCTTCTGCTACACGGATGACATTATCGACCGTATATTCTTTGGCGATAATGGCGCGCCAGCCGTCGGTTCCAAATTTTATTTTTGTCATAATAAAAAATGATTTTTGTCTAGGAGATCGCTAATAGCTTTTAACTTTGCTGGCAAATTTTGCGGAGCAAAACTATTGGCTTTTGTTAATTGTACGCAAATGTACATATAAAGTTTACTTTAAATGTAGGTTTAAACGACTCTAGGAGGTGTTAAAATAAAGACCAATTGGAAGATACTTATCGACATCGGGGGTTAAGAAGACAATTGATTGATCGGCTGCGAGAGAAAGGCGTCAAGGACGAAACAGTTTTACAGGCTATATCTGCAGTGCCGCGTCATTTCTTTCTGGATAAAGCGTTCGAAGAATGGGCCTATGAGGACAAGCCCTTTCCAATTGGTAACGAGCAAACGATTTCCCAACCTTTTACGGTCGCTTACCAAACCACTTTATTACAAGTCAAGAAACGTGAAAAAGTACTGGAAATTGGTACCGGCTCGGGGTATCAGGCGGCCATTCTGGCTGTTTTAGGCGCAAGAGTATATACTTTGGAACGGCAAGAGGCGCTATTTTTAAAAACTCGGGCACTATTTAAAAACTTATCTTTTGGAAATATTCGGATGTACTATCGAGATGGTTTCAAAGGCTTACCTGAATTTGCGCCTTTTGATAAAATCTTGGTAACCGCCGGAGCTAGTGAAATCCCTAAAACTTTGCTGGAACAATTGGCAATCGGAGGATTGATGGTAATCCCGGTAGGTGATCGTAAAGGCCAGTGGATGTTGCGTTTACAAAAGGTGAGTGAAAAAGAATATATAGAAGAACGTTTCGATCGCTTTCGCTTTGTTCCTTTTCTTCCCGGTACCGAACGGTCAACGGATTAGTGCATATCTATCGGTTAAAATTTTTGCGTTATTGTACCTGGCTAGCTTTATCCTGGCAAGCATAGAGACCTACTAAACACTCATTATGTGGGACTAACGACTAAAGTACACCCGCCATACTCTTTTTTAAAACCTTATCTTAGTGGTATAACCTCCAGAAAAAACACTAAAAAAACATACACTCAAAGAGATTTAACTTTCGTGTTAAAAGGGTTAAGTACTTATATAGTATGGAAGCCCTAACGACGTGGTCGGTAGTTTTCTGCCGACCATTTTTAATGTTAAAAGAGATGTCAATAGCTTTTACCGACTGAGTTTGGATAAAATTTCTTGTGCTGCCTGGTACTGCCATTCGGCAGCCTGAATTTGCTCAAGAACACCTTGGGCCGCTTCGGGATCATTATTTTGCAAATGAGCTAACCCCAGATACCATTGGACTTCCTGCTGATAGCGCGGTTCACCTTGTAAAGATTGCAAGCGGGGAATAGCTTCCGCAGAACGTTTATCCAGCAAAAACGCTAAGGCAAAATGGAATTGATCTTCGATAGTTAAAGTATTTGTGTTTCTTTCCAATGCTTCGTATGCGGTGATGGCCTCGGTGTAATTGCCATCGTTAAAGGCTTCAACGGCTTGTAAACGCAGGGTTTCTGTCTCTATCTCACCTTTGATACCGCGTGGGTCGTGAATATCTGCTGAATTAAGGTATTGATCGGCCAGTTGCATCGGCTCGTTTTGTGGCTGTAGCCACCAGAGGCAGAAGGCCATGAGCATGGCTAAGCCCGCTGCGATAAAGAGAAAAGATCGCCAATTATTTGACGGCTTGGTGGGAGAGGGCTCGCGAATGATTTGTTCTTGCTCGGCCAGTAGTTTGGCCCAACGTTGTTTTCGTAGTGCATTTGCACGTTGATCGAATAATTTCTGTAGATAGTGATCTTGCTCGTCCGCGGACATATTGCCGCGGATAAAATTATCTTTTGACATACTGCTTGGAATATTGTAAAAATAATTGTCTAAGTCGGTTAATGCATCGCTGCTTCTGCTTGCGAACAGCTTCGGGTTTTCGGTCGGTTTCGATGGCTAGTTCTCGGAGTTTGACTCTGTGGACGTAGAAGCTCTGGAGCAACTGACGGCATTCCGTGCTGATTTTTTCCAAAGCCTTGTTCAACAAATTGATTTCCGATTCACTGATTGGTTCCTCTTCTTCTTGCGAAACATACATCGTTTCAGTGGTGGAAGAGGGCATGGGGTTTTGCTGTTTTTTTTGCTTGCCCGCCCAACGCCAATACTTTTGTACGGCCATTCGAGTGAAGAGAAACTGGAGATTACCATATTCCACCTTTCCGTCGATCAGGCGTTGTCGAAATTCCAGGAGCGTATCCATGGTCAAGTCATAAGCATCAGGTTGTTGTGTCCCAAAATTATTGATCAGATAGTGCATACAATCTTTGAAATGTTTGAGAAAAATCGCTTCAAAGAGTGTTTGATTGCCGGATTGCAATTCGTGCACCAGCCCATCGAAGTCTTGTTGGTTTAGCCCAAAGTTTTTACTCATACCAATCTGTTGAGTTTGCTGATTTCGCTTGACAAAAATAGCATTAAGTTGCAATTCAGACTGGTAATCAGTACGTTGTCTTTTCTTTACCATAATTGTAATAATACAGTCTAAGGAGATTCGACCCTATAAGTCAGTTTTTGGAAAAACGTGACTTCTTTTTTCATTTTTTTGGAAAAACAGCTCCAAAGGGTAGCTAACTAATCAAAAGATGCGAAGCAAAATGCTTTTTGACTATACTAACTAAAGAGTACTTAGTCTCGACTCAAGAAAGCCTGGAAATAAATTAGCAACAACTTCAAGACCTTAGCTAACGCATCCTTGTAGCTGAGTTCTGCTGAAATCTTTAGGAGGAAATCCGCGAAAGAGAGAAAAAGATAATTTTTAGTCACATTTTTGACAATAAAGACTTTTACCATATGTATGTACGGATCGCGCGTGAAGTGCACGTTGTCTTTTTCTTGGGGGCATGGCTTTCCGTTTCTGTGCCCCTTCTTTTTTTAATTTTAAAAAGGGCTAAATTTTTTTTCATATACAGGTCACGTTTTTTGAGGTCAGGTCTTATAGGGGCAGATTTTTTAATAATAACTTGAGGTTAGCATAGTGTGAACAAGGCGAGCGAGTATTTATTTTAATCTTAAGCATTCTTTCCAGCATTAGGAAAACCAGCAGATTAAATATTATTTACTCGATGGATTCACTGTTTGGCCTTCACTTTCAAAAACGGAATTATCATGAAAAAGACAACAACCTTGGCCATTTTTATGGCCCTCTGTTCTATTGGATTATTTTACCAGTTAAATGCGCAAAGCCCTTATTCTCCCGATCGCTACATGCTTGTATTTGACGCCGGGACCGCACAAACGTATATTGATGATTTGATGTTGGAATTGAATTCCGAACAAGTCTGGGTGAGCCCATTATCGGATGTACATCTGTGCGAAGTGAAATTTTTTCCATTTACAATTAATGAAGGCGGGTTTTTAATTACGATCACGGATATCAATGAGGTAATCGACCGAGCTAAGAAAAAATCGAAAGTGACCGGTGGTGATTATGACTTCATTGCTAACATAGAGCCGTTTAATCGAGGCACTGGACGAGAACCTGCGGATTGTCAAGGACAGTTCGATTTGGATAATGCCTTAGGCGCCGAGATCGTGCGCATTGGTATTTTTGATACCGGGATTTCCTCCACAATTGGGTCAACGGGACAATTCGCTATTGATAATTATACTGGCAGAGGTTACGTTGATGCTTCGGCTTCGGTACTTGATGATAATGGCCATGGTACTCACGTTGCCGGATCCATTGCGGGTGTTAATTACATCGCGAATAGTTTTTATCCAAGTAGTAGAATTGAGTATGATATTCGTAAAACCCACGATGACGAAGGCTATGGCTATATTTCTGATGTCATTTTAGCACTCGATGAATCGATCTTACAAGCTGATATTCGAATTGCGACGATGTGTTTTTCCTATTACGCAGAACCAGAGGACGAGCCGGTTCCTTTTGAAATTGCGATCCAGACTGCAGCGGCTGAAGGTGTTTTAGTCATCGCCTCGGCGGGTAATGATCATCACGATAATGATGCCCCCGATTTGCGTGCCTTTCCGGCTAGCTTCCGCTTGGATAATATCGTGAGCGTCGCTTCGGTAGACTGTGCAGAAAACTTAAGTATATTTAGTAATTATGGAGAAACCAATGTCGACTTGGCCACTATTGGAGAAGGCGTTGAAGGACCAGACTTAGTAGGAGGGATCAAGCAGATGTCAGGAACATCTCAAGCTGCAGCCTTGACCAGTGCTGTCGCGATTGGCATGTCGACCCGACAAACTATTGCTGATCCGGAGGCAATCAAATGTGCACTTCTCGAAGGGACAACTCTGGTTACAGAACTAGAGGATTTCACCGTAACCGGTGGGGTATTAAATGCTTCGAATGCATTGCAGCGTCTATTGGCCAATAGCTGCTCTCTGGCCGGGACAAATAGTGAGGCAGATATGGAGGTAATGACCTCCTCCGAATGGAGAATTAGTCCTAATCCTTTTACGGATCAACTCTTCATTCAAACCGAACAAACGGTGCCAGCAATGCTCCGATGGCAAATCTATAATCTTATGGGGCAGCAGTTAGCTGCTGGACAAGCACAGCTTGAGGCAGGAGACGTCGGAGTAGCTATCGATCTGCGGCAAGTGGAGGCAAAAGGCGCCTTGATGTTGCACGTGATGACGGATACCTGGGAAGATACACGCGTCGTGGTAAAGGAATAAAAGAAATAGTTTTTTAAGCATATTTTGCGACTGAACATCGGGCTATTTCCAGCAAATGGGAATAGCCCTGATTTTTTAGATATTATATTTTTTTGACCCTAATTCACTACTGAAGCTGCAAATTGAGGCATAATCTTTTGGTTTTCAATTTGACTTCCTATCAAACATCCTCTAAATTGGTCGATTAGCATTTCTTAATCGATCGTTTATGTTGCGCTCCTATTCTTTTTTTAGGCCTCTCCTCTGCTGCATTTTTTTGATCTTTCTAACTCATCGTGGGCAAGCTCAAGATGCGATGAAGCTATATCAGGAAGCCCTGACCTTAATGGATCAGGATGAACGACCAGCTTATCGAGCGGCGATTGCTCTACTCGATACTTTGGCAGCAGATTATCCGTTGAGTGATTCTTTGCGACTAGAAGTCGTGCGCAAAGCGGGGGTTTGTTATTATTACCTGGATGAAGAACGACAGGCGATCGAGAAGTGGGAAACGGCACTACAGTTAAGTGAGGAACACTTCGGGGTGGTCCACGCCAAAAATGCGAATTTGCTGTATAACCTAGCAAGTGCCCACAAGTATTTATTTGAAGATGAGCAAGCCAGAATATACTTCGAACGTTCTTTAGCGATGTATGATCAACTTCCAGTGGCCGATTCACTGGGACTGGCGGATAAATACGTAGAAGTGGCCGATTTTTTATTAGAAAAAGCAGATCTGTATCAGGCCCAAATCTACTCGGAACGTGCTCTTCTTTTAACCCAACCTTCGGATAAGGCGATTCGGGCAAATGTTTACCGCGAGTTAGGTGTGATTAAAGTTGAGATGCAGAATTATGCAGAAGGTTTAGCAGATCTTTTGCAAGCAGTGGATTATTACGGTGAAACGGCCGAAGCGAGTGTAGAACTCCATAATATTTACCAGAATATTGGTCGTACCTACGGCGTAATGAATGAGCTGGAGTTGGCAACCACCTATGTGCAGCGTGGCCTGAAGATGGCCGATGAATTAGAATGGATCGAGGGCCGAATTACCGACAACTCTGTTTTGGCCGCCATTCGGAAGCGGCAAGGTCGATTTTCTGAGGCTTTGGGACTGTACGAAGAGCAACTCGTTTTAAAACAACAGCATTACAATAAATCTAATCATCCTACCATTGCCGCGGAATACGAAAATATTGGTGAACTCTATCTGGAAATGGGGGAGTTGGACCGTGCACGGGATTATTTCAACCGGGCGATTTCAATTCTAATGCCTGCCTGGTCGGGAGATGCCGTCGAGCAAATCGCTATTCAGCGTACTTTTATTTCGGATCGCAATGATTTGATTCGATTGTTTGGTCTACAGTCTCGCCTTTATCAAAAGATTTTCGAAAATACAGGCGATTTAAGCTGGCTGGAAAATGCGCATCGCATTGATTTAAAAACGGATAGCTTGATTGTTTTACTGCGACAGCGTTTTCTTGCTACAGACTCTAAGTTTTCGCAGATTGCGCGAAGCCTGCAGATTTACGAGCGAGCCATTGCCAACGCACACCAGCTTTTCCTGCAAACAAACAACCAGCAATATCTGGATAATGCCTATCGCTTCGTTGCGCGAAATAAAGCGATCATTCTTTTGGAAGGCATACGGACGCAGCGTACACAAAAGCAATTGCCGGAGGCGATCCAACAACAAAGTGCCGCATTAGATGCCGACTTAAGAGCAACAACCTTGGCGATCCAAAAGGCTGAAATCAATCAATTGTCGGTGCGTGATAGCCTATATTCAGCCTATTTCGAGCAAGTACGTGCCAAGGAACGACTATTGGATGAGATTGCTCGAACTTATCCCCAATACTACAATGATAATTATGCCTTTTTGCGGCCGCCTGATTTTACAGAGATTCGATCTTCTTTGCAAGCAGGTCAGGGATTGTTAGAATATTTCTACGGTGTCGACGAGCTGTTCATCTTTTTTATTGATCAGGATACGACCCTATTTTTACGTCAACCCAAAACACAAGATCTTGATCAAGATTTTATTGCGTTTCGACAAAATTTGGAGCAAAATCAGGTTGATTTTACGGACCTTTCTTTTCAACTCTATCAACAACTTTTCCCGGAGGCCCTCGTCGCCCATTTGCAAGCACATGCAGAAATTGACCATCTAATTGTGGTTCCCGATAATGTCCTCCATCAAGTGCCCTTCGAAGCCCTGAAGTATCAAAACGATGGCCAAGCCGCAGGACTCAAAGGCTATCTTCTGGAGAATTATATGCTATCTTATGTATACAGTACCCGCTTGCTGACGGATGCTCCTTCCGCTACTTTAGCAAGCAGTGTAGCTCCTTTTTATGGCGTGGGACTGGCTTACGATGAAATGACATTAGGACGATTGGACGAAGAGGGCTGGAATGGACAAAGCCTGAGTCGCTTGCAGTTTTCGGAAGAAGAGACGCTCCGTTCGGCGGCGCTGTTTGATGGCCAAACGCGTCTGGGGGCGGCCGCTACGCTGGCTCACTTTGTCGGCGAGGCCGGGGCAGCGCAGATTTTACATTTATCGATGCATGCGTTGATGAACGAGCAATTTCCCGAGCAGACTGCGCTGGTCTTTCACGGTGGGAAAGCTAAGGATCCTTTTCTGCTCCGTTCGTTAGAAATTTACAATCTTGATTTGCAAGCCGATTTGGTTGTGCTCAGTGCGTGCAACACCGCGGCTGGAAAGTTGAGCAAAGGAGAGGGCATCCGAAGTTTGGCGCGCAGCTTTGCCTATGCCGGCTGCCCGTCGATAGTAGCCAGTCAGTGGCCGGCAGCAGAAAAATCGACGCGGGATATTTTGTTATCGTTTTACCAAAATCTGCAAGCAGGCATGTCTAAGGCTGCGGCCTTGCGGGCTGCTAAGCAAGACTATCTGGCGGCGGCTCCGCCGAGCCAGGCTTTGCCTGCCTACTGGTCCAATTTTATCCTCATCGGAGATCCTAATGCGATGGAACTGACTGCGGCCCGTAGTTGGCAATGGGCTTGGTGGTTGGGCGGTTTAGGTGTGCTCCTTTTAATAACCGTTTGGCGCCGGCGAGCTAAGTCATAAAGAAAAAGCCACCCCCGTTAAGGGGTGGCCAATATGTGCATAGCTTTATAAACTTTGCACTTGCCTATTCTCCTGCTGGTGAAGCTGTTTTACCCAGGGAAATAAGGCTAGTAGACTACCGTTACGTCCGCAGAAAAGATGACAGAGTTTTCCGTTGGACATTCTTCAAATGGGGCGTTATTCCCTTGGCAGAAGGCCGGACAAGGGTGGCTACCACTCCAGCAGCTTTCTGCCTCGATAAGAATCGCGTACACTCCCGCTTCTACAAAAGAGCCATTGAAAGTACCGTCCCAAACGATTCCTGAGCCATCCAAACCATTCAAACCCTGCTTAGACTCGGACTCTTGGAATACCAGATTACCCCAACGGTCGAAGATGGAAATCTTAAGGAAGCTCACACTGCTGATACTATTGGTTGTACAATTGGCAGCATCTATTCCCGAGATGAAAGTGCGCCATTGATTATTGTTTTGACTTTGCGGTGCAAAGATGTTAGGCCAAGTGATCGCCCAAGGTGTTGAGTAAGCGCTTTCCGGAACGGTAGGGGCAACCTTAGTCGTACTACAATTTGTACCGATGACACAAGCATAAGAATCGTAAATGACATCGACATCTACTCGAACTCGGGAGTCTGCATCGCGATCGATTACTTCCGAAGTGAATACTTTGACAGTAGGAGAACTCCCTGTTAATGTAAAATTGACAGGGGCATCGTTATCCTCCTGGTCGGTACCGACGAGGGTAATATTGTTGTCCGCTATGGGCTCGAGGAAAGTAATCGTAGCGGTGACCACGTAAGAGCAAGAAGTAGATTCCACTTCTAATGTGACTTTATACCCATTATCATCATCTACATAAACCTGGTCTGTATAAAGACAACCCTCTGGACTAGTTACTGTCACGGAGTAGGTGCGATTCAAAGCATTGCCCCAATTAGCTGTTTCAATAACCGGAAACTGAGCGGTCTCATCATCTAAATACTGCGGTGGACTCCATTGGTAAGTGCAACCCGGGCAATCGACTTCACCCAAAATAGGTACTTCCAAAAAGCTGCCGCTACAGTGAATGACATTATCACAATAATCGATATCGTACTCTGGGCAAACAATTTTAAAATCAAGTTTACTTACCGAACTTGCGCAACCATTGCCAGAGATAAACTTGACACGGACCTGTTGATCACAACTTAAAGTATAGTTTGAGTTCGCTTCGTATTCTCCAACTAAATCTGAAATCATCGTATTGAAATCCGCCGCTTGACTAAGTGTTACGGTCTCGTATTCTTGCCCATCAGCATCTAATTTCGATATTTGCCATTCAAACTGATTATAACCAGCACCCGCTGCCGTAACCTCTACGGTTTGACCGACGCAATAGATTTCATTTGCTTCCAGAGTGACTGAAGGTGCGCTGATTGGAGTACAGAGGCCATCAATGTAGGCATAACCGAAATGCCCGCCATCTTTACAATCTGCAGTGATGAATTCTACACATACTGTTTCCCCGATCAAGTTGGATAAATCCGCTTCAACACAGGTCCAGCCTTGATACTCTACGTGTGCATTTGAAGGTGATACAATCAGAAATGGCGCTTCGGAAGAAATTTCGTTCTCTACGATAGAGACATTTGGCGTCGACTGATTGTAGATTTTATAACGGAATAGGGGAGGACCAGTATGTCCTGGTTCTTCCAAAACCACGGCATAGTTGAAATGGAAATCCGCATTGTCACTATCTACAGTAAAACAATAAGTCAGACGCTCCGCTTCGGATCCTCTTGTGCTGTTCCCCAGACGAGTAATGTAAGTACCCAAAGCCCCCCATGCCCCATTAATAGCAGGTGCAAAAGGATCTTGAAAACCACTGCTAGGGATGATGGTATGGCGGTTGTTAAGGTCAAAATCCTGGTTACTAATATCGATTGTTCCATTGTTGTTAGCTCCCAAACCACCAGTCCAGCCTTCGAATGATCCTTCTTCAAAGCCACCATTTACACAATCACCATTCTCACCTCTCGGTGCTTCTAAAATAATAGGATCTGACCATGTTTTAGTGCAACCAGTTGAAGACTTGCGTGCGATTACGTTGTAGGTGCCTTCAGGTAAATTGTCGAAACAGTTTACACCAATCTGGATAGGTAACCAAGTCTCACCACCATCTAAGCTGACCTCATCGGCATTACCCGCCTGAATACAGATTTCGCCATCATCGCAAATTGGACAGGTCGGCTCGGTATAACTTACATTCATAAAACCGATACCGCAGGGATAGTCTTCACAGTCGACTAGGCCATCTCCATCGTTGTCGATACCGTCAGTACAATCCTCAGCGAAACCCACACCGGGACCGCTTCCATCTGGACCAATCCAGAAGTCAATTTCTCTGATTTTGATTTTAACCGGATTCACGGAGATGACACTCACGTGTCGTACCGGAAAAGTAGTGGGAATAATGGTCTCTGGGAGGATACCGTCCGTTACGTGAAAATAATCTACCCAAGGATCTTGAATCAGTTCTTCAATGGCGAAAGATTGGAATGGGGCTTCAGAGGTGAAAATGTAGAAGTTAGTTAAAGTAGTTTCCAGGCTAATGCCTTGCAGAGCGACATTGGCGCCAAAATCCGTGCGCCACCAACAAATTGGATCTTGGTACGTCAAAGAATTTGACTCATAATCATCGTCAATCGCAAATTTGGCTTCATGCTCACCGGCAGTCGTAGATTGGAAAGCTTGGAGTGGACTTTTGTCCATACGAACGAGTCGATCTTCAGGACGATCATCACCGGGGCGGCCATCGCCGGTACCCAATTGAGCAAAACTAAGTTGGGCGCTCAGGGTAAATAAAATAAGACACAATATATTTTTCATGAGGTTGATCTTTTTGAATTGAGAAAGAGATTACTTAGAGACCACAAAGCGGGCGCTGTGGCTAAAGGTTTGACCGCTGTACAATCGAATGAAGTACAGGCCGTTAGTGAGCTCGTCTACTGCTACCGCGGCCTGATGCCCTCGGATCGTACCCTCGTACAAGCTCTCTCCGTTGAGGTTTATGATTTCATATTGGACTGGTGCTTTGGGGTGACGGCTAAAATGAATAAGCAAACGATCTTGTACCGGATTAGGAGTAAGTCGAACCTGTCCGATCAGATCAGTAGCCACGACTTCACCACGTTCATCGATACAACCAATTGTGATCGCGTTTGAAATATGATTCTCAACCTTGGTCTTGGTATAGCGATCTGTTTTTCCTGGGCGAATCGCTTCTGCTAAGGCAGTGACGCGATAAGTACCGGGGGCCAGTTGAGTAAAAGAATAGTTTGTCGTTTTTGCAGTAACGAAATCAACCTGCTGCCAAACACCAGGAATGATTTCTTTCTCTAGATGCAGGATTTGTCTTTGTCCATCTTCCGCTTGATAATCGCTGACTTTTAGCCCATGGCAATCCAAGGGTTCTAAAAAAACAGACTGGCCGAACAAAAACGCCCCACTGAGACATAAGGCAAGAGTTAAGATGAGTTGCATAATCTAACAATTTTGAAAAGGATGATTGATTATTTTGAAAGCTTAGGCTCCATCTCGGGAGAAGTGCGGCCGCAATTCTGACGGATGTATTTAAAAACTTTGCTCCTATAAAGCCGACTGGAGAAAAACGTGACAAAAAAAATGAGGGAGACACTAACCTTATGGCCTTGACAAACGTTGAAGTGGGAAAAGAAGTGGAATCAGAAATGATTTTTTATCCATTTCTAAATCTGTTACTTTTACCCTGAAGTAAAGCGTATGGTTTAAACATTTATGGAGCGAATAGCGATAGAATATTTCATGCAATTGGCCATTGAGGAGGGGCGTAAAGCGCTACCTGATTGCTTGCCTAACCCACCTGTCGGTTGCGTCATCGTGCACGAAGGGCAGGTGATCGCGCGCGGCTATACGCAACGCCCCGGTGAACACCATGCTGAAGCCATGGCGCTGGCTCAGCTCCCCGACGAATTGACGGAATTATCACTTTTCGTGACACTCGAGCCTTGCTCTTTTCAAGGGCGTACGCCCTCCTGCGCCCGGGCTATCGTTCGCCGTCAGATTCGGTATGTTTACGTAGGCATCATTGATCCCCATCCGCGCAATCAAGGGGCTGGCTTAAAGATTTTACAAGATGCAGACTTGGAGGTGGAAACGGGGATACTTGCCCCGGCGATACAAAAAGAATTAGGTCCATACTTAGTTCAAAAGATTGAATAAGCGTCCCCGCAATTTTTATTCTTTCCATTCATTTCCTTTTTATTTTTACTTAAGATGTGATCTACGTCATATTAAATTGATGATTTACACCCTGTTCGATCCTATGTGTTCTATTTAATTTTGTGGGGTGATCTACGATAAAGTCCTTGGGACAAAGAACCGCTCTTTAGTTATGAGCAAAATTGCTTGGTACCATTAAACGAACTATGGCGTCAGGTGCTTTGTTTTTATTATTATGTCCAAGGGCGTTATCTCTAATCGAGATGTATCTTCTTTCTAAGACCAGAATTCAAAACCAATGAAAAAGCTGCTCAAAATCCTTCTCTACATCCTCCTCGGATTATTACTTATTCTAATCATAGTCTATATCTTTTTCTACATCAAGTGGAGCCGTGCCTCCACCGCAAATCTCAATTTACTCGGTGAGCCCGCTCCCACTTTGACCCTTGACGGATGGACATTCCGGGATTTAAATAAAAATGGCCGGCTGGATCCTTATGAGGATATACGAGTAGATATGGAGCAACGCATCGATAACTTGATGAGTCAAATGAATCTGGAGGAAAAGGCTGGCCTATTGTTCATTACCATGATTACGATGAATCCCGATGGGCTTCCCACGGAGGTGCCGACCTTTAAAGATCCCATGACTTTTGCCTTTGATTCAAATTCTGAATTGGTCGCCAAACGAAAGATGAACCACTTCAATTTGATCCAAACTTACTCGCCCCAGGTGATGCTGACCTGGCACAATAATATTCAAAAAATGGCCGAGCGTACCCGTTTGGGTATTCCGGTTACTGTGGCTTCTGACCCTCGACACGGTGCCGTTGATAATCCGGGGGCCGGTATCGAGACACCTGCTTTTTCGGCCTGGCCATCCCCTTTGGGGTTTGCAGCCATTGATGATACCTTACTGACTCGTGAGTTCGGTGATATCGCTCGTCAAGAATATAGAGCGATAGGGTTACGATTGGCGTTGTCGCCAATGGCAGATCTGTCTACAGAACCTCGTTGGGGTCGTACAGATGGTACTTTCGGAGAAGACGCTGCCCTCAGTGCTCGGCTTACCAAGGCATATGTGCTCGGCTTTCAGGGCGATAGTCTGCAAGCAAATAGCGTGGCCTGTATGACCAAGCATTTTCCGGGTGGCGGCCCTCAAAAAGATGGCGAAGATGCGCATTTTTCTTACGGTGCGGAGCAAGTTTATCCTGGCAATAATTTCGCTTACCATTTGGAGCCTTTCGAGGCAGCTTTTGCGGCCGGAACCGCACAGATTATGCCCTATTACGGTTTGCCGGTAGGACAAACCAGCGAAGCGGTAGCCTTTGGGTATAACAAAGAAATTATCACAGGACTGCTGCGGGAGCGCTATCAATACGATGGTGTAGTGTGTACAGATTGGGGGATCGTTTCCGATATGTTTGTTAAACCCGCTTCGGCTTGGGGCGTAGAGGATTTATCAACTAAACAGCGCGTCGCGAAGGTTCTGGATGCAGGCTGCGATATGTTTGGTGGTGAGGCGATTCCAGATCAGGTCATTGCGTTGGTGGAAGAAGGACAAATTTCGGAAGATCGCCTTGACGTTTCAGTACGTCGGGTGCTGCGAGATAAATTTCGCTTGGGCCTTTTTGATCAACCCTATTTAGAGGAAGCTGGCTTGGACATATTGGATAATGCTACCTACGCAGCCAAGGGACTGGAGGCGCAGCGTCGATCACTAGTGCTATTAAAAAATGAGGATAACGTTTTACCCCTTTCCCAAAGTACGAAAATTTACATCCAAGGGATGGAGGAAAAAATGGTTAGCAAGTTTTCCAGCGTGGTCGCTGATCCTCAAGATGCCGATGTGATTATTTTAAAACTCAGTACGCCTTTTGAGCCACGCAGTACACATTTGCTAGAACGATTTTTCAAACAGGGGCGTCTGGATTTTCCCGCAGAAGAAAAAGCGGAGTTGCTGGAATTGATTAATGCAAAACCGACGATTACCGTAATGACAGTACAACGGCCCCCCGTGTTTCCAGAAATCAACGCAGCGAGCAAAGGGGTTATCGCTGATTTTTATTGCAGCGATGAAGTCATCCTTGAATTAATCTTCGGCAGATTTCAGCCGAGCGGAAAATTGCCAATTGAGATTCCAGCTTCGGTGCAGGCCGTCGAGCAACAACTCGAAGATGTCCCTTACGATTCCGAAGCACCGCTTTATCCTTTTGGGGCTGGCCTGAATGCTTTTTAGCGCTTGTTTGGTGATCTGCAACCGCTAAATAATTTACACCCGCTCCAGCATATACGGATACGTCCGCCCCGAATTCCATTGGGCGACGTAGAGGTTATCGTCACTATCGATGCAAACATCGTGGGGATTCAAAAAACTAAAGTCATCGTAAACAACTTTTTGGAGTGTATCCTTTTCGTAATTAGGCGCAGCACCACCGGGTAGGGAAACAACCTGATCATTGGCATCAATGACGGCAAGCATCCCATCGTAGCGACCCCAGTCTTCCGAAACGATGACTGCGAAATAGAGCATATCACCTTTCAATACCGGCCGGCAAATCCACATGTTGTTGAGCTCCACCGTGCGCTGATGCTGCCCGTCGAGGCTAAAGTATTTATAGCACTGATTAGAACGAGAGGTGATGATTAGACGGTCTTCCGAGCCACGGGTATCGAGCGTTACCCCGTGACAACAATCAAAAAGGGCGTCCGCTCGTCCTTTTCCACCGAAGTAACGGACGACCTTGCCTTGCGCATCGTATTGCGTGATATAATTTTGGCCATAACCGTCCGCAACGTATATATCGCCATTAGGGGCTACGGCTGTTTCGGTCGGTTTCCAATAATCCGCTTTTTCATAAATGTCGCCAGGAGGAAATAATTCTTGCACGACTTTGCCGTCAAGCGTGGTTTTAACGACTTTATGGTTATCGGGATCGGTGATCCACAAATATTCCGTTCCGCCTTCATCGATGAGCGTTAAGCCATGAGCACCATCTAAATTCAGCGTCCAGCTATCGAGTACTTTACCCGAGCGATCATAGATGAGGATGTTGTTTTTGGGGTGAGAATTGAGTAAAAAAATACGTCCTCGACGATCGATCACCATTTCATGGCAGTGTTGTACCGGAAACTGTCGCGCGTCCTGAATACCCCAATCCTGATGCAGGCGATAGCGATAATCACCGTGGCCAATGATCGGTTTGTCGTGACGAGAGGGAGTTCGTGCTGTAGTGATATTCGGCAGGCTAAGTCCTAATAGCCCGGCTCCTGCGGTTTGCATAAAACGCCGACGATTGCTCATTGGTCATTGTTTTTAGTGGTAAATGAAAAGTGATGGATAATCTCGATGGATTCAAATTGTTGTTGTAGCGCCTCGTGTTCTTCGGGTGTGATTCCGGTTTCCCAAATAAACAGTTTGCGTAAACGGGGCAGTTGCTGGCAAAGTGCAATGATATCTTCTTTGTTGATGGTAGTCTGTCCCAGGTTTAATATCTCCAGATAGGGGAGGGTTTTGAGTTGTAATAAATCAGATGCAGATGGGAATTGTGCTTGGCGAAGCGATAGCGATTGGAGATAAGTCATTTTTTGAAAAATAGAAAAATCATTAATCGTTTGCTGTTCCAACTTCAAGGCAATAATGTTTCCGGCTATAGGTTCCAAATCAGCAGTGTTGACTGAACCGTAGGGAACATTGACCTCAACGGCATGAGAATTTGTCGATACGTTTCGAACGAGAAAGTTTTTATTTTTTAAATCAACCACCAAACTTGAATCAAGTGGAGGAAAATCAAACTGTTCCGCAAAAGGCTTGGGCCGAAGATCCAACGCATAGTCCCGCGCCAGCAAAGCCTCAATATCCTTAGGAATCGCCATCGCTTTAAGATGCTGCACCGTATCGGCTCCGCTCTGAATCCAAAATTCCAGCAAACGGATTTCACCATAACTCAGCGGGTCACCATTAGGCGGCATAAATTTCCGATGCCCTGGATCAATAATGACACGCTCGTATAAACTGCTTTCCTCGGCTCGCCCGGGAATGACCGCCGGACCTTCATCGCCTCCGACAAAAACGGCTGCTGCGTCATCTACCCGAAGCCCACCATTTGGCCCTGCAGCATCGTGGCAGTGGACACATTTTTGATCCAAAAAAGGCTGGATAAGGTGGGGATAAAATCGAAGACTATCTACCGGGAGGTGAGTGCTGGGATGAGGCGCCGGTGCAGGATGTCCGCTCCAATCTTGTAACCAACCTGGCGCATGCTCGGTAAGATAGTGTTCCCCGTGGGTCAATCGTCCACCTAAGTGGCCAGCTAGCGTGAGGAGCAGGATGGTGAATACCGAAAAGTATTTTTTGACCAGCTGATTTTTGGGTTGCCAGAAGGTTGCTAAAACGGCGCAAATACCGATCGCAATGCCCGACCAGCGATGCCAGAATAAGGTCATGTTTTCGTAAGCACCTTGGTTAGCCAGGAGCCAGCCAGCAACGATAGATAAAACGGCAGAGAGGCCTGCCAGTCCCCAGACTAAGCGCCGTGTATTAGGCTGACAGTAGCGGTCGAGCCATTCTAAAATGACGGCTAAGATGACCATTCCAATGGGTAGATGGACCAACAAAGGATGAAAACGGCCAAGAAATGTTCCCCAATCCATAAATTAAGCTAAAATATCGTGTACTACCGAGCCGTGCACATCCGTCAGGCGGAAGCGGCGACCCTGATACTTAAAGGTAAAGCGCTCGTGGTCAATGCCCAATAGATGCATTAACGTAGCTTGAAAATCGTGGACGTGTACCGGATTCGAAACGATGTTATACGAAAAGTCATCCGTGGTACCGTAGCTGAATCCTTTTTTTACGCCGGCCCCCGCCATAAACAGGGTAAAGCAAGACGGATGATGGTCACGACCGTATTCCGTAGGTGTGATCTTGCCTTGTGAATAGGAGGTCCGCCCAAATTCACCGGACCAAATCACCAGTGTATCTTCCAAAAGCCCGCGCTGTTTCAAATCCATGATCAGTGCGGCTGTCGGTTGATCTACATCGGTGCATTGCCGGCGATGGTTATTGATGGCATTGCCGTGGGCATCCCAGCCTTGGTGGTACAATTGGACAAATTTTACACCGCGTTCCACCAGCCGCCTGGCCAGCAAGGCATTTGCGGCGAAGCTACCGGGAATGCGACTAGCTGGCCCGTACATATCGTAAATGTATTCTGGTTCTTTGCTCACATCCATAATCTCGGGCACTGAGGTTTGCATCCGGTAGGCCATTTCGTATTGCGCGATCTTGGCGGCAACCTCTGGATCTTGAGTGTGTTCTAGTTGTTGCTGTTGCAGTGCTTTGAGGGCATCCAGTTGAGCCCGTCGGCTTTTAGCATCTACGCCCGGCGGGTTGCTGAGGAATAAAACCGGGTTTTCACCCGCCCGAAATTGCACCCCTTGATGCTCCGACGGCAAAAAGCCATTGCCCCACAAGCGCGCGTAGAGGGGTTGCCCCCGCTGATTCTTAGTGACTAAAACGACAAAGGCCGGTAGGTTCTCGTTGTCCGATCCCAGCCCGTAGCTTACCCAAGCTCCAATGCTGGGCCGCCCCGGGAATTGCGACCCGGTCTGCAAAAAGGTAATGGCCGGATCGTGATTGATGGCATCCGTATGCATGCTTTTGATAAAGCAAAGCTCATCACTGATCTGCGATAGATAAGGCATCAGGTCGCTGATCCAGGCCCCACTTTGCCCGTATTGCTTAAACTGAAATGGGCCGGCTACCAGAGGAAAACTAGATTGCCCGGCAGTCATCCCCGTCACACGGCCTTCACCTTTGACGCTTGGTGGAATTTCCTGGCCGTGCATCTTATTCAAGAGCGGCTTGTAATCGAAAATGTCTTGCTGCGACGGTCCGCCGCTCTGGAACAGGTAGATCACCCTTTTAGCTTTGGCTGGAAAATGAGGCAGCCCAGAATGGACGGGCGGTGCGAACGCTTGCAGTGGATTCATTAGGCCGCTTAGGGCCAGAGCACCAAGTCCTAATGAAGTCTTGCCTAAAAATTCGCGGCGAGTGTATCCTTTTTGGTAATCGTGACAATGCATAGGCAATTAGCGCTTGGTGTAAAATAAATCAGAATTGAACAACGTGCTGCTGACGATGGCCAGTGCCGCCGTTTGGGCCGTTTTCAAATCTTTTGGAATAGGATATTGCCCCACACTTAATAATTCATCAATGGCCGTTGGTGTATTTTGAAAATGTTGAAGCTGTTCGGCGTAATGTTCCACAAGTATTTTGTATTGCGCGGCATTGGGTTTTTGACCAACGACGAGGCGGTACATTTGTGTAATTTGTTGCTCAGGGGTATGCTCCGGCCACTCGCTTTGCACCCGTTGCGCCATCACTCTAGCCGCTTCCACAAATTGAGGGTCGTTGAGCAGATTCAGTGCTTGCAAAGGGGTATTGGTTTGTTCACGCTTTACAGTGCAAATATCCCGGTTGGGTGCATCAAAATTAGTCATGAAGGGCGGCGGCGAAGTCCGTCGAATGAAGGTGTACATGGAACGCCGGCGACTGGCTTCTCCTTGATCTTGCTCAAAGTGGAGTAGCTTGGCGGAGAAGTTCCCCAGCTCAATCCAGAGGCCTTCGGGCTGGTAAGGCTTAACACTAGGGCCCCCGACTTTTTTAGATAACATTCCACTACTAGCCAGTGCATTATCTCGGATCATTTCGGCGGTCAGGCGCTGAGGGTGGGCTCGAGCCAGCCATTTGTTCGTTGGATCTTGCTCACTGAGCTCTGGGCTGGCCATTGAAGATTGTCGATAGGTTGCGGACAGAACCAAGGTTCGTAAGAAAGTTCTGAGATTCCACTCGGATGATTGTAACTCAAGGGCGAGCCAGTCCAGCAATTCGGGATGCGAAGGTAACTCACCTTGACTACCGAAATCGTGTGGCGTCCTAACTAAACCTTCGCCGAAAATCATTTGCCAGTAACGATTAGCAGTAACGCGTGCTGTGAGTGGATGCTCGGGCGAAAAGAGCCATTCGGTCAAACCTAAACGGTTCTTTGGCAGATCGTCTGGGTACGTTAAAACGGCGGTAGGCGTATTAGGCTCAACGCGCTGGCGCGGCTGATCGTAGGCGCCGCGATTTAGGACATGCATGGCGCGCGGCTGGTCCATTTCCTGCATAACCATGACTTCGGTAAGTTGGTTGTAGGCAGTTAGCGATTGTTTTTGTAGTGCTTGGCGCTGCTTAACGTCAGCAGAATAAGTTGGTGACTGCAACCAGGCATGGTCCTTTCTCATCTCTTCCGTGATTGCTGTTTCGGGTAATTCAGCCAGTTGCGCGACTTCGAGAGGAGAGATGGTCTTTTCAAAAAAGTATAAATCATCCATCATTCCCACGAATAAGCCATATTCACCGGTGAATGATCGATAGGCAGCTCCCCATCGAATGGAGCGATTTTCTGGTTCATAGACATTAGCAGTACAGGACAAAATGCTTTCCGTCAGTTGGTTATATTTTACGACCATTTCCACCCGTTGGCCATCAATATAAATGCTAATTGATTGATCGGCATTGGTGCCATCGTAACTAAAAGCGACGTGGGTCCATTGGTTAATGGCAATACTATCGCGTGTTTCGAAATGGCGATAGTTGTGAGGTAAAACGGAGATGAGTCGGACGGCTAAGCGATTTTCATTGGTGAGATAAAACTCCCAGCCACGCCACGCATTATTTTTATCTCCCGTCGTTCCACAAATTTGTTGCATTTTATCGGCTCGCCTTTGGGCGGTATTGATCCAAGCCGCTGCGCTAAATGGCTCATACAATTCTTTGAACCCTACCTTATCGGTGTAGACATCATCGTACTGATTGTCAAATAAAACGGCTTGTCCATTTCGACCTTCTACAAAAGTGACCCCCTTGCTTGCGGTCGCCTTACTTTTAGGACTCTCGTTGATCAGGTAGCCGTAATCTTTACTTTTTGGTTTTTCGAAATCGACGTGTATGGCTGCTTTAGGCGTTACTTCATTGGAGATTTGTTTTATAAAAGAGGCGATTTGCAACAGGGAATCACGATTGCTTGCTCGTTGCGTTTCAATGGCTTGTAATTTTTCCTGGCATTGATTGATCACTTGCTGTAGAGAATCGGTCATGACGTAGGCAATGGGACCGAAATTGCCATCATCTCCGGTCATTCCCAATTCTTTGATATTATTAAAAAAGGCCGCCATGCTGTAGTACTCCTTTTGCGAAATAGGGTCGAATTTGTGATCGTGGCAGCGTGCACAGTCCATCGTCAGCCCCAAGAAGGCCGTTGAGGCGGTGGCGAGGCGGTCAAAAACGTAGGAAAGTCGGAATTCCTCGTCGATCACACCACCTTCGGCAGTCATAGGGTGGTTACGCTGAAAGGCGGTGGCGAGCACATCATCGGCTTGGGCGTCGGGCAGCAGATCGCCAGCCAACTGTTTTTTGACGAATTGATCGTAAGGCATATTTTGCTCGAAAGCG